>DASXUQ010000019.1:0-300000 GCA_036504735.1 bacterium
CTCCATGAAACGCACAGTTGCTGTCATCGCTGCCCTCGCCGTCATTGGCCTCTTGCTTGGCGGTTGTGCTTCTCCGGAACAACGCGCCCAGAAGCTGTTTGACCAAGGGAAGTACGAAGAAGTGCTGGCAAAGTATCCGACAACTCCCGTTGCCACGCAGGCAAAGGATAAGGTGGCGGAAAGGCTCTTCAATGAAGGCAAGTATGACGACGTCGTGAAGACCTATGGCCAGACATCCTTCGGACCCAAGGCTCAGACCGCAATGGACGATGCTGCGGCCAAGAAGATGCTCGATGCCAAGGATTTCAACGGTGTCCTCACCCGCTACCCGAATTCCCAGGCCGCCGCTCAGGCGCGCAACGCTCTGGCAGACCAGCTCTATGCAGACAAGAAGAACTGGGACGAACTGATCAACAAGTACCCGAATACCCCGGCAGCCATGAAGGCGAAAAACGAGTTGGCGAAGACCCAGTTTGATAAGATCATGAAGATGCACACGAAGAACACTGTCAAAGCTAAGGCGCTTAGCGATTTCGTAGGAAACCCGAAGTTCACTGGTACGCAGTCCGTTGTTGACGCGCAGGCTGAAATCGCGCGGATCAACGCTAAGGCACCCGCTAAGAAGAAGTAAGACAAACTCTTCAGATTGAGGCACGGCGGTCCTGCTGAGCCGCAACCGGGGGTATCTTCTCGCCATGACCGATTGCCCAACGCATTTGTGCCATGCGCACCGGCCTTCTTCCTGACCGTTATCCTCGGCGCGACAGATTCCGTCGCGCCGAGGGCTTTGCTCCCACCGCGATTGGTCTAGCCTTAACTCTGATCCATCTGATCGACATCCCGGTAACGAATGCCTCAGTAAATCCTGCACGCAGCACGGCAACCGCGTTGTTTGTAGGAGACTGGGCACTGAGTCAGTTATGGCTGTTCTGGCTGGCACCAATTGTCGGTGCGATTCTGGCCGGCGCTCTTTATCGTTGGTTTAGCGCAGAGAAATAGGCAAGTCTCAATGGGCAGTTCCACGTCAGCAGTCTCCCCAAAATAGGATCGGTTTTCAGTATGCACCGCAGATCACTCCGTATAGCCCTCATCATCGTGCTCTTAGTAGCGTCATATGCGGTTATCGGCTTCTTCGTGACGCCCGGAATTGTCAAGTCAAAGGCCATAGAGATGTTGTCGCAGTATACAGGGCAGCGGGTGGCGATTCACGAGGTGAAGATTAATCCGTTTGCCTTGTCGGTGACTATTCGAGGTTTCTCTGTTCCTGATTCCAGCGGTGCACGTTGCCTGGGATTCGAAGAAATGTACCTCAACTTCAAGGCATCTTCACTCGTGCGTCGGGCGTATACCTTTGGCGAGTTCCGAGTTACTAAGCCATTTGTCCGCTTTGCCATCCGCAAAGGTGGACAAGCGAATCTGAGTGAGCTGATGCCGCGGACCCAGCCACCCGATACGATCAAGTCAACACCGAAGCGGGAGTTGCCTCGACTGATTCTGGAGAATCTTGCCATTGAGAAGGGACAGGCCGTATTTGAAGACGACAATCGGGCGGTTCCGTTCGTGGCGCAATTTGATTCGCTCGGTTTCTCGCTACGGGATTTTACGACGCTGCCGCGTAAAGAAGGGCTCTATGAATTTGAAGCCAGTACGAATCACGGCGAGGTCATGCACTGGCGCGGCAACGTAGCCGTTTCGCCGCTGCGCTCCGCCGGTCATCTCGCATTGTCCGGGATTGAAGCGCATACCCTCTGGTCTTATGTGCAGGACCGACTTAAGTTTGATGTCCCGAGCGGCAAGATCGGTCTTTCCGCCGACTACGTTGTGGATTACTCTTCGGATTCGCTGGCATACCAGGTCCATAACGGCGAGTTCTCGTTATCGGATCTGACGATTGCCGACAAGGCCTCGCGATCCACGCCGTTTCAAATGGGCAGTTTCGACATAAAGAACGTGGACGTTGATCCACAACACCGGCTTGTGCAAATCGGGCTGATTCATTCCGAGAAATGCGCCGTGCAGACTACGGTAGATTCACTGGGCAATACCAGTCTGGCAGATTTGCTCACGCTCAAAGGAGCGGAGACCACACCGGCCGCTCCGACGGATTCTACCGCTCCGTGGGTCGTGGATATTCAGCGCATCGAAGTCAAGGATTACTCTGCTCACATCACCGACCTTTCCACAGATCCATCGGCAAACTGGGTGATCGAACCTATCGCCCTCACAGTGGACAGCGTGAGTATCGGCCGTCCGTCTCAGGTGGCGCTGTCTCTACAGGCCGGAATCAATCATTCGGGAAATGTCACCCTCGCGGGTACCTTGGGATTGAATCCAATCACAGCGGACTTGACATTGTCCGCGGAGACCATTCCGCTTGCCGATTGTCAGCCATATTTGAGTCGCTATGCGAAACTGGATCTGAAGAGTGGCACACTTTCTTCATCCGGTCAGATTCACTATTTGCGTCGTGATACCGTCAACGTGATAGACTTCACGGGCGATGTCTCATCGGCGTCATTGCGAACGATAGATCGTGTGGCACAGCAGGATTTCCTGAGGTGGTCGAAACTCGAACTGAAGCAAGTGGATTATCACAGCGAGCCGCCGTCGCTGCATATCCGTGAGATTGCGTTGCAAAGCCCCTATGTCCGCTATGCGATCGCGGCCGACCGCTCTACGAATCTTCAGAGTATTATGACAGCCCCCGCCGATAGCGACACAGTTCAGACGCAGCCCAGTACAAGCGTAACCGTAGGATCGGTACAAGTTTCGAACGGCTCGCTCAATTTTACCGATCTGACGCTTACGCCGGGATTTACCATCAGCATTGAGAGTTTGAACGGTGCCATCAAGGGACTCTCATCGGAACAATTGGCGCGGGCGGATGTTGCCTTGCAGGGCAAGGTGGACAAGTACGCACCCGTGGAAATCGAGGGACAAGTCAATCCGCTCAGCGGGGAGGCCTTTACCGACATCACGATGAAGTTCCACGGCATCGAGTTGACCACGTTCACACCCTACGCGGGCAAGTATGCCGGTTATCGCATCGACAAGGGAAAGCTGTCCCTTGACTTGCACTACAAGCTGTCCAAGAGTTCTTTGGATGCGACGAACCATGTGGTCATGGATCAACTCACGCTCGGCGAGCGGGTGGACGGACCCGATGTTACCAAGTTGCCGGTCAGGCTGGCTATCGCCCTGCTCAAAGATCGTCATGGCGTGATTGATCTCGACATACCGGTGTCGGGCGATCTGAACGATCCGAAATTCAAGGTTATGCCGCTGATTGTGAAAATCCTTCTCAACCTGGCGACGAAAGCGGTGACGGCGCCGTTTGCATTGATCGGCAGCCTGTTCGGCGGAGGCGAGGACCTCAGTTCGGTCAACTTCTTACCGGGTGTGGACTCCCTCGATGCGACCCAATTGCCGAAGCTTGCGAGTGTTGCCAAAGCGCTGACGGAGCGGCCGCAACTGCTTCTGGATATTCGCGGGACGGCTTCCGATTCCGCCGACCGCCGCGCCATCGCCGTCAGCTCCATTTTGAAACAGGTGCGTGGCGAAGAAACATCTGTGGAAGAGAAACCGCTCTCCGTTTTGGAGCAGTCGAAAGTGAAAGCGCTTTATGTGGATCGTTTCAAGATGTCGCCCGACAGTCTCATTGCGCCCTTGGATTCATCCGGAAAGAAACGCGACAAACAGGAATACAAGTTGGCGGTAACGATTGCGGCTTTGCAGAGAATCATTGCCGAATACGACGTTCCCGAAGATAATCTTCGCGATCTGGCGCGCCGTCGCGCTTCGGCCATCAAGGGGTATTTGATCCACCAGGGGAGCATCGAGGATGCGCGCCTGATGCTTCAGGATGTAGAAATCAAGGCGCAAGCACAGGACGGACGAATTTCTCTGCCGCTGGTGCTGAATGCGCGGTGAGTTGCTGACCGCGAGTCATGCTCTTGACATTGTCAGGTGATTTGTGTAGTTTGAAAACGCACAGTGCGCAGGGTTTCCCTTCGATCTGCATCATAGAAAAGCGAGTCTTGGCCCCGTGATTAGTGCCCTGATTCGCTTTCTCGTTTTGGAGGTCCATTTGCATCGCTGCGCGTTCAAAGTTAATGCAATCAATTAGTTCCAAAGTCCGGCCGGTTCGAATCCCGCATCGGGTGAACCGGGGTCATGGTAAGTTGGTTCACGGGCGCGGGCGAAAAATCCATAGAGGAGCAAACGCATGAAAGCAAGTTTACGTGTTCTGTTCGGTCTGGCGCTGGTGCTGGCCACGGTATTGCCTGCTACTGCTCAGTACAAGGACATGGGATTCATGGGAGGAGTAGAGGGCGGCATAGTGTACGATAACAACAGCGACGCGGACGCAAGACCCGGATTACACGAGCGCGCCAGTATAGCCTGTCCGCTTTCGAATCCGTTTCAACTTGAACTCGGTTGGGGACTCGGAGCGCTGCTCGGCAAGGACATGCGCACGGAGTTGATTCCGATCGACCTGCGGCTGCGCTTCTGTCCGGTTCATTCCGCGCGGATGATCCCTTTCCTCTATGGCGGCTTTGGCGCGCTACACTTTGATAACTCTAAGTCTCCGGCTGTGACGCGCGCCGGGACCAAATATCGCGGTTGGACCGGCGTGGCGCCGGCGGGCTTAGGTTTGGAATACCTGATTGACAAAGACTGGTCTCTCGAAGTGCGTGGGGGCTTCAATCAATCCCTGAGCAAGGATCTTAATACCAATACAAAGACGACGACGCAGGACAGCTACTTCAGCGGTGTACTGGGGCTGCGCATACGATTGGGCGCGCCAAATCCTGATCCTGACGGTGATGGGTTGAACAACAAACTGGAAAAGCAACTGGGAACGAATCCGAAGAACCCCGACACGGACGGCGACGGACTTACGGATGGTGATGAGTACCTGAAATATCACACCGACCCGCTGATCAAGGACACGGACACTGACGGCTTGACAGACGGCGATGAAGTGCTGAAGTACCACACCGATCCCTTGAAGAAGGACACGGACGGAGACGGGCTGACGGATGGCGATGAAGTCCTGCAGTACAAGACAGATCCTCTGAAGGCTGACACCGACGGTGACGGGCTGACCGACGGCGATGAAGTGCTGAAGTATCACACGGACCCGCTGAACAAGGATAGTGACGGCGACAAGTTGACCGACGGGGATGAGGTCTTAAAGTACCATACGGATCCGTTGAAGAAGGACACTGATGGTGGCACTGTAGACGACGGCACCGAAGTGGCGCGTGGGACCGATCCGCTGAATCCCGCCGATGACGTTCCGAAGATCGCGATCACCGAAGTCGGCAAGCCCATCGTGCTGGAAGGCATTGTCTTCAGAACCAACAGTGCGGAGATCCTCCCCGCCTCAGAGAAGATCCTGAACGACGCCTATGAGACGCTGCGTGACAATCCCAAGATCGAAGTGGCGATCAACGGGTATACCGATGCCACGGGCAGCCGGGACAGGAATCTGAAGCTATCCGAGGCTCGCGCCAATTCCGTAAAGCAGTGGCTGGTTAAGAAAGGCATTGACGAAAAACGGATGACCACCAGGGGCTTCGGACCGGAGAATCCCATAGGTGATAACAAGACTACCGAAGGCAAACAGAAGAATCGCCGCATCGAATTCGTGCGCACAAAATGATTCGGGCACATTACAGGTAGCGGTTTCTTGCCATTGTGTCAAGGATAAGCTATAGGGCATTTCGTTAGCAAGCAGGCTCTTCAGTAATGGGGAGCCTGCTACTTAGATAGTCCATCGTTCGGGGCGAGAGTTTGGTTGGATGATCGGTTCACTTCTGCTCGGCCCTATTCAGCGCCGAGCCGCAAGGCCACAGGCATTCGCATTGCCCAGTAATCACGTTGGCTATAGCTTGATGGTGGCAGTACGGCACCTTCCGACGGCGCGAAGGCGTTTTGTCGAAATTGTCGCTAAACCGTCTCTCGCAGTCAGTAACATCTTGTTTTTCAATATGATACAAATTTCTCTTAATCAGCGGGTTGTAGGTTCGAGTCCTACTGGGGGCACCAACCGTAAACGCCTGCAAGTCACAGACTTACAGGCGTTTCTGTTTATGTGCATGGGAATGCACCAGTCGCTAATGAGAATAATCATTATCATGTCACCCAACTAAACACCTGCCTGTTTTAAACGATTTATTTTTATGGAACTTCCGAATTTCACACGGGTATCGTACGCGGATGCCGAACGCCTCCTTTCACTTTGAGCGCAAGCAGTTACGGGCTCCTTCTTGATGCAACTCACAGAAATTCTTCGCATATTGATGGTGAAAATCCCCTGCTTCTTTCTCTGGTTGCCTCTATGCGCATTTTGCTGATCGAAGATGACAAAAAGATTGCTGCCACCGTGTCCAAGAGTCTGCGGGCAGAGAGTTTTGCTGTGGATGTGGCGGAAGATGGACTGCATGGCGAAGAGTTGGCGGCCAGCAGCGACTATGATGTCCTTATTCTGGACGTGATGATGCCACGGCAGGATGGCTGGCAGACATGCCGCAACCTTAGACGGGCGGGTGTGTTGACGCCGATCCTGATGCTCACCGCACTCGATGACGTCAGTGATAAGATCAAGGGACTGGATACGGGCGCCGATGACTATTTGACCAAGCCATTTCACTTCGGAGAATTGGTGGCGAGGCTGCGGTCACTGGTGCGTCGCAACAGCGCCACGAAAACGTCCGTGATCGAACTGTATGGCTTGAGTCTCGATCAGCAAAGACATTGTGCCCGCCGGGAAGGCACTGAGATACGGCTCTCCGCCAAAGAATTTGCCTTGTTGGAGTACTTTATGCTCCATCCGGATACGGTGCTTTCCCGTGAGCAGATCTCCGAGCATATATGGGACATGAACTTTGAGCCGCGCAGCAACGTCATCGAAGCTGCGGTGAAATTCCTCCGGCAGAAGATAGACAAAGGGTTTGACAAGCCGCTGATCCACACCGTGCGCGGCAGCGGCTACATCTTTGCGGAGCGCGAGCCATGAACGTTCATCTGCCAGCCCTTACGATCAAGGCCAAGCTGGTCATCGCCTACACGCTAGTATTCGGCCTGCTGATTTCCATCTTTGCTTTTGCCGTCTACCGCAGCACACGTGACGCCCGTTTGGCAAAACTGGACGCGCTGCTTCAGGCTCATGCCGGTAAACTCCTGACAGAGATTGAAGAAGACGTCAACGATCAGGAAGATCCGAAAGGGGCGTGGCTCAGAAGCCTTACTACGGAAGGTCTTGCGGGCGCACGTTTGCAATTATTACTGCCTTCCGGTCAGTTAGTGATGGCAGATAGTCTGTTGCAGCAGTCGCCGGACGATGCAGGGCCAAGGGCCTTTCACGGAGCGGTACAACGTGCCACGCTGCTGGTAGGCGGGCGGTATTACCGCGCCTTATGGCAGCCGGTGGAGATCGACGAAAAGGTGCCGTATGTGCTGGAACTGGCGGCTCCCATGCATGACCTGCTTGAGGAACTGGAGCATCTGCGGCTGCTTTTTGAGATCGCAATCCCTGTGGTCCTCCTGCTGACCGGACTGGCCGCGTATGGGATAACCCATGCGGCGTTCCGACCCATTACCGAGATGACTGAGGCCGCTCGTCGGATCTCCGCCCAGAATCTGGATGCGAGGCTGGATCTGCCGCGAGCGCAGGATGAAGTTCGCCGGCTGGGCGAAACGCTGAATGACCTCATAGAGCGCCTTGAGTCCGCGTTTCACAGTCAGCGCCAATTTGTGGCGGATGCGTCTCATGAGATCCGCTCTCCACTGGCCGTGATCCGAACCGAACTCGAGCTTGCGCTGCGTGAAACGGAGAGCCCATCCATCCGCGAGAGCATTCGGATATCCTTAGGAGAGATTGACCGTCTGACCCGCATGTCGAGCCAGCTTCTCATGTTAGCGAGGCTGGACGCGAACCCTTCTGATCTACGAACAGAACCGGTGAGACTGGACGAACTGCTGGTGGAGTGCGTACAGCGCACTATCTTCCTTGCAGAGCCGAAAGGTACGAAGATTGAAGTGTATGTTGAAGACGCCATCGAGATACGCGCGGACGGGGAGAAACTGAAGAGCGTCTTTCTGAACCTGCTGGACAACGCCGTGAAATATTCTACCGATCACGGTATGGTGAAGGTCTCGCTCCGGCTGGCTGGAATCCCATCAGGAACCGTTGAGGTCAGTGTGGACGACAACGGTCCGGGGATCGCCCACGCGGATCAGCCACGAATCTTTCAGCGCTTCTACCGCTGTGAGGCCCATCGCGGTCAGGGGGGCGGGTGCGGTCTCGGCCTGGCAATCGCTGCGCAGATCGTTCAGATGCATCGCGGCACGTTGACGGTCAAGAGTGAAGAGGGACGGGGTGCAACTTTCACCGTGACGCTGCCTGTTGATCCGCTGACCTGACTTCTCTTTACCTGACTATGCACGACGCCCGGTACTCTCCAGAGATCCCGGGCGTTTTCACGTTCATTTCATCTTAGAAGGCTATATTGAATCTTCTGGTGTGTTCGGCGGCATGCTCTACGTGAACCCCTCGGAAGGAAGTCTATGAAACTGACTCGAACGCTTTTCATAGGCATGTTACTGTTGATCGTTGTGGAACAGGCGCTTGCAGTGATGCGCAAGGCTCCCTATGTCATTTACGGCGGCACGAATACTGAAATGGAAATTCTCTGGCAGTTGACAACAACCGCGCTGTGTACTTTCGACTGGGGTCGCGACACGACGTATTCACTGGGAACAGAGCAAACCGTGGAATACGGCAGCGATCATCAGCACCGTTACACCATCATCGGTCTGGTACCCGGCAACGAGTATGATTACCGGGGCACATCGGGCACACAGGTCTTCAGCGGATCCTTCCGGGCGGCGCTGGCCGATAGTATTACAAGGCTGAAATTTCTGGCCTACGGCGACACGCGGAGCAACCCGGCGACGCACGATGCGGTTGCCAATGGCATGTTTAGCACGGACGGGAGCGATTCGGACTATCACTCCTTGGTGATTTCTGTCGGCGACCTGGTGGCGGACGGCAATACGGAATCCTATTGGGACAGCGAGTTCTTCAGTTCCGCCTATCCCCATATCCGGTCTTTGCTGGCAAATCTGCCTTACCAATCCTGCATGGGGAATCATGAAGGGACAGGCATCCTGTTTGCCAAGTATTTCCCGTATCCCTATGTTGCTCATCATTACTGGTCCTTTGATTTCGGTCCCGCGCACTTTGCTGTGCTGGACCAGTATACAAGCTACGGTGCGGGTTCGGCGGAGTTGGCCTGGCTTGCCCATGATCTTGCGACGGCATCCAAGCCCTGGAAGTTTATTGTTCTGCATGAACCCGGATGGTCAGCCGGGGGTGACCACGAAAACAATGTGACGGTGCAAACATCTATTCAGCCGTTGTGTGAGCAGTATGGCGTATCTATCGTGTTCGGCGGGCATAATCACTACTATGCCCGGGCGGTGGTAAACGGCGTGCAGCACATCACGACCGGAGGCGGCGGCGCGCCTTTGTATGACCCAAACCCCGGCTATCCTCATATCGTTGTCACCAGCCGGTCTAACCATTTCTGCAAAGTAGAGATTGCCAGCAGCCGGCTGTATTTTGCCGCTATCACTTCAGCGGGAACTGTCATTGACACGTTTTCCGTGGTGCGTGCCGTGTCTGCGAGTCCCGGGCAACCCGCGCCGCGACCTGCCGGATTCGAGTTATGGCCGGTGTATCCCAATCCGTTCAATGCCAGTGCCGTGATTCGCTTCTCTCTGCCGGCGGCCGAACACGCACGGCTGACGGTTTATGATGTCAACGGAAGATTGGTGGAAGTGTTGACGGATGCCATGCTGAGTGCAGGCGACCATCGCGTGACGCTTGATGGTTCAACCTTCTCATCAGGCCTTTACTTCGCGCGGCTGGAAGCCGGGGAAACCATCCAAACCGAGAAAATGCTGCTTCTCAAATAACCTCATTGCCTTGTGAAATCACATCTCCTTGTGCTCATCAGAGTTGCGGCGGCGCTGGCGGCAGTTTTGCCCGCGTATGCCCAGTTTCCGCTGTTCACGCAAGAGGACTTGCGCACGCTGCCGTATGAGGAATTGGGAGACGTCCTGCGCAAATACCCCGGCATGTACCCGCTGGATTACGGCACACCCGGCGCGCCCATGCTGTTTCGGCCGTGGAGTCTGCTGCCGTGGGAATGCCGTGCCGAAATGGACGGCATTCCGCAGAACCGTCTGGGCGATGGGCTCTATGACAGCAATCAACAGCCGGTCTCAGAATTGGGGGCGATGGGGTTTGATTTTCTGAACGGGGGCGCAGCGGGAATGTTCGCGCTGAGCAGCCGGACGTTTCCGGTGGGCAGTCAGTATGCCGAGTTGCATGTGCGGCGTGGCTACTACAATTACACCGATGGTGATTTTACATACAGCCGGAAAATAGTCCGGCGTCTGACGCTGGAAATTGACGGGCGGATGGCGGTTTACAGTACGGTGAACCGTTACGCGCACCCCTGGAAACAGGAAAACGGGAGTTGGTCGCGGCGAATCCGGTCGCAACTCGGCTTTGATGCGGGCCGGACATGGCGGGGAACGTTTACCTATGCCGCTTCATCGTATCAGGCGCGGTCTTCAGTAAGTCCGTTTCATCCCTACTATGAGCGGCGGGACGGGATTCTGAAGCTGGCACAGCAAGACGCTCAGCGCGGCAGCTTTGCGCCGTCGCTCAGTTTCTATCTGCGCCAGGACCGCGAAGAATGGGGGAATCCCTTGGCGCTGCGGGAGATGGATCGCGGTTGGATACTCGAGGGCCATGCGCGGCTGCCGCATCAGCGATTTACATTCGAGCAGTCCGGCGTTGTCGCCACCATGGATTATCCCGGCATCAAGCAAACCTATGAACTGGCGGCCAGTCTTGCTGTGCGCGACTTGATCAGTCTACGATGGGTGAGCGGACGTGCCTTTGCCTCGCTGCGCAAGGAATCCTATTGGCGGCAAGACAGCCCATACGAAGCAAGCCTGCTGCCGGATATTGGTTTCGCGGGCCACTCTCGCTCCTACCACAATCTCTACCTGTTGGGCGGTACGGAGTATGTGGAAGAGATGGTGCCACTGGCCTGGCGGTATGGCTCCTTCCGCATTGGCGGCCGTCCGTTGCTCATCGCGCCGGAGTTTGCCGATCTTCAGGATCGTTATGCCGGAGTGTTGCCCGGCCATCTTCCCGGATTGGACCGGTATCTGAAGTCTGAACTGGGTTTGGGCTGGCAGCGCCAGGCGGCGTCTATCAATGTGGAACTGCTGCGAATAGACCGGCCGGGGCGCTTTGCCAACCACTTCCTGGTGGACAGCGATCGAGTCTATCTCTGGAACAGGCCGCAGCCGGGGGGCGACGTAAAGTGGGGGATAAGTGGTGCCGCTTCGGTGCCGCTAGGCTATGGATTCCGACTGGATTCCTGGTGGTTCGCACAGGCGAAAGGGGTCCGCCAACGGCGTGCGGAGGACAGCCGCGGATATTCGCGGCTCTACTACGAAGAGAGTTTCTTCAAATGTCCGCTCGTGCTTCGCAGCCATGTCAGCTATGAACGGCTGGGGACACGCAACGCCTTTTCGGAACACGAGGCCGTCCATCTGCACGCGGCCAATCTTGTGGGATTGCGGCTCTCGGCGACCGTGCGCGGTTTTTCCTTGATTTGGGGTGTGGACAACATTTTCAAGCAACGCTACTCGATTCTGCCCGGATACCCGATTGTAGCACGGGAAGAGTTTCTTGGGCTGCTGTGGTCGGCGTGGTTATGAAGGCGGCCTGCCCGCCGGCTCATCGTTCTGTTCTGGTCCGTCTTTCCAACTATTCAATTCTTCTTCAGAAAGGAATTTGTCATGATGAACGTACGTCACACGGCGCGCTATGCGCTTGCTGCCATTCTTGCTCTTGGAATCTTCGGTTTCGCAATGGCTGCTGAAGGCAAGAAGGAGGAAGGCCCGGAAAAGAAGATTGCTAAAAAGGACCTCCCCGCCGCGGTCTTTTCGTCATTCCAGAAGGCGTATCCCGCAGCCAAGATTGTGGGGACCAGTCAGGAGACCGAGGACAGCACGACCTATTTTGAAATTGAGAGCCGCGATGGCAAAGTCAAGCGCGATATTCTGTACAAGGCGGATGGCACGGTTAAGGAGATCGAGGAAGGCGTGGCCAAGGCATCGCTGCCTGTGGCGGTGAAGGATGCGATTGCCAAAGAGTATCCCAAGGGGATCATCCAGAAGGGCGAAAAGACCACACGCGACAACGTCGTCAGCTACGAGGTCATCCTCAAGAACGGCAAGGACCGAATGGAAGTGGTGGTGGATGAGACTGGGAAGGTTCTCAAGACCGAGAAGATGACCAGGCAAGAGGAAAAGGAAGAAAAAGCTGAAGGGAAGAAGTAGACATTAAATGCACCTAACAACTCCTACAATGATCCATCGAGCGGGGCTTGCTGTCCTTCTGTGCGCCGCAATGTTCGCGGTCGCCTTCGGCCAGACAACTCTTCCTTCTCTGGTTACTACGCTGCCCATCGGCGGCGAAGCGCGCTGGGACTTGCTGACCGTGGACAGCATTGCGCAGCGGCTGTATGTCTCCCATGGGACACGCACGGAAGTGATCGACCTCAAGACCGACAAAGTGCTCTCGCCGATCCTGAACACGCCGCGCGTGCATGGCATTGCGCTGGTGCCGGAGTTTCAGCGCGGGTTCATCAGTTGCGGCGGGGATTCCTCGGTTGTGGTGTTTGATCTGAAGACCGACAGCGTAATCACCAGAGTGGACGTGCAGGGCAAAAACCCGGACGTCATCATTTATGAGCCGCTAACGAAGAACATCTTTTGCTTCAATGGCCGGAGCAACGATGCTTCGGTGATTGATCCGCAGACCCTGAAGGTCGTCGGCCATGTGCCGCTCAGCGGTAAACCGGAGTTTGCGATTTCCGACGGTGCGGGCCGGGTGTACGTAAACCTTGAGGACAAGAGCAAGGTCATGGTGTTCGATCCGAAGACGTACAAAGCCATTGCCGAGTGGCCGCTTGCGCCCGGAGAAGAGCCGACCGGAATTGCGCTGGACGGAAAGAATCACCGTCTGTTTTCGGCTTGCGGGAATCAACTTATGGCCGTGAGCAACACGGAAAGTGGCAAGGTAATCGCTACGCTGCCTATCGGCAAAGGATCGGACGGAGCCGCCTTCGATCCGGTGACGCACCGCGCCTTTTCGTCGAACCGGGAAGGGACGTTGACCGTGATTCGGGAGGAAAGCCCCAACAAGTTCTCGGTGGAAGGGAATGTCACCACGATGCCGAGTGCGCGGACCGTTGCGCTTGACGAGAGCACGCATCGGCTGTTCCTCCCCACCAAAGCTGCGGGAGACAGTGTGACGGTGGCGAAGGAAGGGCTGAAGCTGCTGATTTGCAAGCAGTGATAAAGATACCGGAATGCGTACGGTGGCATTCTGCGAGCAACCGGGCGGTTCTTCTTTCGGAGCCGCCCTTACTCACATGGGCTTGTCTATGAGGCGGAATGTGATACCTACTCTTGTATGCGGTGTTCTCCTCCTGGGGGCTGGACGGGCTATCGCGCAGGCCACACCGGCGTTGACTCTGGAGCAAGCCGTTGTTTTGGCCAAACAGAACAGCCTGAAGCTGCATGTGTCGGAGAATGAACTGCGCCGCAGCACATTGGCACACTCGGAACTCGGGGCGACTGCGCTGCCACAGGTGAGCGTGAAGGCGGGAGCATCCTACGCGCCGGATTCACGCTCCTTTGGGTATGATCCAGCCATTACCGATGGCGGACAACTGAATGGGCAGCTTGCCGTTGAGCAGAATCTCTATGATGGCGGTGTGCGCCGTTTGAAAAGTGCACAACTGGGCATTGATCTGGAGCGGCTGCAGGCAGAACACCGGCTGACCGAGCGGGATTTGGTTGCGGAGGTCAAGCAACAGTTCATTGCTCTCTTGCAAGCGGATCGCGAGCTGGTGTTGCAGCGCCAAAGCGCCGGGCAATTGCAGGGCTATTTCGATCTGGTGCGCAGTATGAACGCAGGCGGCGTGGTCCCATATACGGATGTGCTGAAGACTCAGGTGGATCTTGCAGGAGCGGAAGTCGCACAGCAAAAAGCACATGCGGCGCGCCTGGGTACGATGCTGACTCTCGAATCGCTCATGGGAGTGCCTGCCGACACGAATCTTACGGTCCGTGGCTCGCTGGATTCGCTGGTCATCAGCTATGGCGATTCCCTGCTGCGTGTCCTGCCGGGCTATCCCGCTTCTACGCTTGAGCTTCACAATGCCACACTCGATGTTCGGCGCAGTGAATTAGATGTGCAGATTGCACGCCGGGAACGCCGCCCCTTGATTGATCTGACGGTGGATGCGGGCTATTTGTCCTCGCAGGACAATCTGGCACTTCCAGCAGGCGAGCGCTACACGGGACTGGGATTTTCTGCGGGCATCACCGCCGCTCTGCCGCTTTACAACGGGGGCGCAACGAGGATACGGATTCAGCAGGCGGAAATCGCCGCCGAGAATCTGCGGCTTCAGCGACAAATCGTGGAGCGCAGCTTGAACAGTCAGGCGCAGACGCTGCGACTACAGATTCAAAGCGGGCTTCAAACGCTTGGCACCCTGCGACAGACTATCCGGACCGCCGAGCAAAATTATCTTCTGGTTCGTTCCACCTATGCCGGTGGGGGCACCACCGCCACCGAAGTGCTGTCAGCACAGCAAATGCTGCGGGATGCGAATCTGGCGGACCTGGAAGCCATCTCTGCCATCGTGCAGCTCCGGATCCAACTGGAACAGACTTTGACTCCCATCGGAGGAACCCAACCATGAAACTGAGGATTGTCGCATTCCTGCTGATGTTGTTAATTGTCAACGCGGGATGCAAGAAGGCTCGCACCGAAGAGCGAGGGGAATCGACCCCGAAGGCTGTGGTCGCGGTGAAAACAGTTCCCGTAATCACCGGCGTGGCAAATATGGAGGTGCATGCGGCCGGGCGAACCGATGCGCTGCGTAAACAGGATCTGCTCGCTGCCGTCGGAGGACGGTTGGCGTCGTTGAAGGTTCAGGATGGAGAAGCAGTGAAGGCCGGGCAGACACTGGCATGGATTGAGCCGCGCGAGTCTCGGGCGGCGGTGGAAGGGGCGCGGGCGCTGTTGTCGCGAGCGCGAACGGAGGCCGAGCGAGCCGAGGCGGAGCGGATGGTGGCCTTGGCAGAATCCACGCAAACACGGGTGGCAGTGAAGGCTCCCTTCAGCGGCGCGGTTGCGGCACGCACGGCGACGGAAGGACAGACCTTGTCCGAAGGCAATGCGCTATTGACGCTGGTGGACTTGAGTACATTGGTCTTTGTAGCAGATATTCCGGCGCGGGAGTTAGCGCGAGTTCGTATCGGACAGAAGGCGCGCGTCCACATTGAGGCTTTGCCGGAAGTGGGATACGATGCCACAGTAGACGCCATAAACCCACAAAGCGACAGCGCCAGCCAATCTATCCGCGTGCGATTGCATTTGACGTCTCAAGGCAGTCCGCTCTTGAAAGCCGGCATGGCCGGCACCGCGGACATTGTGATTGGCATGCATCCTGACGCACTTCTGGTTCCCAAATCGGCGGTGCTGAGAAACGATGAGACCAATCAGCATTCCATTGTAATCGTCGGGCCGGACTCGCTGTCGCACACCCTTCCCATAGATCTGGGCGCGACCTCAGATTCGCTCGATGAAGTGATGAGTGACAGGCTGAAGCCGGGGATGCCTGTTGTGGTCGAGGGGCAATATGCCTTGGCGGATTCCACAAAAGTATCTGCCACGCCGCGAGAGGCCCGATGAGTCCTTTCGAGTATGCGCTGCGGCATCGCAAAGCCGTCCTGTTCCTGCTCATTGCGCTGGTAAGTTGCGGCGCGGCAGTGACGTTGAAAATGCCGGTTTCGCTGTTTCCGGACATTACGTTTCCGCGGATTGTGATTTTGGCAGATAACGGCGAGCAACCCGCCGAGCGGATGATGACCGAAGTCACCAAGCCGCTCGAAGAGGTCGCCAGTTCTCTGCCGGGCGTGAATGTGGTGCGCTCGATCACCAGCCGGGGCTCAAGCGAGATTTCCATCCTGCTCACGTGGAAGGCCAATGTGCAGCAGACGCTGCAACTGCTGCAAGGCCGTATTTCCAATATCCGCAATCAGCTTCCCGCCACGGCGGCGATCCAGGCCGAGCAAATGAGCGTTGCAGTGTTTCCAATTCAGGGCTACAGCTTGACCTCGGACACGCTAAGCCTTGTGGAATTGCGGGATCTGGCGCTCTATCAGATCCGTCCCGCGCTGATGCGCGTTTCTGGCGCGGCAAGAATCGAAGTCACGGGCGGGGACACGCGAGAGTTCACGGTGGTGCTTGCGCCGGATCGCATGGCCGCTTACCATATTAGCGCGCCGCAGGTTACGGATGCCATCAACAAGGCGAATTCGGTTGTCTCTGCTGGCCTGGTGGATAACAACCATCAGCTTTACCTGTCGCTGGTATCCGGGCTTCTGAAGACGACCGATGATGTCGCCAGCGTGGTGGTATCGGCGCAGAACGGTGTGCCGATTCTGGTGCGGGATGTGGCAGACGTACAAATTGCTGTGGCGGACAATTATATCCGCACCACGGCGCATGGCCACAACGCGGTGCTGATCAACATTATCAAGCAGCCTACCGGCAGCACGGTGCAGATCGGCAAAGACGTCACCAACCGGCTGAAGACACTCAATCTGCCCGCCGGGGTGCACTTCGAGAACTTCTATGATCAGAGTGACTTTATCAGCGGTTCCATCACGAGCACACGGGATGCCATCCTGATCGGTATCCTGCTGGCGATGGCGGTGATGTTCCTCTTCCTGCGCAGCAGCCGAATTATGCTGGTGATTGTGCTGTTTGTGCCGTCGGTGATCTCGGTGAGTCTGGTGGTGCTGTATCTTCTGGGTGAGACGATCAACATCATGACGCTGGGCGGAATCGCCGCAGCGGTGGGGCTGATTATTGACGATGCGATTGTTGTCATCGAGCATGCCTTCGCCCGCTATCCGCGAGAAGGCAACGTCAAAGAGGCCCGGCGGACTTTTCGGGAGACATCCGCTTCCGCAACTCGCGAATTGATGCCGGCGATTATCGGCTCGACTCTGTGCACGATTGTGATCTTCATTCCGCTGGGCTTTCTTTCCGGCATCACCGGTGCGTTCTTCAAATCGCTCTCGATCACCATGGTGATTGCGCTGGCGGTTTCTTTCCTCTTCTCTATTTCACTGGCTCCATTGTTCGCGTCGCTGTTTGTGCGGGAGAAAGACATTCGGCATGAGGTGGCCAAAGGCAGCCATGCGAGCCGGATCTCGGGGTGGTATGAGCGCAGTCTCAATCGTCTGCTACGCTTCCGCTGGACGGTATTGGCTGGAGCCGTACTCATCGCCGCGGCAACCTACTTTCTATACAAGGGCATCGGCAGCGATTTCATGCCAGAGATGGATGAAGGCTCCTTTGTGCTGGATTACTCCTCGCCGCCCGGAACATCACTCGATGAAACCAACCGGATGCTGACAAGTGTGGAACATATCTTGATGGCGATTCCGGAGGTCGCGGCGTATTCCCGCCGCACGGGCACGCAACTCGGCTTCTTCATCACGGAGCCTAACACGGGTGACTTTCTGGTTAAGTTGAAGAAGAAGCGCAACCGTGATATCAATACAATTATTGATGAAGCTCGCGAGAAGATCGAGTCGTCGCAGCCGGCGCTGCGGATAGACATCTTTCAGCTTATGGCGGATGTGATCGGCGACCTGACCAACAGCCCCTCGCCCATCGAGATCAAACTCTTCGGGGGCAGTCCGCAGATTATGCAGCAGATGGCCGAGCAAATCACGCAACAGATCGAAACCGTGCCGGGTGTGGTGGATGCGTTCAATGGCATTGTCATCTCCGGACCTTCTATGATCGTGAGAGTAGATCCAATCAAGGCGGCGCGCTACGGTTTCAATGCGACCGATATCGGGGACCAGATCGAAACTATCATGCAAGGCACCACCGAAAGCACGATTCAGAGCGGTGAGAAACTCATCGGCATTCATGTCCGCTATCCGTCTGCCTATCGCACAGACATGGAGAGCATCGAATCGCTTTCTCTGATCAATCCCAACGGTATTGCCGTTCCTTTAAAGAATATCGCCAGTGTGGAACGCACGGCAGGGCAGGCGGAACTGGATCGCGAAGGACTGCGGCAGGTAGTGGCCGTAACCGCACGGGTTTCCGGTCGCGATTTGGGAGGCACGATTCGTGACATTCAGGCGAAACTGCAAAGCAATCTGGTGCTACCGAAAGGCGTGACGCTGGAGTACGGCGGCGTTTACCAGACCCAGCAGGAATCGTTCCGCGGCTTGCTTATCGTGGCCGCTGCGGCGATTCTTCTTGTGTTCATGGTACTGCTGTTTGAATTCGGCGAATTTGCTGTGCCACTTTCCATTTTGCCGATCACCCTGCTGGCTCTATTCGGCTCGTTCGCAGCGCTGCGGCTCACCGGCGTAACCTTCAACATCTCCAGTTTCGTGGGCGTGATCATGATTGTCGGCATCGTCGCGGAAAACGCTGTTTTCGTGATGCACACGATCAAACAACGGCAGGCGCAAGGCGACGATTTGGACACTGCGATTGTTCGGGCCAGCCTTGTCCGTACCCGGCCAATCCTGATGACCACGCTGGCTGCAATTCTGGCATTGCTCCCGCTGGCTCTTGGCCTTGGCAGCGGCTCGCAGATGCAGCAACCCTTGGCCATTGCCGTCATCGGAGGGTTCTCGGTTTCCAGTTTGCTGCTCTTTTTCGGTTTACCCATGCTCTACCGACTGTCCAAGAGGTCGTAGATTCACGCCGCAAAATGCTGAACATAACCGGCGGCCGAGTCGTCGGTCATGGTCACGACGACCAACGAACTCATCCTGCTCCAAGTCGGCACCCCGTCGTGTCGCGCGGCGAGAATTAACTTGCAGCCATCCGTTCCGTGGCTTGTCCCATCAATGCAGCCTGCTGAATAATTGTTAGACTGGAGATCCGCTATTGAATTTCCGGCGGCAAATCAAGAGAGTCCTGGTCACGACGATTGTCCTAATCGGCGTTCTCGGCGTAGGAGGCGGTGGATTCTACGAGTACTTGCACTTATCGGGGAACATTGGAGTCGTCGAAACGGGAGTCTGTTACCGCTCGGGACAATTAACTGCTCGGCAACTCAATGGGGTGGTGATGACTGACGGAATCCGCTCCATTCTGAATTTGCGGGGAGCAAGCCCCGGAACGGAATGGTATGACGATGAGGTCGCCACGGCGGATTCAAGACACGTGGTTCATTATGACTACGGCATTTCGGCCACTCGGTTTGTGACTCCGGCTCAGTCGGCGGAGATTCTTCAAATCCTCCACGATGCCCCCAAACCGATTTTGATTCACTGTCAAGCTGGAGCAGATCGAACGGGACTTGTTTCGGCCCTCTACCTTCTCGCCCATGGTATGCCCACAGAGGACGCGAAGCGAGAATTGTCCCTATCTGTCGTAACGTTGGTGAAAAAGGCAGGGAATACGGCACTCTGTGTACGCAAAATACATGAAAGGCGAGCCTGTCCCTAAACCGTCTTTTACGTTTTGTAAAATATTGTAAAACATTAATTTTCTGCTGACTCGTAATCAGCGGGTTGTAGGGTCGAGTCCTACGGGGTGCACCAGAGAAAAGCCTGTAAGTATTATGCTTACGGGCTTTTGTTGGCTATCGGGGGTATGATATGATTTTAGTGAATCTGCCTGATGTACACGCACCAGCAGCCAGGATATTCCGGCATATTCCTGCAGCATTTCATTAGACGTGCCACACCGGAGAAATCCCGCCAGCAAAAAGAATCCCTGCCAATGGTTATGGCAGGGACCGGGTTGTTCTCGTTGCCGGCGTCAAGCGATCTTGTCGGAATTGCTCTTCGCCACGACAGGCACGACGCATCACGTCTTCGCTAATTCGCTACGGCCCGAACCTGATAGAAGCCGCGGTCGCCCCCGACGTAGGGATCCGTGTAGTGGATAGAATCGGCTGGAAGCGCCACACCGATGGAATCCCACTGGCCGTCCGGCGCGACGCTGCGAAAGATCGTATAACGGTATGGCCAAATCGGCGCACCATCCGTATCCTGCGTGACGGCAGGCCAAGTCAGGCGCACCTGATTTTCCAACGGCTCGATGACCAATTGCTCGGGCGCGCGCGGCACCGGGCACGGGGCATACGTAGAAATGTTGTAGAGGCGAAAGGTCGTGTTGTCGGCCACGTAGGCTGTGCAGCCTGCCGTTACGATGCCGTAGCACGTACCGGGAGTATCACTGTACTCAATGTATGTGGGAGACGCCGGATTGCTGATGTCAAAGATCGAGAATCCGGCATCCTGGTAGGCTACAAAGAGATAGTTGCCACTGACATACACATCATAATCTCCTGAAGCAACAGGATTGATCCAGCGGGAAGCGAGGGTGGGTGCGTCGGGATTATCGAAGTTGTAGATCTCGAAGCCGTAGTTAACGGCTGCGTAGACATAATTGTCGCGAGCCACCATCCCGACCACGCCGGAGTAGGTGTACAACCATCCGCGAAACACGGGGTGGACAGGATCGGTGACGTCAATGCAACAGATCCGAGGGCCGAGTGGGACGTAGCAAAAATGGCCCACCACAGCCACGTCAAAGGCGCCGACATACGGAGTTGCCGAAACGGAGCTGACCTCGAACGGTGCGGCGGGGTCGGTGACATCTATGATACGCAGACTACCTGAGTAGCCGTCCGCGACATATGCATAATTGCCACTAACGGCAACGTTGAGCGCCAAGCTTGGGGTATCGTAGAATCCGACTTCCGTGGGAGCGGCAGGATTGCTGACATTGACAATCCGCAGCCCACTGGTACCGTCCGCCACGTATGCGAGACCATTTTGGACGGCCACACCGGTCGCCGACCCGGGCGAGTCAAAAACGCCAACTTGCACGGGAGCGGCGGAATTGCCAATATCGAAGATCCGTAACCCAGCGTCGGTCGAGGCTACATAGGCGTAATGACCCTGCACACAGAGGTCGTGGGCTCCGGCTGCCGCGACAAACGAACGCAACGGTGCCAGCGCGAACACCGGCCCAACATAGCTTGCCAGCACGGCGACTGCTAAAACCTTTAATAGCGTCATCGTTGGATCTCCAATGTAGATTCCCGAAGAATTCGCATTTGCAATTACTCGAGCAATAATCAATATAGTTCAATGAATCCCGAAAAACAAGGCGAACCGAGCACCTTTTGATAACATCGCCTTGAATGGGATCCGTGAGTGCATTGGAGCCGGCAACTTCCACAGGCATTCTCCCGATCAATTTTTTGACGAGGATTTAAACGAATGGCTAAGATAGAAGAACGCTGGCGACAACAATGGACGAGGATATCGAAATTATGATTACATCTCCTCTCTTGACCAGCAGAATGGGAAAATTTTTCATTGGATTAGGCTTACGAATTGATCCCTAATGAGATAAAGATTATTCAGAGTGTCTGGAAATTATCGGTTCTCGGTTGACCAGAGCGCAGCGGTTC
Source organism: bacterium (assembly GCA_036504735.1). Classification (NCBI taxonomy): domain Bacteria; species bacterium. The sequence continues at coordinate 21,654 of DASXUQ010000019.1, forward strand.
TTTACCTTGTAGTGTTCAGTACTTTGCAAGAGATTTCACCGGAAAGACGCCTTCTGCCGAGCGAGTCCTCCGCGTGGCGCGGCTGGGTTCGCTCCATTTGTATTTGTGCAAGGGATTGCCACCACATCGCGGAACCGGCATCCCCGTAATTCTTTATATCTCACTTCGGCACATGCCGGGAGAGTCGGTATGAACATGCGAACATTTTTAGTGATCGCCACGCTCTGCTGTGTGGCTGCGGCACCTGTCGTCGCGCAGGACAGTATGCGCGTGTCGCGGATCGGACAAGTCATGGAGTGGAACACGGCGATGGATGTAGCCGTGCAGGGTAATTACGCGTATATTTCGGCACGAGTACCCAGCGCTATGTACCCGTCTGCCACTGGCTTACTGATCTACTCGCTCAGCAACCCATCGGCCATGGTGCAAACCGGGGCTTTCGTGACCCAGTTCGTCAATAGCGAAGCCGCCGGGGTCGAGGTTCGCGGGAACTACGCGTATCAGGCCGACGGGGCGTACGGTCTGCGAATTATTGACGTCAGCAATCCGGTTGGGCCGTTTCAGGCCGGGCTTTACGATACTCCGGGCACGGCGTACGGCGTAGCCGTCCGTGGGAATTATGCATACGTGGCGGACGGCAGCAGTGGTCTGCGCATTATCACTATCAGCAATCCCAATGCGCCTGTACAGGCGGGGTTCTATGATACTCCGGGCACCGCGTATGGTGTGGCGGTCAGCGGAAACTACGCGTATGTCGCCGATGACGCGAGCGGGCTGCGAGTGGTGGATATCAGCAATCCGGCAGCGCCGGTATCCGTCGGTGTGTACGATACGCCCGGTAATGCACGGGGCGTGGCCGTACAAGGGAACTACGCGTATGTTGCGGACGGCGGCAGCGGCTTGCGCGTGGTGGACATCAGCAATCCGGCGTCACCAGTCTCGGCCGGGGTGTATGATACGCCGGGCACAGCCACGGAGATCGCGCTGGACTGGCCACGTGCTTATGTGGCAGATGGCAGCGGTGGGGTGCAGATTATTGACGTCAATTATCCTCCCGTGCCCGTGTTGCTGGGAAGCCGTACGGTTACCGGCAACGCACGCAGTGTGGCGGTTGGCGGCGACAAGGTCTGCGTTGCGGCGGAGACCGGCGGCCTGCAAATCGTGAACGCGCATCTTGCTATGACTACCGGCGCGACCTATTCCAACTGGGCGAAGGGGGCGGTCGTGCGCGGCAACTATCTCTACTGTGCGGCCAGCTTCTACACAATGATGGTGCTGAGCCTCACCAATCCCATGGCGCCGACGATGGTCGGGTGGTACACGGCGGGTGGATCTACCAACGGGATTGCGCTAAGCGGCAACTACGCGTACCTGGCCGGAAACACTTCGAGCCTGCGGATCATGAACATCACCAACCCGGCTTCGCCGATCCCTGTCGGCTTTCTGGATACTCCCGGCACGTCATCGTATGGCGTGGTCGTGGTGGGCAATTACGCCTATCTGTGCGCAGACGACGCGGGTCTGATGATCATCAACATCAGCAATCCGGCTGCCCCCACACTGACGGGCACGTTCAATACTCCCGGCAATGCCCATAACGTGGTGGTGAGCGGCACCTATGCCTTTGTCGCGGACTACGGACGCGGACTGCGGGTTATTGACATCAGCAATCCGGCGTCGCCAACGGAAGTCGGCTTTGTGGATACCGGTGGCTGGTCCACAGGCATTACCATGAGGGGCAACTATGTGTACCTCGCAGATGGTTACCTGACGGGATTGCTGGTGTTTGACGTCAGCAATCCGGCAACGCCGGTACAGGTGGGAATCTACGACCCAAACACAGGATCGCCATGCGAGGTGATGCTCAGCGGCACCTATGCATGTGTCGCCAACGACCACAGCGTGCGAATCGTGGACATCAGCACTCCCACAGCGCCGGTAGAAGTTGCGTCCGCCAGTGGCGGGACGATAAGTTGGATTGCAGCCGGCGGCGGTTATATTTACGCCGGAGATATCTACGGCGAGACAAACGTCGTTGCGTATTCCATGGCGGATTGGGCCGCGCTGCCTATGGCTGGGGCTGCACGGCCTATGGGAGTCACAAGACATGTGGCGGCAAATGACAGTCTCGCCTTTGTGAGTCATGATAACAGCGCGATCGAGATTTTCCGCATTACGAATCCGGCAGTGCCGGTTCCGGTTAGCGTCTTCCCTACGCCGGGTTCTGTAGCGGCAGTCACCTTAAGCGGTCATTACGCCTACATCGCCAACGGCTATTCGGGACTGCGAGTGTTTGATTTCGCCAATCCGGCCGCGCCGGCAGAGACGGGATTCTGCGGCGAAGGAGCCTATGCAAGCGGCGTAGCCGTGCGGGAGAATTTCGCCTATGTGGCGAGCGCTGAGACCGGAGTGCAGGTGGTGGATATCAGCAATCCCGCGGCCCCGTCCGTAACCGGGGTTTGGGACACTCCGGACTTTGCCGTCAACGTCGCCGTAAGCGGTAACTATGCATACGTGGCAGACAACTTAGCCGGACTGCGGATACTTGACGTCAGCAATCCGGCGGCACCCACTGAAGTCGGTTTCCTCCAGTCGCCCGGCGGCATCGCTTTCGATGTGGCCGTCAGCGGCAACTATGTTTGCCTGACGGACAATGTCGTGGGTCTGCGGATTATTGACGTCACCAATCCTACTGCGCCGGTGCAACGGAGCGTGTTCGATGTGCCCGGCGGAGGAATGGGTCTCGACGTGCGGGGCCGCTATGCGTACCTCGCGATTTTCGGCGGCGGGATTGTGGTTGCGGATTTTCACGATCCGGCAGCGCCCGTGCAGGCCGGTTACTACCAGACCCTTAGCTTCACATGGGACGTGGCGCTCACGGGCAATATCTTGTGCGCGGCGGCGTTCGATCACTTCGTCCTGTACGATATTTCGGCGCTTGGGCGAGGCGTGCCGCGCGCACCGCAGCAGCTTGTGGTTCAGCCGGCGGGCAACCGCATGCAGCTCAACTGGCTGCCGGTAACGCAGGATACCAGCGGGGCAGCGGTTACCGTAAGCCGTTATACTATCCGGCGCGGCGCAGGCTGGCTGGCGCTGCCGGACTCCATCGGGTCCGTGTCGAGCGGCGATTCGCTGATGTTTTTCGATTCCACTATTTCCGACAGAGCCTACTACGACGTAAAGGCCGTGGTGGAATAGATTGCACCACGCGCTGTGATGCCCTGGCTGAGATTCGGGGATCACCGTCCCCGATCTTGCGCGGTGCACCATACAAAAAGCCTGCGAGTTAATGACTTGCAGGCTTCTTGTATGGCGAAAATTTGAACGACTATTTCATACGATTGTGACCACCGAATTCTCAGGTTCTGCGCCCGATATCGGTCATGATACTCGAGCATGCGTGGGCATCACACGGATTTCGAGCGCCTGTTCAAACGTTTTTTTGAAGGCGTCGAGATGGTGGCGAACACCCCACACTTCCAGTTCGCAATCCTGCGGAGCTTCCATGGTGAGAAGGATCCCGTCCTGAGGAACGCGCTCGAACGAAACGCGGGTTATCTTGCCGGCATGGCTTCTGTCCAGGCTCTCGGCCATGCGCAGGAGCATCGAAAGGGCCGGTACGGCACGCTTGGAGCGGGAATCGAGCGGTTCGAACAGCGGATGTTTCCGGCGGGCGAGGGTGCGGCGATGAAAATAGGCGGTAGCGGCCATGCAGGCCAATTCCTGCTGATCGAATCCGAGCAGATCGGCATTGCGAATCAAGTAATGGCTGTGCGCATGGTGATTTTCATAGGACACGAAGGTGCCGATGTCGTGCAGCAGAGCGGCGTATTCCAGCAACTCGCGCTCCGCCGCACCCAGCCAGTGCAGCCCAAGCTCCTTCGCGCTATCGAAGAGCATGAGAGCCAAATCCGCGACCTGCCGCGCGTGCTTCTCCTCGAAATGGCAGGCGCGTCCCAGTTGCATGACGCTGCGCATCCGCACCGGCATCTGGGTAAGCGCCCGGGTGGGATCGATGCGGGCGAGATAATCCATCAACAGGCCATCCCGCAAACCGCGTTCGCTGATGTGGATTGCGGAGAGGCGGGTTTCCTGGAGAATAGTCTCGATAATCGCCGCGCCCGCGAGGATGATGTCGGCGCGCTCGGGATTGATCCCCGGCACCTCTTTGCGCTTATCCTGAGTCAAGGGGCGGAGGAGCGCGACCACTCCCTGAAGCTGTTCCAGAGTGAGGACGTCGTCACGCTCGCGACGCCGTTTGAGGTAAATTCGAGCGGCGATATCGGCGAGGTTGGCGATGCTGCCGCTGCTGCCGACCGCCATAACGGCGGCGGACAGCCGGACGCGCTGAAACGTGCGCACGGCCACGCTGCGGATGTGTTCACGCATGGCGTCGTAGCGTTCACGGGATAACGGCTTTTCCGGATGCGGAATATACAGCGAGGTCAGGCGGATGGCGCCGAGCTTCAGCGACTCGAGCCATTGGAACTGCTGCTGGTCGCCGACGGATATTTCGGTGCTGCCGCCGCCGATGTCCACAAAGAGGGCGGTTCGTTTGTCAAGGTGAATTCCGCTGGCCACACCGAGATAGATGAGCCGGGCTTCCTCAATGCCGGAAATGACGTGGACGGTCAGCCCGGCCTCCGCTTCGAGTCGCCGGACGAACTCCTGCTGATTGCGCGCCTCCCGTGTCGCGGAGGTGGCGACCGCGACAATTTCCTTGGCGGCATGCGAACGTGCCAGATCGGCGAACTTGCGGCACACGAGAAGGGCGCGCTCCATCGCGTCGGCCTGCAGCATTTGGTTACGGAATTCCCCTTCGCCGAGGCGCACCGCTTCGCGCTGCTGCATGAGCACTTTATAGCTGTGGGCAGGAGTGACGCGCACCAGCAGCAGGCGCACGGCATTGGTGCCGATATCGATAAAGGCTACGACGTGACTGGCGTCTTCGGTCATGGCGCCATGACTTCGATCTTCAACTTGCGATTCAGCGCCTGTTCCAGCAGTTTGCCCTTTTCGAGAGCATACTCGCGCTCAGGCTGGGCATCCCCTTCCGTGCTGAGGCGGAGGTGGACATACTTCCTGGTGGCGCGGCAAATGACGGACAAGACCCTCTTCTGATGCGTTCGATCCAGACCGTCGGCGAGACGCAGAAAGCCGGCGAGCAGCAACACGGCGTCCCGATCCTTGCGCTTAAGGTCGGCGAAATGCTCGTGACTTTTGCTGGGCAGTGCGCGGCGGTGATAGCGCGCAATCGAACCGACGATCAAGCGTTCGCGATCATCCAGCGGCAGCGTTTGATCTTCGAGAATCATCTTGAGCGCGGTTTTGTGGTGCGCCTGACGCCCCTGCACCCACCCGATATCGTGGAGCAGGGCGGCGCACTCCAGCCAGAACCGCTCTTTGCGACCGAGTTCGGTGGCATCTTCCATCTGATCGAACAGGGACAGGGCAAGTTCGGTCACATGGTCCACGTGCTCCTGCTCGTGATTGAAGACACTGGCCGCGGTGGCTACATCCTTGACGCGGGCGGCATACTTTGCCGTCTTGGCCGCATCGTCTTCGGCTTCCTTGCGGCGATGCTTCAGCACCCATTTCAGACTGCGCCCTTCGAGCAGAACTTCCGCGAGGGCCTCCGGCAGGCCTCGCTCGCGCACGGCGTCAGCGGCCTCCTGCACCGGGTACTCCACGCGGTGATGTTTCAGCTTGAACGGCGCCTGCTCGGACGTGCGAATATCGAACACGGCGTAACAGGCGCGGGGATCGCCGTCATCGGGCCGGCCCACACTGCCGGTGTTGATGAACTTGACACCGGCGACATCCTTTACAAACGGCTGATGGGAATGACCGAAGATTACGATCTCGGCATCCGCCATTTGGGCGAGTTCCTCAAACCGCTTGTCCGGAGTGTCCGCATACAAGTGCTCATCCTGAGACGCAGGGCTGCCATGGCAGAGCAGGACCTTCCGGCCGTCGACTTCGAGGCGGCGGGTCGCGGGCAGCGCTGCGAGATATTCGCGGCTCGCGGGCGAGAGATGCTCGTAGGCAAATTTGAAGGCTGCAAGCTCCTCGGGCTCTTGGGCAGCCGCCCATTCTTCCGTCTTCCGGGGAAAATTGAGCGCTTCCACATCAACGTTTCCGGCGATGCTGACCGCCTTTTTGTCAATCAATAGCTGAACGACTTCATCCGGGAACGCACCGATGCCGACGAAGTCTCCCGTGTTCCAAATCATGTCGGCGTGGCGCGCGGCGGCATCCGCCAGGACGCTTTCCAGCGCGTGCACGTTGGCATGCACATCCCCGATCAAAGCAATTCTCATGTTCTTCTTCCTTTCGGTTGACCGTGCGCTTCCATAGCATCCCGAAGCACTTGCCATACCCATTCAGCCTCAAGGTTCTTCCAGTACGCCTCGAAGCGGGTGTGCTGAACTGTACGTGTCCCGGCGCGGTCCTGACGTACTGCTTCCAGTCCGGGAATCAGTTCCGAGAAGGTATCGAGATGACCAAAGTATTCCATCGTCCGAAGCCGCTCGGCAGCCTCGAACTCCCGTATACAATCCACCCAAACGTCGCAATCGTGGATATCCCCAAGTTGCTCCTGCACGTCTTTGGCCGCTGTGAGCGCAGAACGCAGCGCATCCCCGAAGACCGGTTCAAAGACTTCCATCGTATAGCGGAACCGCTTGGCGGCAATGCGCATGGCGTGATGCTCCGCCACAGCGCTCGCATCCACCACGTACGGTTCGTATCGCAAGAGATGATCGAGACACGCGCTGATGCGCGCCGCCGCAAGGCGGCGGATACTCCCTTCCGGCTCAATCGCCGCCGGCACTTTTCCATCCGGCGCCAGATCGGAAAGCGCGTCCTTCATAGCCGCGGCGACATCGCTTTCCTCGAAGCGGTCTATAGCGCGGATGACCTTCGCCTGCAGCATCGAGCGATTTTGCGTCAGGCGAAGCCGCAGCCGTTCGACTCCGGGGCGAAGGAGCGGATCGCGCAGGCCGCTCGCGAACCCGGCAAGAAACGCAAGCTGAACATCGCAGTCCCGGGCTGCGCCAAGCGCCCTGGTCAGTTGGCGAACCGATTTGCGCCATGCGGCGAATTGCTTTTTCGGAAAACAGTCTTCGAAGAGATCGAGGGCCGCGCGCACCCGGCGGGCCGCGACCCGCATGCGATGAATGTGTTCACTGCCCTCCGCCGCTCTGACGCCTTCGCGTTCCTTGAGCAGGGCGCGCAGTTTCCTGCGGAGCACATCCGCCGCGAAACGGCACACGGACGGATCCGAAACGCGTCCGCTCATGAGGATGGGCCCAGCGCGCGGAAATGTTCCAGCATCCATGCCTGCGAGTCCAGCGGAGTATCCTCCGCCGCGGGAGTTACGCGCCGGTAAGATCCGTCGGGCAGGAGGCGGCGCGCCTTCACATTATCGCCAAGATGCGTGCGCAGGATCGTGTTAAGCACAAGACTCTTAAGGGCCGGGTCCTGCACCGGGAAAAGGACTTCAATGCGGCGTTCGAGGTTGCGTGGCATGAGATCGGCGCTGCCGGTCAGGATTTCGTCGCTGCCGCCGTTAGCGAAATAGTAGATGCGGACATGCTCCAGAAAGCGTCCGACGATGGATGTGACGGTGATGGTTTCGCTAACCCCGGGAATGCCGGGCCGGAGGCAGCAGATGCCCCGCACTTGAAGGTCAATGCGGACACCGGCCTGCGATGCGCGATAGAGAGCCTGAATGCAGCGGCGGTCCACCAGCGCATTCATCTTGAAGGCAAGGTATCCTCCGCCCTGCGCCTGATGCACGGCGATTTCGCGTTCGATGCGGGCGATAAGTTCCTTGCGCATTTTCCCGGGGGCCACCAGTAATTTGCCGTAGGTCTCTTTGCGGGAATAGCCGGTGAGGGCGTTGAAGAGGTCCGTCATTTCCTCGCCGAATTCTTCATCGGCGGTGAGAAGCCCCAAGTCGGTATACACGCGGCTGGTCGAGGTGTTGTAATTGCCGGTGCTCATGTGAACATAGCGGCGGATGCCATCGTCCTCGCGCCTGACCACGAGGCACATTTTGGCGTGCGTTTTAAGTCCGATTACGCCATAGACCACATGTACGCCCGCCTGTTCCAGCGCCCGCGCCCAGGCGATATTATTCTCTTCGTCGAAGCGCGCCTTCAGTTCCACCAGCACGGCGACCTGCTTGCCGTTTTCCCGGGCTTCCATCAGGGCGTCCACGATGGGCGATTTAGGTCCGACGCGGTAAAGGGTTAACTTGATGGCAAGAACCTGGGGGTCGCGCGCGGCTTCGCGAACAAAATCCACGACCGGAGTGAAGCTGTTGTACGGATGATAGAACAAAACATCCTGGCTTCGCACCGCATCGAAAATATTTCCGTCATCACTCAGGGGCAGGGGCAGAGACGGCACAAACGGCGTATCCTTCAACTCAGGGCGTTCGAGCTTCATGAGCTGCATGAGGTCGGACATGCCGATCAGGCCTTTCACGGTGTAGACCTGCATCTCTTCGATCTCGAGGTTTTCGACGAGGATTTTGCGGATGCGGTCGGGCGTGGCGATATCCAGTTCGAGCCGCACTTCAGGACCGAAGGTCCGTTGATCCACGCTTTCTTCGATGGTGGTAAGCAGATCCTCCGCGTCATCTTCCACGATTTCGAAATCGGCGTCGCGCGTGATGCGAAAAGAGAACGTGTCGACAACATCCAGGCCCGGGAAGAGACCGTCGAGATTGGCGGCAATCAGGTCCTCGAGCCAAATGAAATCGGCGGTTGCCGTAACATCGGATTCATCATCCTTCGGAATCGGCACGAGACGGGGAAATGTGTCCGGGACCTTCAGGCGGGCGAAGCGCTCTCCCCGTTCGGGATCATTGACCACCACGGCAAGATTCAGACTCAAATTGGAGATGTGCGGAAACGGATGTCCGGGATCGAATGCCAGAGGAGTCAGAACCGGATAGATTTCTTCCTGAAAGTAGTGTTTCAGCCGATGGCGTTGAGCCGGTGAAAGCTCATGGTCATGCAGGACGCGAATTCCTCTGCCGTTCAACTTCGGCAGCAAGTCGTCGTACCAGCAGTTGGCCTGCCGTTCATACATCACTTCAACCGTCTGGCGAATCGCCGCCAGTTGTTCGGCGGGCGTCATACCGTCGGAGGAGAGTTCAACGATCCGCGCGGCAAGTTGCCGTCGTAAGCCCGACACCCTCACCATGAAGAACTCATCGAGATTGTTGGCGAAGATCGCCAGAAACTTCACACGCTCGAGCAGCGGGTGAGACATGTCCATCGCTTCTTCGAACACGCGCCAATTGAACTGGAGCCAGCTCAACTCGCGGTTGATGAATAGCTTGGGATCGTCAAGATTGCGGGCCGGAGACGAAACCGCAGTCGACGCATGCGAAGGGTCAGAGCCATTGCCGGCGGCCTGGGCAGACTTCGACGCAGGGGTATCGGTTCGGGCGACATCCGAAGGAAGGTCGTAGATCGAGGGGTCCAATTGTTACGATTGTGTTAAGACAAATGCATATTCAGACATCGCATAAGGTAATATCTGCAAGGGGAAAAATCAAGATCATTGGAGCAATAGCCAATCATCCGATCCGAAATCGTCCCGAAACATGGTCTCCGAATAGATCTAAATGTACGTTAAGGTGACGGCTGTAATAAGCATGCCTCTGATGCAGATTCGGCTGGGAGGCTACAGCAGGCGATCATGGCGAGCGGTGTGCCTCTGGGAAGCACGCTAACGGACGTCTCTATCCGAATGCGACCACGACGTGGGTCACACCAGAATTGTCCCGAAGAAGCAGGGGCCGGCCCCACGTTCCGGAGCCGGCCCCTTGTGCTACTGCTCAACAGGTCAAGTTATCGCAGAAGAACGACGCGCTTGATCTGGTTCATCTTTCCGTCCACCTTCGCGGAAATGAAGTACATACCGCTGGACAACATGTGGGCATCAAACCCAACGTTGTGATAACCGGCGGCCATGCGGCCATTGACGAGGGTCATGACCTGCTCACCGAGGGTATTGAACACGACCACTTTCAGCGTCGAGGCTTCGGGCAGTCCGATGCGAATCGTCGTTGTCGGGTTGAACGGATTCGGATACGAACTGACGATTGAGTACTCGGACGGAAGTGCCGGGTCCTGGCCATGCGTACCCAGCGCGCCGAATACGGCGGAGATATGGACGACCGTGGGGGCGTCCACCGCGTAGTCGAACGTAATGGTGTGGTTCTGGACCAGGTCGAACGTCTCGCCGTTCACAGACGCCGTGGCGCGGAATCCCGCGGGTACGGAGTATTGCGCCAACGCCTCCACGTCGAACGTCATGGTAACGGTGCCGCTTTCAGAGGCATTCACGACGAAGTCCCACGAGTCGGACATCCGGTCAGGAGTATACGGCGCACGGATATCCGTGACGAAGTAGCGGCCGAAGGGCGAACCCCAATTCTGTCCATCCACCACCGCACGAACGAAGTTTCCGGACGGCGGCAGCGGAGGCTCGGTGACGTCGATGCCGTTGTCCCAGAGGGACGTCGCACCGTTCCGGCAACCGAAGCCGGAGAGGGTGTTGTGCATTGAACCCAGCGACATCGTGATCGGAACCATCCAGTCGCCATTGAAGTCGTCGAGATGGGTAACGGGGCGGCCATCGGCATTGGGCAAACGATGAGGACGGAAGCCGTCTACCGCGGTCGAGTCACGGCGGGTCCGCATCTTCAGAGTTCCGGTATAGGCGCTTCCGGTCACGAGGACGTAGCCCTTACCCGGTTCGAGGTTATCGGTCGGCGAAATCGTCGTGGTGAAATCACCGGATGCATTGTCGAATCCTACGAAGGACGTCGGATCGATCCAGATGCTGGCGTCGCCGCCCTTATCCGCGGTCGTGGTGACATCCGCCCACGTGTACGTGGTGGTGAAATTGTCCACGGAGAACATCCAGTCATCGGCCTGCAGATGATTGCCGCCGAGGTCTTCGTTACGCACGGAGGAACCGATCAGGTTCGGCGCACCGGCATCGAAGGTGAGGTCCACATCGGCTGTGGCATCGGCGATTGTGCCCTTGACTTTGCCGAGACCGGAGTTGCCGGCGGCAGCGGTATTATCTTCGTACAGTACGAGGAAGTAACCCTTGGCAATCGTCATCGAGGACGGCTGGGTGTAGCCGTTGCCCAAGGAGTAACCGAATACGGTGAAGCCACCGGCGATACCGCTGTCGTTACCCGTATGGGTGGTGAAGACTTCCGCGGGAAGGCTGGCGACAGGACTCAGGGGAAGCGAAATCAGGTTCCAACCCGCCGGATAGTCGCCGGTGAAGTTGAAGACGTCGGGAACCAGCTTGAAGTTGACATACATCGTATCGATGTTGCCCGCCCAGTCTTCCGTAATATAGCGTAACTGCGCGTTGTTCAGAATCGCATTCGGGCTGCCGGAGAACAGGGCCCAATCGTCCGTGTAGGGCACCCAGTCGTGGGTCAGGTTCGCGTTGGCGATTCCATTGGTCGGATTGTCCGGCGTCGCAGGCATGACCGGCATGTTGTTCAGCGTCGTAAAATTCTCACGCGGATTGTTCGCCACAGGGCCGGTTGAATCCGGCAGGGGTGAGAAGGCGATGATGGTGCGGCGAACGGGACAGGTATTGTCCACAGAGACCGTCAGCGTCGTCTTGCTGTTGCGTGAGATTTCGGAGGTGCTATCCGCGGCCGGCATCAGGGGGGTTACGACGGGCGGAGTCTTGTCGCCGATCAGCAGGGCAAAGGTCCGGGTCTGGGGAGCGCCCGTCGTACCCGTGGAGAGGTATTTGAACTCCTTGTTGGCCGTGGAAGCGCCCAGCACGTTCTGGTAATCCGTTCCATTCCAGAAGATGACCGGCCAGACATCGGGGTTGTGCGTCGAGTCATCGAATGAGAACGTCACAGAGTCGGATTGATCGGTTTTCGTCTGAATGGTGAACACGTATGAAGCCGAGTCGAGGCTCTTGCCTTCGTAGTTACGGAAATCCGCGGACAGTTTCTTACGGAAACCGGAGAGGCCGCTCTCGTAGAAATAGGTCTGGATGTAGTTGTTACCCAGCACCGGCGGTTCGGGGACGTCGAACGCATCGAAGGTATCGCAGGCGGCCGCATTGAAGCCGGCGACGTTGCCATTGTCATAGTACGGAGTTGTCGAGGCCACGTTGCTGTTCAACATGATGTAGAACGCATCCGGGGGCATCGGCGGGCTGAGAAATCTCCAGCCACCGGGGGCTTGATTGCAGGATCTCTCGTAGGTCGTGTCGACCTGCGCCTTCACCTTCCAGTAGTACATCGTCCCGAGGGGCAGAGCGGTGCCGAAGGTGTAGGCGTTGGTTGCGATATTGGACACCACGGTGGGCGTTGTGAAGCTTGCGTCCGTGGCATAGGTCAATTCATAATGAACAGTCCCGCCGAATACGGCATCCGTCGAGGCTTGCCAATGCAAGGTCGGGGTCGTGGTGTTGACGGTGCTGCTGTCCGCGGGCGATGTTAAGTCAAAGGCGGTCGGCGGAGCAGGCGGCGTAATGAATCTCCATCCATTGGGGGACTGGGTACAGGCCTGTTCATACCCTGTGCCGTCCTGAGCCTTCACCTTCCAATAGTACATCGTGGCAAACGGCAAATCCGCGCCGAAGGTGTAGGAGTTGGTCGCGATATTGGACACCACGGTGGGCGTTGTGAAGCTTGCGTCCGTAGCATAGGTCAATTCGTAATGAACCGTATAGCCCAGCAGCGTATCCGTGGACGCTTCCCAGTTCAGGGTCGGCGTCACACTGGTAAGCAGTGCGCTGTCCGCCGGCGCGGTCAGATTGAAGGCCGTAGGATTGGGGTTGGTCTGCAATTGCGGAACGTTGAAGAGCCAGAAGACGGCGTCGATGGATGCACTGGCATCGTTGCCAACGCCCGCGACGAGAATCGTCGAGTCGGCCTGGACTCTCACGAAGTTGCCGATGTCGCCGGTGCGACCGGAATCGTATGTATTTACCCAATCCATAACAAAGGCATGACCGTTATCCTGAATTTCCGTCAGATAAAGATCGTTTCCTTTACGGCCAGTCACCACTATGTTGCCGTTCGCCATAATATCAGCATCAAAGAATTCGACGTCGGTGTCGGCGGTGGTGAATTCATAGCCGTCGACCAACGTGCCTGTCGTAGCCGAGATCTTTGCGATATAGCCTCTGCGTCCGGTACCGGTGCCACACGCACCGATCAGGATGAGTTTTCCGCTCGCATCCTTGCGGATAACGCGGATAACATCGTCGTTACCCGTTCCGGCGGCACCGGAGAGAGTAAAACCGGCGACCGAGGATCCGTCGACAATTTTGATCAGTCTGACGTAGATGTCGTTGTTCGCGCCGGACTTGGTGCGACCGCCGATGGCGACGATGGAGTCGTTGACCTGGCAAATCGCGTAGCCTTCGTCCTCATTCGCGGACCCGATCATGACCATTCGATCCGCAGCGATCACGGAGCTGCCGATGGTCGCGCGTACATAGTACATATCGCCGGCGCCGGCGTTCCCCGCTTGAGCGCTGAAGCCGACCATAGCCAGTTTGCCGTTGTACGCGGAGCCGGTGAGTTCGATCACATTATTCAGTCGCGTAAGCGTGCTGGTCGAGCCCAGAGTCTGCAAGTTGGCCACGGCAGTGCCGATGGCCGTACGCACAAAAATCGAACCGCGCGTTTCTATTCCACTGATCGTCTTTTGACCGACCAGCACGGAGTTGCCGTTGGTAAGGAAGCGGCCGCCGTTCATGTCAAAGTGCGCCGTGGTGCCATCGGAGAACGTTGTGGCACTGGTGGCGCCCGATGAGGGGACAAGGGCAAAGAATGCTCCGGCCCGCTGAGACGCGATGACGCTTTGACCAAGGAAATTGTAGCTGTTGGCATTGATCCTGGTCCCGAAGACAGCCGTCTGTTTGGTGCCTGCGGCACCGTGCAATCGCGGCCAGTTTGTTGCCACCGTCGGGGCAACGCGATTATCCGCCTTTGCAATTCCGACCACAAAAAATAGAGAACTCATGAGCACAAGTGCCAATGACTTCACCGATTGTCTTAACATCTTGACCTCTTTCCATTGGTTCGATTAGGTTGCCCCACGGATTGACAATTTCCCTTGGGCAATTTGTTCAGGTGATCATTTCAAGCTGAAAATGGTTGTCGGATACGAAAAACACCTGTCACCCGGGGGGGGGAAGCCCGCATTGGTCTTCCCATGCGTTGGAGCAGAAGAAATGACCGTGGAATGGGATGTTCTTTTCGCCATGCTCAGAGTCTGAGCATGGCAAGTGTATCACGTCGCTTATAGCGTGGCGATGTTCGGTCTTATAGGTGAGCTATAGTTTCCGAACAACGGGGTGCGCGTTTGTCTGATACCCTTTCCTGTCCGCACCTTGTTATAGATTTGGACAATGCAGGTCGACGTGCGCGCGGGCAGACACAAAAAAAGACACAGCAATGAATCCAGAGGACTCAGCACTGTGCCTTGAACTCGCAGTTCTGTCTCACACTGCGCGGAAAGGCCCCCCGCCTCAAATCCGGGAACTCTTGGTTAGTTATCGGCTCACCATGTTGATACTTTAGTTGTCGCTGGGGATGGCGTGGATACAGGCACAGTGCCGGTTCGGCAATTCAAGTTCTATTCCTCGCCGCCACACCGCGTGGGTTTCGGCCCACCAACTCGCACAAAGTAAAAGCCTGCAAGTCATTAACTTACAGGCTTCTTTCTTGCTTGAACGACTGCCTTAGGTTGAGATACACATCCAAGGCTCAGGTCATTTCATGAGGATCATCTTGGCGCTTTGGGTGAAGTTACCGCTTGTAAGGCGGTAGAAGTAGACACCCGAGGGCAAAGCCGAGGCATCGAAGGAGATGTCGTAGAAGCCGGCGGACTGTTTGGCATTGACCAGATCGGCGACCTTCTCCCCCAGCACGTTGAACACCGACAGGCGCGTCAGACCATCGGTCTTCAGCTCATAGCGGATGTTGGTGGTGGGGTTGAAAGGATTCGGATAGTTCTGGTGCAGGGCATAGCGAGCCGGCAACGCTTCCGGAGACGGATCTGCTGAGACGGCATGGCGCACCTCCACCGTGATGGGCAGCGCCACCGTGGAGTCATAGATTGCACTGGTCACACGCAGGTTCACATGGTAGGTGGCGTTGCGGAGGTGCGTGCCATAGAGTGTGAGGGCAATACTCCGGGATCTCCCCGCAGCAACATAGCCCGTCACGGGAGCGATATGTATCCAGGACGTGTCGAACGCCATTTCATGAATGGCTAAACGCGCACTGTGAGCGTTCCGCACCACTCCGCCGAATACCAGCATCAGGTTGTTCCAGTCCGCTGTAACGGTGCAGCCTGCGGCAAGTTCGCCCGCAGAGTCGGGAAGGTCGCGGACGGTACGGAATGAGCCGGACAGCGGATTGTACTTGGAAACCCGCCGTTGGCCGGCGCCATCCCGGCCAAAGATATACAACTGGCCCGTATCCGGGTCGGCGGAATACCATCCCAGACCGGTGATGATCAATCCGGGATTGGGAACGTGTGCAACCTGAGTGCCCTGTCTGCCAAGGGCGTAAATGTCGGATGTGTAATCTGCCACCCAAAAATTCCGACCAACGGAATCATAGGCAAGGGCGCGGGATGGATTGAGAGGACTTGGAAGGCTGTCACGCACTGTGCCGCCGGCGTCAATCCCGTAGATCATTTGGTTGTCCGCGCCGTACAGCAGAGTGCCATCGGTTGCCAAATCAAACCAGCCGAGAGCGGTTGTAGAGGGCTGCGGAACGGATCCGAGGAGTTGACCATCCAAATCGAAACGGTAAAGCACGGGCGTTCCATTGGGGCCGTTCGAATCCGTCACCCACCATTCATTATTGAAGAGTTCACAGCCCCACGCCTCACTGTTGCCGACCTGGCCCGAGAGATCCACCGTTCCCACGGAATCCCAGGGGGCTGGGTGGTCATTTCCGGCCGGGGACACCTGAATGGAGTAATCCAGCAGGCCATTGCCGGGATTGGAGATGGTGAAGGCGTCCGCCACCGGCATGTCACTCAGGGTATCCTGAAGCGATTCCGGAGTCAAGGTCATCTCCGGGTGGCGCAGCGCAAAGTTGACAATCGTTGTGCTGTCAAGGGCGACCCGCACGCTGTTCACCGAGTCGTTGTCGAAGCGATAGTACGCTGTGTGCATGTTGTAGGCGCCGATAAGCACATCGGGAATCGCATAATGACCGGCGGCGTCCGTGATGGCATGGTATGTCTGACCATTCATGAGAACGTTGACACCGGCCATCGGCTGATTGTCGGCCATATTGACCACCGTTCCTTCGATCTGGCCGAACAACATGCGCGCATCTGTGGTAAACAGGATCGCCCGCCCGTCGGACACGGTGGCCGCACCGGCAGCATAGATGTCCTGATAGGCATAGCTCAAGCCTACCGTATTGCCGGGCATCTGGATACCGATGGTGGAGCCGGGAGCGTCGTCGTCGTACTGCGAATTCATGTTCATGACGACGTGGTTGTACTGGACCACGACGTTGCCGTTGCCGCTGACTGTCGGCTGAAAGGTGGTGTCATACAGCACAACTTCAAAGTCGAGGTTGAATGTCCCGTGATTGAAAGTGGCCTTCCACTGAATGATGTAGCGGTGGTTGGTGGAGTCGTTCTTCACCCACACGCCGTGTCCGGTGCCTGTGGTCTGCAGATCATCCCAGTAAGGGGCGATCATGGCATCCGGGGCGCGCATCGCCGGGATCTGGAAGTTGCGGAAACCGTCATACCAGCTTTGATCCCCGAAAGCGCACCAGCCGTTGGAACAGACGGTGATCGAGTCATACACTTGCCCATAGAATTTGAAACCGAAGGGCAACCGACGCACCGCTGACCAGATGGGATTTATAGTTGTCTTTTCGCCGGTGTCATTGAGATTCAGATTTTGACCCGAGCTGCTGATATCCACATAGGAAAACACAGGGTGCATCGCACTGGTTGTGTCAGTGTTATCCAGGGCAACGTAACCAAACGCATCCGGTCCGGTGGGATCGGTGCTTTGGGCCGTGCCCAGACTGATAGTAAACTCCGTGGTGTCGACAAAACCTGATGACGTGGTTAGAATCAGGCGCATTGGCGCTTGCAGGCCGCGATAGGCCAATGGACTGGCGGTGATGGAAAATGGCACCGCTGAATTGGAATCCAGCGCACCCATGGCTATGTCACCGAACGATGCTGTGGCCGTATTTGTCTGAACGAGCGGCGTGAGCGGTTCCAGTTCTCCGGTGACGCCGGTCATCGGAACGCTGCCCACATTTCTCACAACGACGGTCAGGTTAACCGTTGCCCCCGGATCGAACACGCCGCTGAGCTGGTGCCGTTGGTACTGCGCGTTGCCCGCATGAGAAAGCATGGGGATCGCGCCGACCGTCTGGCCGGCAGATGAGGTGATGGTCAGCGGGAGCATGACCTGTACGTTGTCCTGTAAGGATGGGCTGATATGAATTCGAAACGGCGTGGCCGCCAATGCCGAATCACCGGGGGCGATGCCAGCAAAAGCGGAAGCGCCGGACACAACGGTGATCAACGGATTGCCGCTGGTGAGGGTGGCGGAAACGTTTGTCACGGTCGTTTCGTTGCCAAAGTTACGGACGTAGACCGGCAGGTCAATCGTTTCGCCGGGGTTCATTAGATGATCGCCGTTGCCTGAACTGCCGCCGGTGTTGTCATCATCGAGGACTACGGAACTGAACAACGGCGCTGCAGCCGCCTGAATACAGGGAATGGTGTAAAGATACGGCTTGATATTGTGCTTGGTGATGGTTAGAGCCATGCTGCCGGCGGCATTTACGCTGACGGGCAGTGTAATGTGTCCAACGGCGTCGGTGAGACCTGTCACCCATGTGGAATCGGGGCTGCGTTTCCAGAGACAGACGAGAGCGTTTTCCACCGCCACGCTATCGGCAGAGCGACGCACGGTGATCTCCACCGAACTTGCGCCGATGTCCAAAGAGTCCGGATGAGTGACGATGAGGCGCTGCGGCACATCGGTCCACATCGAAAGGCTGGGATCGCCGAGAAGGTTGAATAGCCGGACATGTCTGGCGACAAGCCCACGCGGGTCGCCATAGGGATCCGGCCAGTCCGGCGGAAAGGAATAGTAGAGTTGGGCTTTGGCACCGGCCATAGCCGTGCCGAGGTGCTCAACCTGCAGATCGGTGATGGTGTAGAGCAAGCCGCTGGTGAGGTAGACATTGGTGTTGTATGAAACTCCGGAGGTAGAGGTTCCAATGCCGCAGACGCCGCCGCGCGGGTTGCTGGGCGTTCCTGTACACAGGAAGTTCTCAGCCGGACCGTCCGGAGCCGCAGAATACACATAATCACCGGCGGATTCCGCCATGGTGACGCAGATCGGTAACCGCCAAACGGTGTTGCAGTTGTCGGGAGTAGAGGTGGGCATGCCGCCGATCCATGTTCCCTGCCAGAAGAAGAAGCCAACGCCTGCGTTCAAGCGTGTTAGGACATCGGTTGGGACAATCGCATCAGACGGGTGGGTTAGCACGGTCACACTGTCTACGGCGGTATTGGCGATAAACTGCTGCCGGCCCCAGCGCATCATCAGGTAATTGTCAGGGCTGCTCCTGCCCACACCGGCGTAGAGGAAGGCTTTGTGGAACCACATGGTATCTGCCACGCCGGGGGAGCTTTCCACACGCGGATTGCGCTCGTAGCCCATGATCTTGGCGTTGATGGTGGCCAGCGCGGTGGCGGTGCCACCCGACAGGCGGCCAACACCAATGTCTTCGAGATCATCGCCGGTATTGCCTAAGGCATAACTATGATCATAGTTTCCAGTGTTGGATCCGTCCACGGGAATGCCCCAAGCAGCTCCCGGGTCACCCATCAGGACCACGAACTCCAAGGGCGCATCTATGGGCGCGTTGGCATAAGCTGCGCGGATAACCGTCAGTGCTTGAGTGGACGTCCAGGATGCGCGGGCATCAACGGTCACCCTGTATCCCATGCGTGTTTTCCACTGGGCAAGACTGTCGGCCCAGGGACGGGGAGTGGCATTGCTGGACGTCAGAATCAGCAGGCTGCCCGGCGTCGTGGTCATGTCATCCAAGGCATTGGCATCGAGGTTGGCAATCGTTCCCCGGTAGATGGACGCCCATTCGCGGGAGGGCCGATGGGGATTCAGCAGTTCGTTGACGCCGGGATGATTATTGGCGACCACATCGACGCTGAGATTACGGTAGATGCGGGCCTGATGGGTGACCGGATTGACCTGCACGGGGTAGAGCGTGACCGTGACCACGCGGAAGTCGCGCATGATCATGGGATCGCTCATCACCGCCACATTCTCCGGATACCAGCCATCCTTGCTGTACACCGCCTCATTGCGCACGAGGGCATTGAATCCCGTATCTCTGAGTTGGAGCGGCAGCGGATTGACATCGTTTACCACGTCGTATTCGGCGCCGGTGATGATCATGTCGGCGCTGCCGGTATGGGGAATTTGATAGAAGCGGGTGACCTGCGGGACAGCCGGACTGCCTTCGGCCAACACGGACTGCTCTCCGGCAATTCCGAATTGCTGATAGGTTTGGTAGTCCACGGTCACATCCTGTGTGACGATCACCGGTGAAACGAGCGCGATGGTTGTCTGCTCCGGAGACGTACGGGTCACGTTTAGATGCGCTGCGGAATGGGCAAAGTCGCGCACGCCAAGAGGTGCCATCGCGCTTTCCATGCCCGATGCGGTGAAAGAGGCCCACAACACGCCCGTACAAAATAGCAGCTTAGCAAGATGTCGCATGGAACTCTCCTTGGTCCGTGAATGATGTGTCGAGTCAGAAAACCCACTATTCATTCTCAATTCTAAATTTTGGATTGTGTGCGCCATCATCAAAAGACTATGAGACCCAGTTTCATGACCTTGTCCTCCATGAAGTCGGCTTGTTGAGCAGCAGACAAGAATCCGTCGTGTGGAACGGTCTTTTCCAGACATGTCAGGAATATAGTCACGCAATTGGTTAACTGCAATAATGGAGACCAAGAAATTGCAATTCCCATGACAGGTTAAACGGTCCGATTCTGAACAGTGCACAGAAGCATCGGCTTGCGGAGGGTGCCCGCAGGATTCTACTATCGCATCTACTTGTATTTGTGGTGTTTTCACCGACCCAATATAAATTCGCCTATCATTTCATAATATGCATGTGTTTATACGCGATAAATATTTGCGATTATGATAATTCTCTTGACTCTCAGAGAGTCCTTACGTAGATTAACCACTTGCTACCCACATCCGGCATAGTGTGATAACTTGCCACGTGAGGCCGGCACCGATGAGCTGTTAACCCTTGCTGGTTCACGGATAATCGGATCGATCTTACCCTGCGAGCACATTGATACTGTGCGCATACCCACCATCGTCCTTTCGCCTTCGCACCGCCCAGATCCCGCAAGCCCGTCGTCACGTTCAGATATTCCCTCTCGCGATCCGTCTGTGCTACGGCCATCGATTTGGCCTACGTCCCGCCTCTGTGACAACGCTGCTGCCGCGCCCGAGATGCGTTTGGCCGCTGAAATCGTGTTGCTTCTACATGTTGTGATCACGCAGGAGACTTCGCTATGGGTGACAAGAAGCTGTTGCCGTCGGTGACCTACGGAAATCGACATGGCATTCGAAATCTATCCCGCTGGACCGGCCTGTGCTCGCATCTCAGCAAGATGCCCGGATACTCCGCTCACTGGATAGCGTCGCATATGGTGGGCCGGGAAATCTCCCGTAACATCTGCATGCCCAATTTGCTGTTTGAACATTTAGAGATTTGGTCCAAGATATGGGCGGGCTCGGTGAATTCTCATATGCGGCCGGTCATGAGCCCTGCGCATAGCCGCGCTCCATCCGCGCAATCGGGAAATCATACCGCACAAAAGAGAATTCTTGATGTCTACACCGTGGAGTTGGAGCGCTATTACACGGAAGCATTTCAGCGACCGGGCCAAAGGCCGCCGGGGGGAGTGGTGGATCAACGGGGCATCGAGTGGTTCTGCCATGTCTGTACCGCTTACGATTTCATGAAGTACGTCTGCCAGCAGAGCACGGATGCAAGGCACTGGCTCGGCTTAGACTCCACGCTCGATCCCAATGAGGCACAGCTTACGATCCTTACGGAGCAATTGGAAGAGGATCCGCAGACGCTTTCCGACCTCCTCAGCCAGAAGCCCGTCAGTCTCTATCACCACGATGGAGTGCACCATACGGGTCCCTTAGGTTTCTGGGTCTTTCCGCAGGACGTCTTTGCCGAGGACCTGATTCAACGAAGCGCCCAGCGTAAGCACGTCGCTGATGACCATATCGCAGATGACGTCGTCGACAAGTTGGGGCTATTTTCAGTCAATCCGTTGCCGAACCCCGCCAGCAACTTCTTTCTGTTAATCCGGATTCCCACCAAGGCTTTGGCGGGCGCAGATATCCGCTGCCCGACCATTTTTCACGGAAAGGGCAAGCTGTACTGGTGTGCGTCACTGGAAGCCGCGGGTCCGGACGCGGGGTGGAACCGAACGCGCGGGCTGTCGACCCTGACGGCCCAAATTCGAGAGGCTTATAGTTCGAATATCCCATGGAATACTCGCATGGAAATTATCCCCTTGGGTGCGATTTCCGGACCTCCGGACAAGCTCCTGACGGACACGACTGATGGCTATGACCTGTATCGGCAATTACTGTAGTCTTTGTGGAGATTGACTCATGAACATTACGGATTCCTATGAGGATCGCCTACTTTGGCTTGCCGGTCTTCACGAGACCGAGTTGCAGGCGTGGATGAAAGGCATCCTGCAATTCGGCTATTCCTACCCCTTTCCGGACAAGATCAGCACGGGAGCCCCTCACGCATCGCTCAATCTCCTGCGCGAAGATCTGGAACGCAACCTGGGAGAGCGTGGATACGGGCTTCGAGCGTCGGTGAACACGGCCTTAAGCGGCGCCGTCCGCACTCTGCTCGGCCAGTTTGACCAGGGTAATCGGGATGACACGCCATTGTATCTGGACAGGCTGCTGAATCTAGCCATCCTCTGGCACGTTCGCGATGTGATCTCCATAATGGTCGGCGGCATGCTGGCCGAGCAGTTCGAGCGGGTTCAGGCTTCCGATGCGATGATGACCCCGAAGCTGCTTTTAGCCTTGAGGACCATCTACCGCACGCTGCAACCCGCAGAGAAACACCCGTACAGCGCCGATATGGAACGTCTGTACATGAGCCTGATGAGCCATCCGCGGTTTTGCGTCCAAGGATGGAGGGGATTAGTCGAACTCCATCGCGAGCGCGGATTGTCTTATATCTTGAATATATTGGGACGCGCGACCTATCATGGTTTGCATCGCGAGTTCATCCAGACGGTTCTGGATCCGAAATTGGATTTGGCGCCGCCATTCGCCGATCATGCCGCAGCGGTCGCGCTATTTCATGGATGGAGATATGAGAGGCAATCCTCAAACATCGATTTCGAAGAGTACGCCACACGGACGCTGCCAGACGACTATCAGTTCGAGGTAGGGGTGTCACTGCAGAAGCACGGGGCTTCCCTCTTCCGGGCGGACGAATCGGCGGAGTGGGAACGGGCCCATATTCAGCAGGAAAACGAGATGGGCGATGAGTCTGAGGCGGTCTTCTCTATTCAGTCGTTCGATCCGGGCAGCGGTGTGCGGCTGCTCAGCCTCTTGAGGTTTGACACTGAAAGCCAGAAATGGAAGATCGTACTGCTCAGTTGGAGCGGTGAAACGAGCCAGCAAATCCTCAAAATGACCGGAAAGCCGCTTGCACAGGAGATGGAGCTATGAACCCGATTGACAATATTCCCCCGGACATCGTCCAAGCCTGCCAGTCTATTGCTCAGTGCCATCGTGAGGTGACGGCGTGGGGCAACGAGATCGAAAAAGTGTTGCGGCGCATGGAGCAGGACCAGCGGTTAATTCTGGGCGGGGATTATGTGGATCATGGCTCACCGCAACCCGCCGCCCGGCTGCACATCGCGGTGGATTTCGCCGAGTTGATCCGGTTGGCGTTTCCGACACTGGACAAAGAGCGCGGCGCCGGCGCAGGAGTGGACAAAGTCAGCGAGCGCCACGGTCAGATGGTGCTGTTCTTCGGGCTCTCCGCAGAGTTTTATCCCTTGGTCATGCTGCCACCCCACGCCGAAGAATACCGCCATTTTGTGAAGGATTTGCCGAATTTCGTCCAGCGGCGGGTCAACGTTGAGTTCGAGCTGTTGCGTCATCAGTTGAATGACCTTTTCCGATCAGCGGCGCTGCCGGAGGATGCCGGACCGCAGGGTGGCCAGATCAACGATCAAGACTTCCAGGCGATCGTCCGCAAATTGGAGCAAGAGTATCCGAACCTGGCGATGTTGATGTCAGGCACATTCTCCGCCGGGGTGCATCTTCTCCAGTCCTTGTTCGGCACGAGCTTTCTGACCCCGCGCGTTACGACGCGATTGGAAGACCGTCTGCCTTCGGAGGTAATCCGCACCGTAACGTGTCATTTCCCCCCTCCTAAGACTACCGCGGACGAAGAGGTCAGCAGACAAGCACCGTCCATTCCGAAAAAATCCCGCCTCTTGCCGTCGGGTCGTCCTGCCCCAGTCGATTTGCCGGGGCCGGCGGATGTCGGCAGTGACCCTTTCTGGTACACACGCTGCGTGGACGAGCGGAGGCGCGAGTTTCGCGACCGATCCGACGCCAACGACGCCGTTGCGTTGACGTGGGTAGAGCGTCTGAACCATGATCTCTATCGACGCACCCAGAGTGAGCAGCCGGAAGCGCCGCGTGACATCCTCCTATTCCTTTCCAATTCGCCCGCTCTTGTCAGGGCGCTAACCCGGGCTGAATCCATCTCCGCGGATACCAGCCACGTCTGCGTTCCCGGGCTGCAAGTCAACGTCGCATCCATTGACGCGTTGAAAGCCCTCGTGGTGGACCTGCGTCACCCGCAGGACAGTACGAATCCCATGGTGTACTTCTTCCGGCAATTGGATACCTTTCGTTTGTTCACGACGATCCGCAACCAGAACATTCTTTCCCTGACGGCAAGAGCACTGGATCCGCAGAAACGCGGCGATGTTTTGGCCAAGGTCATTCAGTTGCGCCAGGATTACGCCGTGTTTTCGGAGAACAGCAAATTGATGGCAGAGATAGCGCGAGACTTCGGTGCGGGCGGATCCCTGGACGAGAACGCATCGTATTATTCGATGTCCGCCAGCGAGGAAGGCCGGAATGCCATTCATGCTCTGAGCCGCGCGGTAGAACGGCTTGACCACCGGCGGAAGCAGATGAAAGCCGGTTTCGACTTCGCAGGCTCACTTGCACCCAGCGATATGGCGCCGCTCTTTCCCGATCTATCATTCGGGAAGGAGCGTAAAGAAGAGCGACGGTTTGCCGAGCTGATCGCATTTCTCCGCGACCGCAAGCGGGGTTTCGATCAGTTCCAGCGGTTTGTGCAGGGTGAACTCGCCGATTTTCGCTTTCGGTGGACAGCCCTGCGGCTCCAGTCGGAAGCTATCGAAACGATAGAATCGGGAAAGCCGGATTACGTGCTGCGTTTCGGCTCCCTGCCATATTATGTGACCTTGCGGGATTGCAGTCTCGGTTTGGCTAAGGATCTGGTCCAGGTCATCGATCTCTGTAATCGGGATGTTCTCCCGGGACAGGTATCATCCATAGGCCGACTACTCCTCGACTTTTCCAAGCGGCTGCATGATGACTGCTCCGAATTCTACTGGCTTGACCAAGCGGCTCCTGCGGCGGCGCAACTCGAACGCAAGTTGATCTTCCTGCAGTTGATGTTCGTGGACGAGAATTACCGGGACATTGTAAGGATCGTTGACGCCATGGACATCAGTTATCTGGGCAATGAAGTGACGGAGGCGTCGCGCGATGACATCGATCTTCTGCTGCGCGAGTTGTGCCTCCTCCGGATTGAAGCCGCGGTGCTCGATTACAGCAAAACCATGGATGCGCCGGATGTTCATCCGAAAGTCCGTGCCAAGGCCGCGAGGAACATGCGAAAGACCGTGGACGAGGCCGTTGACTTCTACGATCTTCATGCGCGGATCGCTCCTGATTTCCGTCCCTATCGGTTTCTGCACGCTGCCGTGGTCGGGACTCTTCAGTTGCTTGACCTGGCTCCCGGCGAATACTTTCATGGTGAACTCGAACGGTCCATCCTGACCAACAGATGCCGGATCGTGGCCGAAGGCGCGACAGCGGACCTTCGCCTCAGCGATACTCAGGATCTGCCGGCGACCCGATTGATCGGACAGCGTCCTCTGTGGGAGGCCGCGACCAATAATCTCATCTATTGGCTGGCGAAGAGTGGAACTCGAGACAACGTGTTTGAGGCACACCGTATTATGCAGGAGCACATTGAGCGCAACGGCAACGAGTATCCGCGCCGGGAATCTTTTAAGCACACGTGCGGTCTTGTGCATTATGAGATGTGGATGATGCTGCGTCATGATGCGTCACAGACCGACGTGGCGGCGCTTCACCGGCAAGCCGCCACGGACCTGCTCGACAAGGTGGTGCAGATCACCAAGCCGGGCAGTTTTGTCCACGTGGATTGCATAACGCGACTCGCAAAGCTGAGGCCAGGCACCCCTGCCCCAGTGAAGGGGAGCGCCGCGTGATTCACGCTTCTGCGCCCTATCCCCCAGCTTCGTGGGCGCGTAGACCTTGATGGAGAAGCGCGTCTGTATCCGCGTGGGCTTCCGGCCCATGGGTATGCAGGCGCTTTCGAATACGAACAGACGTACCCCTCATTATTTACCGCCCTATGGACAACAAACAGCCCCCGTTTCGCAAGCTCCGAGGCTATGCGTTCGACCCCTCGCTGTCGCTTCAGGCCTCGACCGTCGACATCAACGAAGTCATCTACAAGGTGGATTGGGAGTCCAAACTGGATCCGGGCCCGATCGGAGAATACGTTGAGGTCGTCGACTACGATCCGACGATCGACGAGATTTACCGTCCCGTGGATCTGAACGCCATATACCTGCTGGCGACCGAGGGACTGGAGCCGAGCGACAGCAATCCGCAGTTTCACCAGCAGATGGTGTATGCCGTGGCGATGACGACGATTCGCAATTTCGAACTGGCATTGGGCCGGAAAGCCATCTGGAATCCGAGGTGGGTGAGAACGGGCCGCACGCTGATGCGGGAATACGTCGGCAAGTTGCGCATCTACCCGCACGCCATGCGGGAAGCCAACGCGTATTACAGTCCACAGAAGAAAGCCCTGCTGTTCGGCTATTTTCTCGCCGCGCCCGATGATATCAGCCTGCATATGCCGGGCGGACTGGTGTTTACCTGTTTGAGTCATGACATCATCGCTCACGAGACGACCCATGCTCTGCTGGACGGGATGCACAGCGGATATTCCACACCCACCAACCCGGACGTTTTGGCCTTTCATGAAGCGTTCGCCGATATCGTAGCGTTGTTTCAGCATTTTACCTTTCCGGAAGTATTAAAGCATCAGATCGCCCGGACTCGAGGAGATCTGGAACAACAGAACCTTCTGGGAGAATTGGCGCAGGAGTTTGGGCAGGCTACCGGTCTGTACGGCTCGCTGCGGGAGGCCATCGGCGAACGTAACCCGGTCACCGGCAAATGGCAGAGGAAGAAGCCTAAGCCGACAGACTATGAGCAGGCGACGGAACCGCATGTGCGCGGCAGCATTCTGGTAGCGGCGGTGTTCGACGCATTCTTAAGCATCTATAAGCGGCGTGTGGCGGATCTATTGCGCATCGCCACCGGCGGCACGGGAGTCCTGCCCGAAGGGGAGCTGCATCCCGACCTGGTGAACCGTCTGGCACAGGAAGCCTCCAAGGCTGCCGGTCACGTTCTGCGCATGTGCGTCCGCGCCCTGGATTACTGTCCGACCTCGGACATTACCTTTGGCGACTATCTGCGGGCGATTATCACAGCCGATTTTGACCTGGTTGAAGATGACGCGCGCGATTACCGTCTGGCCTTCATCGAAGGCTTTCGCCAGCGGGGCATCTATCCGGACGGAATGAGGACGCTGTCCGTAGAGAGCCTTTTGTATACGCCCAACGGCGTCGGCTCGGACCTCGAAGAGAAGTTCAAGTTCCTTTCCCAGTATTTGCGCGCTTTCCGGAACCGGATCTATTATGTCACCCGGCGCAGGGAGATCTACAACATCACCAGCGCCTATATGTCCGGCAGCCGCGCATCGGGGACCGAAGACGGCGCCAAAGTGACCAGCCATAAGGTTCGCAGCCTCCAAGACCGGATCGGCCGGAAGTTTGCGCACTCGGAAGAATTCGAGGTTCTGACCGGTCTTGTGCTTTCCGAAGGATGGAAGAAGCTGGGGTTGGGGCAACTCGGCAGTAAGGAACGCGGCGCCCTCGACTTTCAGGTCCACTCCCTGCGGCTCGCCAACCGGGTCTCGCCACAAGGGAAAATTCAAAACCACATCCAGCTGACGCTGGTGCAGCGGGTGGGGATGCGCTACGATCCGGAGGCCGATGCCGCCTCGCGCAACCCCTTCACTCCGTTTGTCCCGAAGGATGATACCCCGTTGAAAAAGGACGAGTTCATCTATGAAGGATGCTGTACTCTGATCTTTGACCTGGATGACCTGACGTTGAAATATGTGATCCGGAAACCCCTTCTGGATATCGAGCGTCTGCACGCAGAGCACACGTATCAATTCAACCTCGAGCGCATGCGCCGGCAACATGGCTATCTGTTCGGCGAGTACTGCCGCAACGAATTCGTGGCGTATTTCGGCGGTGCGGAGGACAATGCCGTGAATGAGCCGTTCTCTTTTCTGCACAGAACATACTAAGGGCGTCCCATGAGTAAGAATCGCGTTGCGAAGGTGACCATCCGAATGTACAGGATCGGAACGGGGGACTGTTTCGTGCTGCAGTTCCACCGGGCCGATCAGACGGTGTGCTCGATGCTCATCGACTTCGGAAGCTGCATGGGCACTAAGGCAGACTTTGACCGCTTTGCGACAGAAATACGTGACCATGTCAACGGGCGAATCGATGTGCTGGTCGTCACGCACGAACATTTGGACCATATCATCGGGTTTGAGCGTGGCAGCGACGTGTTCCAGACAATCGAGATCGGCCAGGTGTGGGTGGCGTGGACAGAAGACCCGACGGATAAGCTGGCCAAACGGTTGAAAAGCTCATATGGTAAAGACCGGCAGGCGCTGGCCGCCGCGGTGGCGAAGATGGAGATGATGGTCAACGACCCGAATTACCGGGCAATGGTTGCCGCCGAATGGGACGCCTCCGCCCGCTTGAAACGGCAGGAAGCATTTGTCGCCGGGCTTCAGGACTTGCTGTTTCACTATACGGGTACAGCCAATGCCGCTGCGGCAATGACCAGCCAGACCCAACGGGCCATGGAGTATGTGCTGCACAAGATCAGCAAGCAGACGAAGGAGCCGCCCTTCTACTGTGTGCCGGGGCGGCAGGAGCCCAAGGTGAAGGGGCTGGACGGCGTCCGGTTCTATGTCCTGGGGCCGCCGCGGGATGAGAGCTATTTGAAGCAGGAAGAAAGCAGCGACGAGGTGTACACCCGCAAGCGCGGTTTCGCCGACGATCCGGCATTTTCGGACGCCTTGCACGACGACGCAGCGAAGCTCGAGAAGATCCGACCCTTCGAAAAGTCATTTTCCTTTGAGGAGAAGGAAGCGGTGAAAATCCGCAGCGAGCAGCTCGCCGGGCGGAACGCCTGGCGCAACATTTCGCTGGACTGGCTCACGAGCGCGGGGCACTTAGCCCTTCGGCTTGACCGGTACATGAACAACATGAGTCTGGCACTGGCCATCGAACTCGAAGACTCCGGCAAAGTGCTGTTGTTTCCCGGAGACGCGCAATCGGGCAATTGGCGCAGTTGGCATGACGATGATTTGCGGTGGACCGTTGGGAGCGGGAAAGACAGCCAGACGATTTGCGCCCGGGATCTTCTCGAGCGAACGGTCTTCTACAAGGTCGGGCATCATCTGAGCCATAACGGGACCGCATCGAGGAGCGGATTGGAACTGATGAATAGTGATGACCTTGTGGCCTTCGCCCCGCTGGACGAGAACAAGATTAGCGCGGGATGGGGACGCACGATGCCCTCGCCGGGGGTTCTGGAGGAGTTGATTCGACGCACGAAGGGCCGGATCTTCCGCATAGACACAAAACTTGAGAGCGATCCACGCGCCAAGGCTGAACGTCGCAAGTTCAGCCGGAGTGACGATGAGCTGTTCAAAGGCGCGTATGAGATTACCGACTCCTATATCGAGTACACGATCACCTTGTAGAGCGAGACCGAGCGAATCGAATCGATGGGCAACGGGCGGCGACACAGGACTACCCTTGCGTCGCGTCGCCTCCTCCGGTTTGTATCTCTGCCGGATGAAGGCGGGCAACTTCACCGCTACTCAGAAGATGTTGCTGATGAAGTAGCGTACCTTTGCTTCGATGCCACAGGGGCCGACTCAGAATGACTGGGTCGGCCCCTGTTTTGTTATTCGGAAAAGCAAAACAGGCTCCCCGATTGCGCGAGGAGCCTGTATCTGATTGACAGGTGTTGCTGAATTACTTCAGGAGCAACATCTTTTGAGAACTGACAAAGTTGCCAGCTCTGATTTGACAGATATACATACCCGCAGCCACGCTGCTGGCATTCCACGTCACATTGTACGTTCCTGCGTCCCGTGCCTCATCCACGAGGTTGGCCACTTCCTGACCCAAGGCATTGTACACTTTCAGACGTACATGCTCGGCTTTGGGCAGATCGAAGCGGATTTCGGTAACCGGGTTAAACGGGTTGGGATAGTTCTGGTGCAGGGCATACTCGGTAATGACGGGTTTCGCCGGCTTGGCGTCCATCGGGGCCATCGGAGTCACCATGACGACCGGGAGATTAATGGCACCGATCAGGGAATGTGAGCCCTTGGCGGACATCTCGAGTACCGTGATCACTCCCGTGTTCATCTTCATGGAATAGGACTCGGAATTTGCCGTTGGTCCGGGCAACGCGAGGCTCGGTTTTTCCGCAGCGCGCTCGTGAGACTTCGCGGCGTTACCCGATGTGGTTGCTATCGGCTCGTGGTTGCCGGCAAGCAGCAGCGACGGCAGTAGGAGCAAGACGGCGAACGTTAGTTTCTTGCTCATGTTAGCGGCCCTCCGAGCCTCTTACCGGGGTGTTCGAGGTGAATTTTGCCTTCTGAACCGATTCTTCGCGGGCGGCAAGCGTCTCAACCGTCTTGGTCAAACGCGAAACTTCCGCCGCCATGTTTTGGTTCTGGCTTTCCAGTTCGCGGACGCGCTTGCTGAGTTCCTGAATGGCGGCAAGAGCGATGCCGGAAGGATCAATGGTGGAGATCGTCGTGTCATTGTCACCCAGACCGAACAGAGCGTAGAAATCCTGCGCCATGGGGCCGACGTGCTTGACGGAGGCGTTCTGCGCCTTGTAATTCCACTGCTGCACCGGGAGCTTGTCAACCTTGTCCAGAATCTCCCTGGTGTTCAGCGTGCGGAAATTCTCTTTCTTGGTGCGGTCCGAGAGATTGGACCACGCACCGGCACCCGGCAGCAGAGCGACGCCTGCCGTGAGGCCGGTATTCGAGAAGAACCGGACGCCGCCGGAGGCCCGGAACGTCATCTGGTCATTGGCACTTGATGTGACATCGCCGTCATAAGAATCGCCCCAGACGAAGGAACCTTGGTTGTTGGCCTTGGCACGGCGCCCCGCCGCAAACGCATAACTGCCAGCGGTCTCATTGCGGAGCCCACCGGGAATGACTGACCAGTTACCGCGGGCGCTGTTGGAGTCTGCCGCGCCCGATCCACCGCCACCACCAATAACAGAACTGTATCCGCGGGCAAAATTGTGATGGCCACCCGCCACTACGGAATTGTCGCCGAGCGCACTATTGGTATCCGCAGCTTCCCATGTTCCACCGCCGCCTACAACCGAGTACTGCCCACGTGCGTAGTTACCCGTACCTCCGCCAATCGTACCCGCAAACCCTGTTACGATGTTATACTTGCCGCCTCCGATTGATCCGTAATTCACGAGGGCGTGATTGAACGCTCCACCCGAAATTACAGCACCGTAACCGTTGGTTTCGTTGTACCAGCCGTTCGCGATAGTTGAATAGTCGCCGAATGCGACATTGTCAGACCCGCCGCCGATCACGGGATAGTAATAGCCACTGGCCGTGTTGCCGCTGCCGCCGGCAATCACGCTGCCATAACCGGTGGCATGATTCCAACGCCCGCCCGAGACGGTGCTATAGGTGTTGGATGCATAGTTACTGACACCGCCACCGACGACGCTCTGAGTACCCACGGTGCTGTTGGAATCCGACTCCGCAGGTCCGCCACCGCCAGCGATAACGGAGTAGGCACCGCGCGCATAATTATGCAGTCCACCACCCACGACCGCATGGTCTCCATTCGCGCTGTTGGAGTCCGCCACATCGGCATTGCCACCGCCGCCGCCGATGAAGGAAAACGCTCCACGCGCGTAGTTACGGCTTCCCCCACCGATGACAGCGTGATCTCCTGAGGCGCTGTTCGAATCAGCCGCCGTGCTGCCGCCACCGCCGCCGATGAACGCGAATTGGCTACGGACCTTGTTGTACGATCCTCCGCCTACCGTGCCGTAGATTCCGGAGACGCTGTTCCAGGCGCCGCCGCCAATCGTTCCAACGGCTCCATCGCCCCCCGTGGCCCCGGGACCATCCACCTTGTTTTGAGTACCACCCCCGACAAAGGAGTAGTCCTTCATCGCGTTGTTTCCGGCGCCGGCACAGACGACGGAGCGGAAACCTGACGAGGTGTTCTGATAGCCACCGCCTACATAAGCGTAGGGGTAGTTGGCAATGTTCAACCATCCGCCGCCGATACCAGTATAGATGGCCGAGGCTGTATTGTTCAGACCACCGCCGATGACGCTCTGTACACCGGACGCGGTATTGCCTGAGCCTCCGGCGACGGAACTATTCGTTCCCGACGCCTGGCAGTTGTTACCCACCGCAAGGGAATAGGCACCGCTGGCCCGCGAACCGGTCAGGAAGCCACCAGTGATCGAGCTGTCGACGACGAGTTCACCAGTGACACGGAGAAAGTCCAAGCTTCCGTCATGACCACGCCGTCCCGTGGATCCGATTGCGCTGGCGCATTCATCGGCGTTTGTTGTCGAGATCTTTGCTCGCGGGCTCAGAACTTCCGCGTTGTCCGTGTTCGGGTTGACTGTGACATTCAGCCACAATTCACCCGTCTCGAACATTCGACGTTCGAGAGCGGTACTCGCGCCCAAGGTGGTCGTCAAGCGGCCGTCCGTAATCGAGACACTGTTTTGAATTTCCGTCCACAGCAAGGTACCGCCTTCGGCCGCATCGTAGAGTTCAAACTTCAACTCTCGCATACCGGTGACCGGTGTGCCGTCCTTTTCCGTCAGATAACCCCAGAACGGCACCTGCAAGCCCGTGACGTTTGCAGGTTGTACCGCCACTGGCTTTGACGTCGTACCCTTTGTTCCCGCCGCCTGAGCCATTGCCGCCAGCGCGAAACATAGCAGTAATAAACCCAACAATCTCGCGTGTCTCATCTGTCTCTCCTTAACAGTTGTTTTCCGACAACCTTTTAATATGTCCTGATGTGGACGGCCCCTGAGTCGGTATTGGGGGTGTATGTGGAAATTTTGAGGAAGGGGGAAGGGTGGGTGCGCATCAAAGCAAGCCGCATGCAGCGCGTCCCGAGCAGAGCACATGTAACGGTCCCTGATGCAGCGCGAAACACAATCTCACAGGCTGCATTCCACCAAGCAACAGTGGCGATATACCTCCCTATTAATATGACTTAATCAATCTCTCTTGTCAAGCAAATTCGAATTTTACCATTTTGAATCATGACATAACAGTATTGTATGAATTGGCTTGGCAATTTATACAAATATTCTTGCAAATATTAGTCTTGCCTAAACATAGATACTTGATATTCCGTGAAGACTCGGCTTCTTCGGAATACGATATGGGAAACCTCTGTAGCTCGGAGACGGGAGATTAGAGGACACACGGATGTAGACCTCCTTGCTCATATTACAAAGAGGATGCTACAGCATATGCTATCCAGATTGACTGGGCGGCTGTTATGCTGATTCGGCCCGTCAATGTACGGCCTGTGTCCGGTTCCTCCTTGACTCCGGCATGGCGGGAAAGCCAGGCTGTCCTCAGCGCTTTGCCGCGAGCAGGAATGACGCGGATGTGGCTGTGTACGACATCTCCGATTTCAACCCCTGCGTGATGGCGCGCGTGTGCCGCAGCAAACCAGTAAAGACGGTCGCACCGTGATAGATGCAACGAAGCGGGCTCTTCAAGAATGAAGAGCCCGCTTCGTTTGCACTCACCTATTGCAGCATCAGAGCAGGTGCGACCGTCGGCTGCATCCGCGACATTTGCGTACGCGTATCGGGCAATGGTTGCCTCTTTTTTTCCATCGTTCAATGCGGCATTTTTCACGATCTTCAAACCGCGGTGCCTTTTGTCCCGCGCTCCAATTGGCGACGGTAACCGTGTCCTTTGATAGTGGCGTGCTGCGGCGCGACGCTTCATCACGCAGCACTTGCGCCGCAATTGGGCAACCTCATCGAAGACCCTACAAGGCATGTTTCTTGCGCTAACGCCGCGAAACTCGTCGCAGGAATTTTCGCGCAGGTAGATGGACTCGGTGCGTTGCCAAGGTCAAGAAAGGGACATTATGCACGATTGCTGCGAAAAGCGTCAGATACTGCAGGAAGCCATGACCTTCCTCGGCGCCGTGTCCGGTGGAATGGAAGAAGCACTGGGTGATCCGGCGAACAGTCTGGCGTATCTGGCAGGAGAAAAATTAGGGCGCACGTTCTCAGAACAGGTTCACAAGACGGACAATATTATCGAGGCGCTGGACGAACTGCACCGCGTCCTCGAAGAGAACCGCTGCCTGTGGTGCTTCGAATCCTTTAAGCCCAAGGCGCAGGACACGCTGGTGCAGCGGACGGAAGGCGGTGAAGAGATCATGCTGGTGTTCCGCGATTGCATGATCCGGCAGACGCTGTTCAGGTTCGGCCACCCCCAGAAAGGCTCACTCTGCAATCTGATGAACGGTTTTTTCGCCTCCTCCCTGCAGACGATCATGGAGCGGAAGTCCCGGTTGGAAATTGTCCACGCGGGACAGAACGCCTGTTACAAGAAACTGATCATCGAGCAGAAGTAACGGCATCCCGGCACGTGTTGTTGCGGTGAATCTAATCATAAGGTTGTCGCCTCCATGGGCAATCCCAAAATCACGCTGAATCTTGAATGGCTCAGCGCCTGCGCAGGCTGCGAAGTCGGAATCGTTGACTTGCATGAGAAAATCCTGGATGTGCTGGGGCTGGCGGAGATCCAACGCTGCCCGGTGCTGACCGACATTAAGGACTATCCCCCTGCCGATATCGGGATTATCAGCGGCGCGATCCGCACCGAGCATGATCGCCACGCCGCCGAAGAGATGCGCAAGAGCTGCGGCAAGATTATTGCGTTCGGCACCTGCGCGGTGTATGGCGGAATCCCCGGCGCGGGCATGGTCCACTCCCGCGAGGATATCCTCGATCACGTCTTCATTCACAACAAGACCACCGAAACGCATACCGTACCGCTCGCCCGGATCGCACCGTTGGAACATCAGATCACTCCCCTGGACGAGGTGATCGACGTGGACCTGTATCTTCCCGGCTGCCCGCCGCACGCGGCGTTTATTCTGGACGCCCTGCTGGCGCTGGTGGAAGGCCGCGCGCCCAAGGCCAATCAGGAGGCCATCTGCGGGCGCTGCAAGCGTGAGATGAAACAGACGGACGTGAGCACCATCAAGGGGCACCACGAAGGGCTGCCGGAAGATGGCGTCTGTTTTCTCAGCCAGGGTTACGTCTGTCTGGGCTCGGTGACGCTTGACCGCTGCCTTGCCCCCTGCCCCACCAACGGCGTGGAGTGCACGGGCTGTGCGGGGCCCACGATGCAGATCCTTACCGAACCCAATATGGATATCCGTACACATGTGGCGGACCGTATGTCCCACGTGACGGCGATTCCCCGCGCGGACATCATCCGCCGCATCGAACGTGAGTCTAAGAATTTCTACTCCTACGCCATGGCGTCCAAAATGATCGGGCTGAAACCGACGTTCCTGATCCGAAAGTGGATCGCCGAAGTCGAGGAGGAACATGAGTGAAACGCACCATTGCAATTGATCCGGTGACCCGGATTGAAGGCCATGCAAAAGTCTTTCTGGACATCGCCGACGACGGATCGCTGGAGTCGGCGGGGTTGGTGGTCAATGAACTGCGCGGCTTCGAGAGGATTCTGGTGGGGATGTCCGCCGACCAGATGCCGCTGCTCACGGCGCGGATTTGCGGCGTTTGTCCATCGGCCCACCATCTGGCCGCCTGCAAAGCGCTCGACCATGCGGCCGGAGTCACTCCGCCGCCTGCCGCCGTGCTGCTGCGCGAACTGCTCTACATGGGCCACATTATCCATTCGCATACCCTCTCGCTGTTTGTTCTGCAGGGTCCGGATCTGGTCCTTGGCCTCGATGCGGATCCGGCGGTGCGCAATATTGTAGGGGTCGTGCAGGCGGCACCCGAAGCTGCAAAGAAAGCGCTGCGGCTGCGCAGCCTGGGGCAGAAGATCAATGAAATGGTGGGCGGGCGAGGTGTGCATCCGGTTACGGGGGTTGCCGGCGGAATCACCTTCGTCCTGGACAAAGAGAAGCACAAGGTCCTTGAAGAGTGGACCGGCGAGAGCCTCGGGCTTGTCACTGAATTGGCCGGCCTCGCCAAGGGCCTGTTCATGCGACTCCTCGAGAAGACTCCTCAGTTGCTCACCCAATGGGATTTGCCCACGTGGTACATGGGCACGGTGAAGGACGGTGCCCATGCCTTCTACGACGGCACACTCCGGGTGATGGACAGCGAAGGCAAAATTCAAACAGAGTTTGAAGCCGCTGAATACGACCGGCACCTCGCCGAAGCCGCGTTGGACTGGTCCTATATGAAACCGGTTTATCTGCGCCGGGGAACTGAACGTGTGGCATACAGGGTGAACACGCTGGGCCGCATCAACTGCGCCGACCGCATGGCCACTCCGCTGGCCGACCAGGAACTGCAGAACTTCTGTCAGCAGTTCGGCAGACCGTGCCACAACACCCTGATGCACATTTATGCCCGCGTCATTGAGCTGGTATCTGCGTGTGAACGGGCGAAGATGATCGTGGACGACAGGGCGATCTGGGGCGAAACGCGCGTGCCCATTCGCTTCAAGGGAGGACGGGGTGTAGGTCACATTGAAGCTGCCCGCGGTTCGCTGTTCCATGACTATGAGATCGATGAGCAGGGGATCGTGCGGCGGGCAAACCTTATTGTGGCCACGCAGCAGAATTACCACGCCATTAACCGCTCCATCGCCCAGGCCGCCGAGAGCCACGTGCTCCATAGGAATGGCGATGCCCTGCTGAACGCGGTGGAATTTGCGATTCGCTGCTACGATCCGTGCCTGTCCTGTGCGACGCATGCGGTCGGTCATATGCCGCTGGATATCGAGATCCGGCGGAACGGCGACATCGTGCGCAACATAAGGAGGTAACGGAATGGTTCAAATCGCTATTCATGACACCGCCTGCCGGGGCTGCCGCGAGTGCGTGGACCTCTGTCCTACGGACGTGCTGGTGTTTGACGAACAGACGCGCCGCGCCCGAGTCGGTGAGGCGGACGACTGCATCGCCTGTCTGAGCTGCGCGTACGCCT
Source organism: bacterium (assembly GCA_036504735.1). Lineage (NCBI taxonomy): Bacteria > bacterium. Next base: position 58,539 of record DASXUQ010000019.1, read on the forward strand.
GCCCATCCGGCGCGTTCAGCCACGCCGATTATCACGTGGTCAAGAATTTCTACCGGGATCTCGACTTCTGCCGCACGATGGAGAAATACCTATGACCGGCCCCGCTCCCGCCGCCCCCAGTGCTGAAGATCATGAAAAGGCCATGGCCGAAGTCTCGTTTCTCCTTGGCATGTTCGCGGCTACAATCGACGATTTGATGGGAGGCGCCACCAGCTCGGTGAGCCGCATCGCGGGACGGCACATGGCCCGCAAGCTCCCGATTCATCTGGAGGCTCATGATCTCGAAAGCGTGCTTCAGGCCGTCACCCATCATTTCCGGGGTGGCTTTGACATTACGTGCGCTTGCCGTGAAGGATCGGCGGACCTGACCATTGCCCAGTGCGCCATTCGCGACGTATGCCATAACCGCGGTCTTAAGCCGGGCGGCCCCTTGTGTACATTATTCCACAGCTATTTCGACGGAGTGATCAACGAACTCCACTACCGTCCGACAAAGTCCGAAATCCGCTCGGCCGGCGATGTGTGCACAGCGCATATGGTGCATCGATGAGTGAAACGGGCGGCGGTTTGATTGTGTGCGTGGGAAACAGTCTGGCCGGCGATGACCGCGCCGGATGCGCGGTCCACGATATGCTTTCGCGTGCAAACCTGCCCGGCAGTGTCACCCTGCTTCGGCTGGATTTGGCCGGGTTGGGGCTCCTGGACCATTTGAAAGGCCAGCACCTCCTCTTGATCGTGGACGCCGTTCAGCTGGGAAAACCGCCCGGTACGGTTCATGTGCTGGATTGGGATGAGATTCCCCCCTCTTCCGGAGCGGTATCGATTCACGGCATTGGAATCCGTGAGGCCATGGGAATTGCCGGAGAACTATTCGCCGATCAGTTGCCGCAATGCACGCGACTGATCGGAATTGAAGGACGCAGCTTCAGCGAATTGGGGGCGGAGATGACTGCGCCGGTCGCAGCGGCCATTCCGCGAGCCGTCGAGGAAATTGAGAAGCAACTTAAGCTGGCTGGCTTACACGACGAGGCCTTATGAGCAAACCCGAACATCCCAAAGACTCCGAGCGCAATTCCTCCAAATGTCCGCCACGGCCGCCAAAGGAGGGAGCTACACATCCTGCCCCGAGTGGTGAGTTGGACCCGCGCATGCTGGCTTCGCTGCCGGTGGCGCTGTGCGGCACGAATCGCGCGGGCACGATTGTGTTCTGGAGTACAGCCATGCGCGCCCTCACGGCACAGGACACCCACGATGTTCTCGGGCAGCCCTTGTGCTCTGTGGTCAACAACGCAGATGCGCTGGAGGTTCTCGAACAGGCTCTGGACAGCGGGCAGGTGGCGACCACCGAGACCTTTGCGCTTTCCAACCGGGAATCGGGGCAGTCGACCGATGTAAAAGTCACGGTAACACCCGTCGTTGCCGAGGACGGCGGTACGCTGGGCTGCTGGCTGGAAGTGCGCCGCCATCAGACAGGGCTCTCCAGTTCCGACACGCGCGAGGCTGCGGCGGAGATTCTGCGGCTGGCCGAGGAGATGATGAACGGCGAACTCTCCGCACGGGGGCGGGAAGCCGACTTCAGCGGCGCCGCCGCCGAAGTGATTTGCGCGGTGAACCAGATGCTGGACGCGCTAATCACTCCGCTGCGGGTTGCGGCCGAATCGATCCGCCAGATGGCTCACGGCTCTATTCCGGACTTCATCATCACCGAATACAAGGGTGAGTTTAACGAAATCAAGCGCAACCTGAACACGTTTCTGGCGGTGCTCTACGGGATGCACCACGAAACCCAGAATTTGATCCGTGCGATCAAAGAGGGCAAGCTGGACACGCGCGGCAACGATTGGGACTTCGAAGGGAACTGGAAGGCACTGATCGCGGGGGTCAACGACGTGCTTGACGCCACCATCAATCCGGTGCAGGAAGCCAGCGGTGTCCTGAGCAAGCTGTCGACCTACGATTTAACGGCCCGTATGAGCGGCAAGTATCGCGGCGATCACGCTCGCATCAAGAAGGTGCTGAACACGTCGCTGCACTCCCTGTGTGAAGCCTTCCTGCAGGTTTCCGGAGCGGTCTCCAAGGTGTCCGCCGCCGCGCAAGAGATTTCCCGCAGCAGCGACGCCGTGGCGGCGGGCGCCTCCGAACAGGCATCATCGCTCCGCGAGATTTCGGGCAGCATGACCCAGATTGCGCAACACTCCAAGCAGACCGCCGAGAATACGAAGCAGGCGCGGGAAATCACCGTGACGGCTCAGCAATCAGTGGAGGACGGGCGGTCGGGCATGATGGAACTGCTTGACGCCGTCGGACAGATCCGCGCCGCAGCGGAGAATACACAGACGATTCTGCAGGAGATCAACGCCATTTCATCGCAGACGGACGAGCTGGCCAAGAATGCCGCCCGCGAGGCCGCGCGGGTCGGAGCCTCGGCACGGGGTTTTGCAGTGGTGGCGGAGGAAGTGCGGAAGTTGTCGAAACGATCCAAAGATGTTGCCGTGAATATTGAACAGATTGCGGAGGTCACTGTCGGCGCGGGAGACGGCGAGGCCGGTGCGGAATTGTCTCAAGACGGCATGGAGAAGGTGGTGAAGGAACTCCACACCATGGCGCTGCAAACGAATTACCTTGCGCTGAACGCGGCGGTGGAGGCGGCCTATGTAGACCAGGCAGGCGCGGGGTTTGAAGCCGTCACGGCCAAAGTGCAGGATCTTGCCGGGCGGTCCAAGGAGTCGGCGGTGAAAACCGAAGGGCTCTTAAATGACTCCGTCGCGCTCTCCCGCAACGGCGAGGAACTGTCGCGCAGCGTCAATTCCGAACTGGTCTCGATCATTGACTCGGTGGGGCGCGTGACGGAACTGGTGAACAAGATTTCCGGAGCCAGTGACCGGCAGGCCGCGGAAGTAGACGGCGTGAACCAGATGATCGCCCAGATCAACCGGGTGACGCAGGAAAACAGCGAGAGTGCCAACCGCAGCACACAGGCTGCCGCCGAGCTGACCAGCCAAACCGAGACGCTCTCCGAGTCGGTGCACCGGTTCAAACTGCCAACGGGGTGCGTGGCGCCATAGCAGAATCACGGTACGCGTTCAGGCATGGAAAATCCGATGATGATCTCATCGGCTTTTCTGATTTTCGGAGACGCGGCAAGTATCGCCGTCCTGTTGGCCGGAGACACGCGATGGAGCGGAGACGCCCGTGACGGCCCTTTTGGGGATCGGCGATCCTGTTCCACAGGTTAGAGAAGCGGAGATGTCTTGGAATTGCTATATTGCGGGAAAGTGGTTATTCCTACTCAAAGACTGAACAAATGATCATGACGGAATGCCTGCAACCTCGCCGACGTCTAATGGGCGGAGGGAGGAACGAAGCGGTCAGTGATCACATTGGGCGCATCGGCCGTGTCATCCGAGATCCTTACGTACGTTGTTGGAGAGTCCTCTGCTACGGGTAGAACAGACAAGCGATTATGGCTCCAAGCCCGGCAGTCAGAGTGATGCGGGATCGGATGCAGACCTCATCGGACGCACCCTAAGCGGCGATGAGTCGGCCTTTCGCGTGCTTGTTGAACGCTATCAGGCGCAAGTGGCGGCGACCGTGATTGGAATATTGGGGTCCGGAACAGAGGCGGAGGACGCAGGCCAGGAGACGTTTATCCGCCTGTTCCGGTCACTCAGCAGGATTCGCGGCGAATCGTCACTGGGGACGTATGTGACGCGGATTGCCATTAATCTGAGTCTGGATGCGGCGCGGAGGCGGCACAGGCGACGATTCTGGCTGCGAATCGATGACGAAGATGAAGCGCTGCCGGAAGCGTTAATCGTGGAAAGCGGTCAGAATGCCGAGAGCAACGAACGGCGGGAGCGAGTGCAGCGGGCGGTGCGGGCACTCGATCCCAAGCACCGCGCGGTGGTGGTGCTGCGCATGATTCGCGGCTTCTCGACGAAAGAGACAGCGGTGTTGCTGGGAATTCCCGCAGGGACAGTATTGTCACGACTGCCCGGGCACAAGAGAAGCTGCGGCCTATGCTGCAGTCCCTGATGGACGATGAACGGATTGACGGAGGAGAGCGGATTGAAATCAAAGGTTAACATTTCGGAGAAGGCGCGGAACGCCGGCGAGGAGCGCAGGCTTTGGATGCTGCTGGCCGGGAGTGCGGGAACGTTTGATACGTACTTTCCGGCGCGGGTGATGGCACGGCTCCACTCCCGGCAACCGGAGGACGAATGGATTGCCGGGCTGCTTGTCGCCTTCCGCCGGGTGGCGCTGGTGGCAACGATTCTCACAGGTTTGCTGGTCAGCTACAATATCGTCACGCAATGGGAAGCACGGCGGGATTTGAATGCGGTGGAAATTACTCTGGCGATACCTCCGGCCACGATTCAAAGCTCCCTTGACCACATGGACTTCGGCTTATGAAACTGGAACCCAAACCTGCGCTAGTGGTGATCGGTACGCTGTTGATCGGCATGGCACTCGGCGCGCTGCTGCTTTCGGTGGTGATGCGGTTCCGGATGGAGCGTCTGCACCACATGATGGGGCATGGCGGCTTTCAGCAGAGTTTAATCGAAGCCATCGGGCCGATGAACGATACGCAGCGCACGGCGGTTGAAGAAGAAATCCGGCAGTCTTCGGTGCGGATCGACTCCACGATGAACGCAAGCCGCGGGCAAATCGACGCGATGATCGATTCGATGAATGTGCGCCTCGATTCGCTGCTGACGCCGGAGCAAAGAACGCGGCTGCACCAGGAGATAGGCCGCCGCCCGCACGGGCGTGGTGGTCCCCCTTTCGGCGGGCCCCGTTTCGGAGGTCTTCCCCCACCCGATGGCCGCCACAACGGTTCGCCGCATGAGCATGACGAACGATAGCGTTGTCAGGTTGAAATGATCATAGAATTTCCAGCGTGAAAATGAACCGAAACATGAGAGTCCCGGTAGCAGCCGCACTGGCGCTGCTGGCGATACTGAGTATTATGGTATTGACCGGCTGCAAAGGCGAACGCATTGCGGCCACGTGGCGGAGCGATAGTATTCGGGTTGACGGACGGTCCGGCGACTGGGACAAGTACCCGCGCACCGTGTTCAAGAATCCCCACCTCGCCCTGGCGGCATGCAACGATTCGCAACGCGTCTTCCTGCTGTTCCACGTCAATGATCCGGATCTGGTGCTGGCTGCCCAGCGCCGTGGAGCGACCGTGTGGTTCTCCACCGGCGGCCAGAAGAAGACGTTCGGCGTCACCCTCAGGGGAAACGGTCCCGACTGGCGCGGTGAACGGCCACCGAATAGAGGAAACGACGATGCGATGCCGCCGGACTCCGAGCCAACAGATTTCGCGCCGCCGGCGCTGCCGGGTCTGGCTGTGCTGTACGGAACAGAGCGGAAGCGAATTCCCGTTCGTGATCAGGACGTGGGAATGCCCGCGGGAGAATCATCTCAGGAAGGCGGTGGAATCACCTTCGAATTCTCGGTGCCTTTGGCCGGCGCGGAGGCCCAATACGGCATTGACGCTTTCCCGGGATCGGTGATCATGGTAGGCGTGGAGATGAGCGGCAGAGGCGCCGGTAACATGGGGCGGCACATGCGGGACAGGCAGAACGGTGGTGAAGGCCGTGGTCCCGGCGGCATGGGCGGACCGGAAGGCGAACCGCCAGGGGAAGGCATGGGCGGCGAAATGCCCGCCAGAGGTCAAGGCGGCAGGCCGGGAATGCGCGGTCAACATAAGGGCGGCAACGAACAGGAATCTGCGTCTCCCCAGGAGATCTGGTTCGAACTGTCACTGGCCAAGCCAGCCGTGGCAATGCAATAAGTGAACATAGTGTCACGACCCTATTCAAACAACGGAATTCAAGCCATGGGATATTTCAGGCGAGACGAGTTGGACGCCTATGCGGACACAGCGCAGCGTAGCGACCGTATGGGTCCACCCAAGGCTGAGGATCTTTGTCCCGGAGTCACAGCCTATGTGTCACATCACCGCGCGGATCACGTCGCGGCGGCCGGTCTGAGGGCGCTCCTGATGGCACAGGGAGTGACGGTGCGCACGGAGGCGGTGCCGGATGGACTCGATCCCACGGCGACCGACCAGTGCAAGCAGGGAATTCGGGACTGCACGGTTTTCCTGCTGCTGGTTTCACATCACTCGCTCCAGTCGTTGTGGCTGCCGTGGGAACTGGGTCTGGCCGAGAGCCTGAAGCCGGCGATGGCCATTGCGCTTGTGCCCTTGGAGGAGGTCACCGGAACGGCGGCCTGCGAAGCTTTGCTCCGGCGTTACCACACCTTGCGCCCGGACGAACATCAGGCCGCCGTACTTTTTTCTCCTATGGGCTTTGTGGCGGAACTCTCGGACTGGTTGCGCGGCAGGCAAAGAGATTTTGGAGCCAGTGCATCCCGGCTCAGCACCGTCCAGACTGCCCAGCGCGAGGTTCATCCCTTCCACCAGCGCGGGTGCGGGGGATTGTGAGGCAAGTTAATACTCTGGAATTTAATTGAAGCCCGTGAGTCCGTAGCTTACGGGCTTCTATTTAGGCCGACATTGAACAGATGGGCCGATCCCGCCTGCTGCGGGATGAGATTTTGTCCGGCAAAATTCGTATCTTATTGCTCTTCATTTTCCGCCACGCCAATCCGGTCAAGAGCAACCCAACACGATAGACTCATGCATCTCATTAGACGAGTTCTTTTCCTTCTCAGCTTCGCCTCCGCAGTCAGCGCACTGTGGGCGGAAGACAGTTCGCTGGGCAATATTCAGGGAGTGGTGATTGACGAAGCCACACGGCTTCCCCTGCAATTTGTGAATGTCACACTGCGAAAGAGCGGGGACAGCACCGCCGTTACGGGACAGATCACCGACTCGGCAGGGGTCTTTGCCATGCATGGAGTTCCGGCAGGGGAATACTATGTGACTCAGCAGATGATCGGTTACCGGCCACGCAAGAGCCCTGCCTTCCGGATCAGTCCGGATCGATTGACCGTGAACTTGGGAAAGATTGCCCTTGCTACCAGCGAAATTCAGATGGATGAGGTGCAAATTTCGGCGGAGAAGATGCTGTTCACGACGTCGATCGACCGCAAGATCTACAATGTGGAGCGGGATTTGACGGGGAAGTCGGGATCGGTCAGTGAACTGCTGCAGCATGTGCCGTCGGTGCAGGTGGATATTGACGGAAATGTGAGTCTGCGCGGCTCGTCGAATGTCATGTTTATGGTGAACGGACGCCCGTCGCCGCTGGTCAACCGGAACAGTTCAACCGTGCTGGAGCAGATGCCTGCCAATTCCATCGAGCGCATCGAGGTGCTCACCAATCCCAGCGCGGAGTTCAAACCGGATGCCGCCGCAGGAATCATCAATATTGTGATGAAGAAGAACACGACCGCCGGCATGAACGGCAGCGTGGCGGGCAATATGGGAGACAGCGAACGGTACAATTCGAATCTCAGTTTGAACTACAATCCCGGAAAGTACAATCTGTACGGGAGCTATGGGATTCGCCGCAACAACCGGAATCGCACCACCACGGATGACCGCCAGCAGGCGGACACGAGCTTTGCCTTCTTGAGCCAGAGGACCAGCGGACATGCCCGGCCCTTAATGCAGACGGCGTCGGGCGGATGGGATTATCAGGCCGGCAAGCACGACCAGTTCGGACTCTCCGGCAGTTACTTCGGGAGCGGCGTTGACCGTACGGAGAATGCCGACAACATCTTATCTGACGCGAACCGGACCTTGACCAGCAGCTATGTCCGCAACCGGAATCAGGATCAGTCGTACAAGGAAGCCGAGGTGACCGGGTTCTACGAGCACGGTTTTGCCAAGGAAGAGCACAGCCTGCGGTTCGAATTCACGTCATCCTATGCACCGGAGCGGGAAGACAACCAGTTCACCAATATCTATCGCACGCCGGCCATATCGAACACCTTCGACAAGTCCCGCCTGAAGGAGACCGAAAGCAATCACCAGGTGTCGGTAGACTATGCGAATCCCCTTTCGGAAACAACCTCGCTGAAGGCCGGATATTCGGCGGAAATTCAAACCGGTGATTTCGACAACCACATCGAGAACTTCGACGCAGCGCAGCAGGTCTACGTCGTGGATACCGCCAAAACCAACCGGTTTCGCAGCCACCAGATAACGCATGCGCTTTACAGCACGTGGCGGCAGTCTTTCGGAAAGCTCGGCGTACTGGCGGGATTGCGCGGAGAATACGTGGATCTCACGTCCAATCTGGTAACGCTGGATTCTTCAATCTCCCAGTCTTATGCCAACGTCTACCCTTCTCTGCATCTGTCCTATGGAGTGAGCAAACCCGTCGAACTGCAATTGAGCTACAGCAAGCGGACCCGCAGGCCGGACATTGACGATCTGAATCCGTTTCCCGAATATTCCGATCCGCGCAACGTGCGCTCGGGCAATCCGAAACTGCGGCCCGAGTATGTCCATTCCTTGGAACTGGGCTGCCAATACCGTCAAGGGGAAATCAGCGTGACACCGGCCCTGTTCTACCGTTACACCTACAACCGCTTCACGTGGGTGACAAGAGCGCTGAACGACAGCGTGCTGCTGACGACCCACGACAACCTCTCGAATGATCAGGCCGGCGGCCTTGAGGTGAATGTAACCGCCGGCGTGGCGAAGGTGGTGTCGTTGCATGGCACGGCGAGCGTGTACGAAAATCAGATTGACGCCTCCAACCTGACGGGCGGGCGAAGAACCGTGAACACATGGAGCAGCAATCTGACCATGGACATTAATGCAACGGAGACCACTCGGCTGCAGTTAAGTTCCAACTACCGCTCCTCGATGCTGACCGCGCAGGGGCACATGTCTCCAAGCTACACACTGAACGCGGGCTTCAGACAGCAGTTTTACAACGGCAAGCTATCGTTACTGGTTACCGTCACGGATATTTTCCATACCATGAAGCGCGAGTTTACCGTGGACACGGCAACGCTGCACGAGACCGCCGTCACAACCTTCGACTCCCGCGTCATCTATGCGGGTTTGACCTTCCGGTTCGGAAAGGCACCGAAGAAGTCGCGTGACGAGCAGATCAGGTACGACTCGGGAGAATAGAAGAACTTCAGGCGCGGGAGAAAGGACACCTTGCGCAGCGCGAGAGCGCACAGAATAAAAGGCAGGGGGCCGACCCAGTACTTCTGAGTCGGCCCCCTGTTTCATTTTCCACCGGACCGTTGTACATAGCAGACGCCCATGCCTCCCTTCTCTATATGCCGCCCGTTGAACACATGAGCCGGGCGATTGATGTGTCTTTATAGTTTTCAATAGGATATGTTAATCAGACTCTTTTAGGAGTGGAAAGGAAATCGTTGACATACTCTCGGTAATGCTGTAACTTAATAACTTAAGCGTGGGCTGCCGACAATTTTGATCGGCCCGTAAGTTGTAAAATACAGGAAATGTTGCCACCAACATTGAGGAGTCAGCTATGAGACGACTTGTTAAGGTTTGGGTGTGGGCACTGGCATTGTTGACGCTGGCCGGCGCGGTAGTGGTGATGGGCGCCACCGGAAGTCGAAGCGTTACCCACCAGACCGAGACCGGGAGGCCGGTTAATCCTGCGCTGAGCGAAGCTTTCGCCAGGATGCAGGAGAAAGTTCACCGTGGAATCCCGCTGAATGATCAGGACAAGCAATTGACGGCCGAGATGATGGCCGCAACATCCGGGCGCGAGTCACGGCGTCCGCTGGATAACCAGGGCGGGCCGGATGCGTTCGGTTACATGTTTGTGGATAATCAGGGCGGCGACACGGCGACATACTCCTGGATCGAATTACGGGGAGACGATAACGCAACGTGGCTGAACGCCGCGGATTTCACCAGCGTCGACGACGGCATGACGAATGCCCCTGTGGAAATCGGCTTCAACTTCCCCTTCTACGGCCAGACCTATTCGCAGTGCTCTTTCGGAACGAACGGCGATGTGCAGTTCGCCACGAGCTATGCGTATGAATACACCCAGTGCCTGCCCCGCATGCAGTCGGGTGCAATGGTAACGGCCTTCGCCACGGACTTGCATTTGTTGAATGGCGGCATCCCGACCGGCGACGGTGTGGTAGGTTACAAGAATTTCGGCACCTATTTCGTCGTGGAATGGGATTCGGTTGGGTTCTACAATACGGGCATCTGCCCGAATGGCTCTTTGAAGTTTCAGGCCATTCTGTACAACTCGGGGCGGATCAAATTCCAGTATAATCAGTTGATCGTCCCGACGGGATGTTTCGGCACGTACGCTCCGAATATCGGTATCCAGCAGAACGGCACAACGGGCACCAGCCTGGTGTACGCCTGCGGTCAGGCCGGGATCTTCCCGGTGGACGGCCAAGCCACGTGGTTTGTGCTGCCCAACGGTGTGCCACGGCCTGTGACCAATTTGCAAAGCGCCGTGAATGGACATGACGTCACGCTGACGTGGGTGGATCCGACGCAGGACACCAACGGCAACCCGATGGCCGTAGACAGCGTGCAGATCTGGATGGGCGCTCCCGGACAGGGTACTCGCGTCGGCGTGGTCAGCCCCGGTGTTCAGACGTTTGTACACTCCAACGCGCCGGACGGCAACCTCGTGTATTATGTTCGCGCCGCCAACGAAGGCTGGTTCAGCCCCTCGGTCACAGCGAACGCCATGGTGGGGACTCCGACGTACAGTCAGGATTTTGAAATCGACAACGGCGCATGGGTTGCGGACAACGGCTGGGCCTGGGGAACGCCGACGTTTGCTCAGGCTCCCGCGCCGCACAGTGGCACCAATGTGTGGGGTACCGTCCTGGATGGACCGGTTCCTGCCAATGCATGCTACCATCTCGACTTGGATCTCGGTTTGGAAGTGATCAGTCCCGCAGCTACGTTGGAATTTTGGGGATGGTGGAGCATGTATCCGGCCAACGGGTATGACGCCTGCCATTTCGAAGTCAGCGTGGATGGCGGCACAACGTGGGAGCTGATCACCCCGGTGGACGGCTATACGGGAATGATATGGAATAATCAGACCTGTATTCCGAATCAGAATGCGTGGAGCAACACCAGCAACGGCTGGCGGCATATCGTTCTGCCTATCGGTGCCTACCTCGGCCAGACTCCGATGTACCGTTTCACCTTCGGGTCCGTGTCCTGGAGCAGCACCTATGCCGGTTTCTACATCGACGACATGATGATCTGGGGACTTCACCCGGCGCAGCAGGCCAACATTGCAGGAACCATTACCCTGAATGGCGGCACAGGCAACGTGACTCAGGCGCTGGTAGCGACCGACGGATTGGGAAGCCCGACGGCTCACCCCGCGGCGAACGGAACCTACACACTGACCAACGCTCAGGTCGGACACCGCCGCATTGTGGCCAGCCTGGCCGGTTATGTTCCCGATACCCTGCTGGTCCTGCTGGACAGCACGGGCTACACCGGCGCGAACATCACGCTGCGCCGCGTGGCTCCGCCTGCTCCGACAGGTTTGACAGGCACCGTCCGTACCACCGCTCGCATAGACAGCCTGCATTGGGACGTGTCTCCCGATGTGCTGGTGGACGGCTACAAACTCTATCGCCGCCCGGACGGGACCCCGACGTGGCAATATCGCCGTACTGTCACTGGACGCGCGACGCAGTGGGTACTGGATACGCTGGAAACGGAGGGCGTTTATCAGTACGTGATTACCGCGATTGACAACGACGTTACCGATCCTCCCGTAGAATCGGACTATTCGAACACGATCACCAAGGCTTTCGGACATCAGCCGCCGGCCCTGCTGACGGCCAATGGCAATTTCGATAACCGGATTCACCTCTCATGGGTTGCGCCCGGTGCGCCGCTCGAGCGGGAAGTGTATTACGACAACGGCGTCAACTCGCCGGCCGTGTTCGATATCCGCTGGCTCGGTCAGGTGTCTTTCGGCTACTTCGTGTCCCACTTCCAGACGAACAATGGACCGGCCACGATTACCCGGATCAAGATCTACTACACCCACAATGCGACCCTCGGAGATCCCATCGAAGTGGCGGTGTTTGCCGACACCGGCGATGGAACACCGACCTTCACTCCGCTGGGTCTGATCTCCACTCAGCAGGAAGAGCCGTTCGACTCTTTCCGCACCTTTATCGTGGATCCTCCGGTGACGATTCCCAGTGGATCGTTCTTTGTGGGAACACGCCAGGTTACGGCCAATGGCATCTGTATTGGCGGTGATCAGGTCGATCCCATGATCAACAACACGTTCTTCTGCGCGCCGGATGTGTTCAGTTGGTATACCTTCGAGTGGGAAGGGTTGATGGCCATTCCGATGATTCGAGCGCTGGTCGTTGGTGATATCGGCGATGGCTTGGCGTCGGAGACCGAGCTGGCACCGTCGCCTTCGCGGATCACGGCGCCGGTTCCCGCGTTCCTCGCGCATCCTTCCAAGACCATGCAGGCGCTCAGCGGTTCGGTCCCGGGCAAGAAGTCGATGACGCAACCGGCGGTCGCCCTGTGCGGTGCGCCCGGTTATCGCGGCATGCAGATGGGTGACATGGCCGACCGCCGGCGCACGAGCTTGCCTTATCGCGCACCCTACATGGAAGCCGCGGGAAGCGTCAATCCGGGACGCCACGGTCACTCGCTGGACGACGTGGTGCGATTCGTAATCTACCGGGACAATGCCGTGCGCGATTCGGTTGGGCCGAACGTGACTCAATATGACGACGCGACCCCGCCGCTGCAGGAGAACGTTCCGCATACCTACTGGGTCAAAGCCCGCTGGGATGACAACGCCTTGTCGGTGAACTCGGACACGGTTACGGCGCGATGCAACATGGCGCCGGGCGCACCGACCAATGTCACGGTGACGCCGGTCGGTCTGTCTCAGATGCATGTGACGTGGACGGATCCAACGATAAACGCCGACGGAACACCCTGCACCGATTTGGACAGCCTGCGTGTTTATCGCGACGGAACGTATATCGGACACGTCCTGCATGGTGTACAGACCTACACCGATACTCCGCCTGATCCCATGATGATCTACTCATGGACGGTCAAGGCGATTGACGAAGTACCCAATGAAGGAGCCGGCGCGAGCGCCAGCGGTTCGGTGGTCAGCCCGTGGCATACGGTGGAACTGCAGTGGGTGGACATCACCACGAACGGCACCGTGGCCGCGCAGAGTGACGACATCGTGACCGGTCCGTACGATCTGGGATTCAATTTCCCCTATTACGGCCAGACCTACACATCGGTGATGGTGGGTTCCAATGGCTACATCACCTTCGGTGACCAAACGGTGACGCTCGGGGCTCCGTGCCCGCCCAATGTCGGCGTGCCCAACGGTGTGGTGTTTGCTTTTGCAGCGGATCTTTGGCCGACCGCAGGCCAGTGCAAGTACTATGCGGACGCCGCCAACCAACGGTTCATCGTGAGTTGGGACCATTGCCCGCCGTGCTGTTCCGACAACAGTCCGTACCGTACTTTCCAGATTATTCTCGATTCGAACGGTGGCGTCACGCTGCAATATGGTCAGATGGATAACAACAGCGGCGTGGTGGGTTTGGAAAACGCGGATGGATCCGATGGTGTCAGCCTGTGGTGCAATAATACCGGGCCGTTTACGCCGGGCAATAATGCCGTTCAGTTCTGGGGCGGTCCGCGCCAGGCGATTGACGGCACGATCCGCCATCTGGGCGGTTCCAATCCGTTCCTCGAAAATGCCCACGTGTGGGTGACCGGTTTGCCCGATACGATGCTGACCGATGCCAATGGCCATTATCAGATGCCGGTGGATCCGGGCACGTACACGGTGCATTTCCAGCACGCGACGCATTGTGATTCGGTGCGGGCTAACGTGGTGGTGGAACCCAATGTGAACTCTACCATCAATATGTCGCTGCGTTCGCCGAATGCCACGCTCTCGGCCAGTTCGCTGACGTTTGTGGTGCGCCGCTTCCAGACGGTCCCGCAATCGTTCACGATCACAAATACTGCGGGCAACTGTCCGTTGAGCTATGAGGTACTCGATAGCGTGGCATGGCTGACGAGCGATCCGGCAAGTGGCACGGTGAATCCGAATGAGACAACCACCATTACGGTCACTGCCGCTCCGGGAACCTTGCAGCCGAACGAGTACCACACCACCATGCGGGTGCTGTGCAACGCGCCGGGCAGTCCGTTCCTGCTTCAGGTGGATATGAACGTGCTGTCGGTGGACCAGATCCCCGGCCTGCTGCCGACGGAGTTTGCCCTGCACGCCAACTATCCGAATCCCTTCAACCCGACGACGCTGCTGCCCTTCGACGTGCCGCAGAACAGTCAGGTGGCTATCATCGTCTACAATGTGATGGGGCAGGAAGTGGCCACGCTGGTCAACGGCAAGTACGCCGCGGGCCGCTATCAGGTCAGCTTCGATGCCGGAAACCTTCCCTCGGGTCTTTACCTTGTGAAGATGACCGCCGGAAACTACACCGCCATGAACAAGATGATGATGCTGAAGTAAGAACGCTACCCCCATCTAACTTCCCCCACCCAGTGGGGGAAGGACTGGGTTAGTAGTGTAGGTGAAGGAAGACGAAAAAGAAGAGGGCGATCCACGAGGGTCGCCCTCTTCTTTTTTTAGTTTTGGAAAGGAGGTACGGAACCGAATGCTTACCTTTCGAGTCTTATAGGGGCTGTTGATATGCATCGCTAATCCTCCGGCAAATACGGCATAATTAAGTCACATAGAGTAGTAGCCCGTGTTAATCGGCATCTTAAAAGAAACCGCTATCCATGAGCGCCGGGTGAGCATCGTGCCCGACGGAGCCGCTGCGCTGATTGCGAAGGGAATAGAGGTTGTTATCGAATCCGGCGCGGGGGAAAGTGCGTACTACCCCGACCGGGCTTATCAGGACAAAGGCGCACGTATCGCCGCCACTCGGGAAACGGTGCTGGCGGCGGATGTGCTGGCCACGGTAAATTTGCCGGGAGTGCCACTTGCAGATCGGCGCGCAATTATTGAACGGCTTCACCCGCAGCAGATTATGATGGGGCTCTTGAATCCGCTGGGTGATCCAAAGCTGATGGATGCACTGGCGGCGCGCAACGTCACCGCCTTTGCCCTTGAACTGGTGCCACGGATTACGCGCGCACAGAGTATGGATGCGCTCTCGTCGATGGCTACGGTAGCCGGATATTCGGCGGTGCTGATTGCCGCGCGGACTCTGCCGCGATTCTTCCCGATGCTGATGACCGCCGCGGGCACGGTGACTCCGGCGCGGGTGTTCGTCATCGGCGCGGGCGTCGCCGGATTGCAGGCGATTGCCACGGCACGGCGGCTGGGCGCGGTCGTACATGCCTATGACGTGCGGCCTGCCGTCAAGCAGGAAGTGCAAAGCCTCGGCGCGAAGTTCGTCGAACTGGACCTGGAAACGCGCGCCGCGGCGGACAGCGGCGGCTATGCCCGTGCGATGGATGAACGTTTCTATGCCAGACAGCGGGAACTGATGAGCCGAGTATTGGCCCATAGCGACGTAGTGATCTCCACGGCGGCTGTTCCGGGAAAGAAGGCTCCGGTGCTGATCACGCGGCAGATGGTGAGCCTTATGCCGCCGGGTTCGGTGATTGTGGATCTGGCCGCGGAGCAGGGCGGCAACTGCGAAGCTACGAAGCCGGGGGGCACGGTCGTCGAGCGGGACGTGACGATTCTTGGGCCGCAGAATCTGCCCTCTTCCCTTCCCTACCACGCCAGCCAGATGTACTCGAAGAACATCACGTCCTTTCTGCTGTATGTACAGAAGGAACTGCCTGAGGAAGGCACTGGCGAGCGTCTGGTCTTGGCGGAGGATGAGATTATCCACGACACACTGGTGATGCACGGCGGTCGGATAGTGAACGCGAGAGTCCGCGAGGCGTTGGGCAATTCCGCCCTGCCTGCAGAAGAAAGGCAAACGGTGTAATGGAAACTCTGGTTACGGCGATTACGGTGTTTGTACTCGCGACGTTTGTAGGTTTTGAAATCATCCACCGGGTACCGCCACTGCTGCATACGCCACTGGTCTCGGGCACGAATGCGATTTCCGGCATCACTGTCGTCGGAGCAATCGTGACGGCGGGGACAGGACACGACACGATCACGGCGGTTCTGGGGTTTGTGGCCGTGGCTTTCGCGACGATTAATGTGGTCGGTGGGTACGTGGTGACGCACCGCATGCTGAAATCCTTCAAGAAGAGCCGTGAACGGTGAATCTCAGTATTGTCAACTTCGCCTACCTGGTGTCCGCCGTACTCTTTATCCTCGGACTGAAGATGATGGCGCATCCCAGCACAGCGGCGCGTGGAAACCTCTACAGCGCCGTGGGCATGCTCATCGCCATTGTGTTTACCCTGTGGGGCTGGGAGATCCTCAGTTATGAGCTGATCCTGATTGGAATTCTGATCGGGTCCACCATCGGGGTCGTCCTTGCGCTGCGGATCAAGATGACGGCGATGCCGCAGATGGTCGCGTTCCTGCACGGTTTTGGCGGTGCGGCGTCCACACTTGTGGCCGGAAGCGAACTGATTCGGACACAAGGCGATCCGGTGGCGCTCAGTAATCAATTTACCATATCTGTCGCGGCTACCGGTCTGATCGGCACGGTAACGTTCTGGGGCAGCCTTGTGGCTTTCGGGAAACTCCAGGAGTTTGTTCTGCGAGGCGATCCCATTCACTTCCCCGGGCAACAGCCGCTGAATGTGGCCTTGCTGATGGTATGCGTCGCCATTGGCGCCATGCTCGTTCTGAATCCTCAGCCCAATCTGTATTGGCTGCTGGTAGCCGTGGCCTCCGTGCTGGGGATCCTCGTGGTGCTTCCGGTGGGGGGCGCGGATATGCCCGTTGCCATCTGCGTCTTGAACTCTTCGTCCGGTCTGGCAGGCTGCGCCACTGGTTTTGCGATCCACAACAATGCCTTGATTATATCGGGAGCGCTGGTGGGCTCATCCGGCATGATCCTGGCGGACATCATGTGCAAGGCGATGAACCGCTCTCTGATAAGCGTGCTGTTGGGGACTTTGGGGCCAACGGCAGGATCCCCCACGGCGGATGCGGTGTATGACGGGAAGATCAAGAGCGCTTCCCCCGACGAGATCGCCATGCTCTTCGAAGCGGCGCAGCGCGTGGTGATTGTCCCCGGCTACGGTATGGCCGTCTCGCAGGCACAGCATGCGGTGAAGGAACTCGAGCAATTGCTCGAATCCCACGGCGTAGAGGTGGAGTACGCGATTCATCCCGTGGCCGGAAGAATGCCCGGCCACATGAACGTGCTGCTGGCGGAAGCGAATGTTCCCTATGACAAGCTGCGTGAGATGGACGATATCAATCCCACGATGGGAACGGCGGACATCGCGCTGATTATCGGAGCCAACGATGTGGTCAATCCCATGGCGCGCACCGATCCGAAAAGCGTGATCGGCGGAATGCCGATTATCGACGCGGATAAGGCACACACGGTGGTGGTAATTAAGCGCAGTCTCAGCCCGGGCTTCGCTGGGATTCCCAATCCGCTGTTTGCCGCACCGAATACGCTGATGTTTTTCGCCGACGGCAAGAAGGCTATTTCCGATCTGATTCACGCCATCAAGGAAAGCCAATAGGCATCCTCTGACGTTCTGCAAGCGAGTGCAGTGAAACCCTGACACACATAGTGTGGTCAGGGTTTTTCTTTAGGGCAGATCGGAATCTTTGCCGGCAGACCCCTTTGGCGCGAGGGCGATTACCTCTTTGGAAGTCCGCTAACGCAGGATCATTTAGAGAAACAGCTTTTCCGGATTTGAACACGCTGTTTTTACTATGTTATGCAATCTTATCTATAATTTTATGTTTATTAAGGCATTATTAAGAAGCACCTTGCTTTTCGCCGAAGGCACATTAAATTGATATTGTAGATATGCAAGTCGACAAGTCGTGACTGGAGTTCAATCGAAAGGGACCCTCTATGCAAAGATCTTTAGTTGTTTTGCTACTGGGAGCGTTGAGCTTGCAGCTTAGTTTTGCCACACCGTCTCAGAGCCAGAGTGCTGGCGACAATGAAACGCAACGATTACAGGCGCAGATTACTTCTCTGCGTCAGCAAATGCAGATCGCATCATCTGCCTGCCGCGGCGAACAGGTCATCCGGGAATTGCAGAGCCGGATTGACAGGCTGACCGCGCAATGGACGGCAGCACGCGGACGCGGTGGCGAAGGGCTCGATCAGGGCGGTCAAACGTGCACCGATGCGCGTGTGATCAGTGTCATTCCATTCTGCGACACCGGTTCAACCACCACCGCTCTCAACGTGTTCTCGCCGCCATCGTCCTGCGGTGGCAGCAACGCTCCGGACGCAGTCTACAGTTACACGCCGGAGGCTACTACGTCGGCGTCGGTGTCCCTGTGCGGCTCGGATTTCAATACAATCCTCCATATCTGGAACGGCTGCCCGGGGCAACCGGGATCCCAGCCCGTCGCCTGCAACGATGACGGCGCCGCCTGTCCGCCTGCGAGCTGTTTGCCCGCGGTGGATTTTCTGGCGGGCAATACCTACTACATCGTCGTCGACGGCAGCGGAACAGAGCACGGCAACTACCGCTTGAGCATTGGCGGATCGGGCACATGCCCGGTGAATCCGTGTCCCTGTCCCTGGACCTGTCCGCCGAATGCGCTGCTCGAGCCGGAGCCTTGCCCCAACACCGGTCCGGACGTCAATGCCGGATGCCATGGCTATCCGGTGCTGTTCACACCGATCTCCTGCGGACAGACCTACTGCGGTACCGCGCCGTGGACGCCCTCGCGGCAGGACTTCGACGCCTATTCCGTGACATTGACGCAGCGCGACAGTTTACGCTGGTGCGTGTATTCCAAATTCGCGCCGAGCATCAGCGTCTACCAGTATTTCGCCGCCGGTTGAAGCCCCACACTGATCCAGACCGTAGGTCTGGCTTGTGACACGACCTGCGTCGCCGGTTGCTTCGACGCCGGTACGTATTACATTTTGATTACCCCCTCCGGCCCTGCGGCCGGTGTGCCCTGCAGCGACGCGAACTACAGCGTCTCCCTGCAATGCCAGCCTTGCCTTCCCTGCCCCGAGTGTCCACCGACCGCCATTCGCGAAAACGAACCCTGCCCCAACTATCCGGACAACTTCAATAGTGGCTGCGCCAGCGACGGTTCGGTACACGTGACGCCGATCCAGTGCAACGAGGATATCTGCGGCACGCTCTGGACCGTAGCTGCACAGAGCGCCTACGACCGGGATGTGTACCAGATTACGACTACAGCGTACGACAGCATCACATGGAATGTGGTGTCGAACGTGATGACCGAGGTGCAGATTCTGGAACCGCTGGGGTGCTCCGGAGTGATTACCCACGCGCAGTTGTATACGGCCAAGTGTGTCCCGCTGTTTGTCGGCAAGTGCCTGCCGCCGGGAACATACTGGCTGACGGTATCCACACTACAGCAGATTAACGTCCCGTGCGAACCCTATACGGCCAGCGTGCGCTGCATTCCCTGTCAGCCGGCGTGTGCGATCTGCCCGCCAACGGCGATCCACGAGAATGAACCGTGTCCCGGGTACAATTTGAATTTCAACGACGGCTGCAATCATTCGCCGGTGCATGTGTCGCACATTGCCTGCGGAGACACCATTTGCGGCACGTCCAATTTCTATGATCTCCCCGATCCTGATTTCTTTGAATTCACCATCACACAGCGGGATACCGTCCGCTGGTGCGTGACGGCGATGTTCGATGTGGCCGCGGCGATCTACACGCCCGATCCGGTTTGCGCCAACATGATCAGCCATGCCAGCGGAAATGCCCCGCCGTGTACGCCGCTCTGCGTGGCGGCTTGTCTTCCGCCGGGCACCTACTGGGCGGTTGTGCGGCCAACCGTTTCCATGGGAAGTCCGGTCTGTCAGCCCTATGTAGCATCCTTGCACTGCGCTCCGTGTCCATCGGGCAATGTGTGCAATTATGCCAGCTTCGACTTTGATCCGACCAATGACAGTTGCCGGTACAACAACATTCAGCTTTCTTGCGGCGACACTGTCTGTGGCAACATCATCACACCGAACGACCGCGACTGGTATGTGCTCGACATTCCCAATGGCACACCCTGCTCGCAGGTTACCATAAACGTCTTCGGGAATGATACGCCCGGCATGTTCCCCTATGGGCAAGGACTCGATCCGGGGGTTGGCCTGTACAGCGGCGACTGCATCACGCAGTTTGGAGTGGACAATAATGGCGGCGTGGGCAATGACGCCCAACTGGTGTCGGCCTGTCTGCGTCCCGGAATGTACCATATTCAGGTCGGAGGCTTTGGAGGAACACATGGGCCGTACATTCTTGCGCTGACCTGCACGCCGTGTCCGTGTCCTCCGCCTTGCCCGTATCCTGATCGCGAGTCGGAGCCGTTGAATAACACCTGCCACTCGGGTAACCCGCAGCTCTCGTGCCCGGATACCGTGTGCGGTGACATTCACCAGAGCAATGGCGTGGCAGATGTGGACTGGTACAACCTGACCATTCCCTCCCCGGGATGCACCCGGGTGACCATTAATGTGTTCGGCAACGACACCCCGGGACAGTACCCGTATTTGCAGGGGCTGAATCCGGCAGTGGCGCTGTTCGACGCGAGCTGCGGCATACAACTGGCCTTCGATGACTCCTCCGGCGTGGGCAACGATGCCCGGCTGGTGTCGGCCTGCCTGAATC
This sequence comes from bacterium, assembly GCA_036504735.1. NCBI lineage: Bacteria > bacterium. The sequence continues at coordinate 79,219 of DASXUQ010000019.1, forward strand.
CGGGCGTGTACAACATCCGGGTCACCGGCGTCGGCACCGAAGGACCGTATGTGTTGGCCACATCGTGTGCGCCATGCATCTGTCCCAATATCTGCCCGTTCCCCAATCTGGACTTCGATCCGGCCAATGATGTGTGCGCTCAGGCCAACGTCACGTTAGCCTGTGGCGATACGCTCTGCGGCGATATTCTGCCGCCGAATGCGGCGGGTCTGTCCGACGTCGACTGGTACATTGTGCAGATTCCGGGGCACGACTGCGGGATCATTCAAGTGGATGTCTATGGCAATGACACTCCGGGATGGTATCCGTTCGGCGGCGGTCTGAATCCGAAGGTCTGGCTCTATGCGGCAGACTGCACGACACTGCTGGCGTTCGATGACAGTTCCGGTGTGGGCAATGATGCCAGTCTGACTACTTCCTGCCTGCCGGCCGGTTCATACCGGATCAAGGTGGAAGGAGTCAGCGGCAGCCACGGGCCGTATGTGCTGGCAACACTCTGCGCGAGCTGCATCTGCGGGTGCAGCGTGACGTGTCCGACCGGCTATGTGGCGGAAGGTGAAGCCTGTCCGAATTTGGGACCGGACACCTACAACGGCGGCTGCTCGATGATTCCGCCTTCCTTCAGCACCATCACCTGCGGCAGCCGCATCTGCGGCACGTCGTTCGCGATGGGCGGCATCAAAGACAGTGATTGGTACCGGTTCAACCTGACGACACCGCGCCGCATTCTATGGGTTGTGCGGGCAGGCTTCCCGTTCGAGATGGGCATCTACAGCCCGGTGAATGTGTGCGACAGTCTGCTTACGGTGCGCTACAATACCGGACAGAGTTGCCAGACGCGCTTCATCTTCACTCCATGTCTGCCCATCGGCACATACTACTTCAAGATTGCGCCCACGGTGACCAACGGAGTACCGTGTTCCAATTATTACACGTCGCTTTCCTGCGGCCACTGTATAGTCCACGCGGTCACGATTGATCTGTTCAACCAGAATGTGCGCTTGACCTGGGCCGCCGACGAAACTATGCCCGTCTACAACATTTACCGCAGCAGTTCACTGTTGGCCGATCCAAGCCCCGCAAACCTGATTGGCTCCACCTCAGACAGCACATTCCTCGATCCCGTGCGGTTGCCGGACGGCGGTCCGAAGGCCTTCTATACGGTCACCATGCAGGATCCACCGGATAGCTTAGGCACTACCCCCTAAGCGATACCACGTTTGAAAGACATGTACAGGCTCTTCAGTGATGGGGAGCCTGTGCTCTATTGGGGGGTACTATGGGTACTTTGCCTCCCGAAAAAGCCTTGGGCCGCTTTTTTTGGCACAACCACCGGACGACTGTGAAAGCGTATGTGCATTCTTACGTATGCATTTAGCTCATCCTGCGGATCGGGGCCTGTATGGCTAAAGAAATCCGCGATTGTGCCGATAATCTCAGTAATACATTAATATTCAAGTGATAAAACGCTACTTTGTTCTCATGTGAACTGTAATAAATTGGCAGGCCGATTTATAACTGGCCTCTCATCGATCTTTTGATCGAGGTCTTGCTTTTCGAAGCAAGCTTGGCTACATTGGGACGTGGGGGTGAACGTCTGATGTTTGGACGGGGAGGTACGACGGTCGGACCATTGCAGGAGGTCGTGTGTCTCATTCAATCTCGGAAATTTTGTACCAGTGGATGAACAAGAGGCGGATCGAATCGGAAGTAGCCCGCGAGATGGATGTTCCGGTTGCAACCCTATCCGCCAAGCTCTCTCCAAAGCGGCCTCAGGCAAAATTGGCGGCAGATGAACTGCTCCCCCTGTTTGAAGCTATTCGCCGCATCGGGTACGGAAGTGAGTTGCGGGGAGTTGTCTATCGCTTTCTGCGTGATTTGCGCGGCGATGAGCAGGAAGCAGTAGCAGAGGAGAAGAATCTTGTTCCGCAAATTCTGACCCTTGTGAAGTGCCTGGGGATGATGAGCGAGTGCGCCAACGGGATTCACAGCAGCACCAATGTGGCGGAATTGGACAAGATGCGGATCATGCTGCGCACGGAAGTTCTTCCGGTAGTGCTGCAAATGGAGAGCATCCTCGCTTCGCGCGTTGAAACATTGCGTCCACCGCATAAGCTCCCGCTGCCACAACGTAAACCGGATTTGGCGCCGTCCGTCAATCGGTCTTAGGTGGAATAGCCGGCCAAGGAATCATCCATCGACTTGTGGAGACTCAGAACATGTGTCTGGGGCAGGAGTTCACATGGCAAAAGTTTTCTTTCGGATCGCACCCAAAAGCCCTCAGGAGTCTGAGGGCTTTTTCTTTGGAACTCCTTGCGATAAATTACGCGAGCAATTATGAAGATAGAGTTAACACTGTGTTTGAATTCCTTATGGCAGTCACACTGAATAACCTGAGGATATGTTTTGCCTGACCTCAGTCCTGCAGACCTGGCCGAGCGGATGCTGAAAGCCGCCGAGGAAGTGCTCAATGATAAGCATCCCGACGCTCATGTGTATGCTCAAGGCGCTTTCCAGATGCTGGCCGAAGCCATATTCGATATTCATACGAAGACGATGCTGGGGCGGATCACCCCCGAGCACGCGCGGGTTATGCTGCGCATTGGCCGGAACACAGCTCTGGCGGTCCTGCTGGCCGTAAAAGGGCTGTCGCACGGGGCAGCCGAAGCCACCGTGAGCGCTGCCCTGGCGACTGTGCGTGCCGATGTAAATGAAGCCATCGGCTGGCGGCTCCTGTAATCTGCCGCCGTGTTTATTTATCAAATTATGAATATCGAGTCACGCAAGAGAGGCATTGGGCCTCTTTTTTTGCATAAAAGCCGACCTCGAGCATCAACTGTGGAATGGGGATTATAGAGATTACGGCCCGGACGGCAACTTAGGCTCAGGATATTCGCTACACGGCGGACTGTTTTTGTTGCGCTTGTCGGCGCACACACCCTACTGTACCCCCGTTTCTCGTCGATGGCTATTCCCCTCGAGCGGTCAGAGTGTTCGTGAACGAAATCGCGGCTTGCGCGTAAAAAGCATCTGTGGGCAGGATTCCCACGCAACTCCGCTCCGAATCTGGAGCATAGAATATCACCCAGAACAGGCGAGCCCCTACGTATGTCCAAAATCGCGCACGAACCGTATTTTGTCGTCAGCCGCTCAGGAATCCATGGCAAGGGAGCATTTGCCATGCGGCGCATCCGCAAAGGCACCCGCATTGTCGAATATGTCGGAGAGCGCGTTCCGCACTCTGTGGGCGACCAGCGCTATCCTGATGTCGGACAAAGGCACTATCACACCTTTCTGTTTGCCGTGGATGACGAGATCTGTATTGATGCCGGACGACAGGGCAATGATGCCCGATTCATCAACCATTCCTGCGATCCAAACTGTCAGGCCGTGGATGATGGCGGCAGGATCTTTATCGAGGCCCTGCGCAATATCCAGCCGGGAGCGGAATTGACCTATGACTATTCCCTCGTTGGCCCGAGGCCTCGCACCAAGGCTGATAAGGCCCGCTACGCATGCTTCTGCGGTTCAGAGAACTGCCGGGGCACCATGCTGGCCCCTTTCCCAGCGAGGAATGGCCACGTGCCGCGCTGAAAGCAGCTGCTACAATCAGGTAAGCTCCTCAAATTTCTGAGGAGCTTTTCTTTTTGAACGTTTGCGCAATTGAAGTTTGCGACTTTACTTCTTCAACGAAAGGAACTAAATTACCGTCACAAGTTTAAAGAGATGAACGGTTTCAACCGCATTCTCCAAGCCACCTACTCAAATTTTATCTTAGTTTCCTGCAATCGCCGCGGATGGAGCGCATAATGACCAGACTGCACGCACTTCTCCTGACTGTCTTCGTAGCCGCTGCGGCGGCTTTCGGCCAGTTCGGACAGAACAAAGTTCAGTACGAGTCCTTTCACTGGCGGTACATATCGTCGGAGCATTTCGATGTGTACTTCCCCGAAGGCAACGACCGCATCGCGGAGTTCACGGCAGAGACCGCCGAGAACTCTCTCAAGCTGATCGAGCACAGTTTCAACTACCAACTCGAAGGGCGCGTGACGATTGTAACCTATCAATCGCACAACGCCTTTGAGCAGACCAATGTCTCGGGGGAGATCCCTGAAGAGTCGGTGGGCGGCTTCACCGAGTTCCTGAAGAATCGCATGGTGTTTCCCTTCACCGGAAATTATGAAGACTTCCGGCACGTCATCCATCATGAGTTGACTCACGCCGTGAATATGCGCATGTTCTACGGCACGGGATTTCAGTCGATTCTGATGGGGGCCATTACCTCGGATATCCCACTGTGGTTCACGGAAGGCCTGGCGGAATATGAATCCCGCTTCGGATGGGATATCGAAGCGGACATGTTTTTGCGCGACGCCACCATCACCGGCTATCTGCCGCCGATGAATGGGCTGGGCGGCTACATGGCCTATAAAGGCGGCCAGTCCGTCTTCTACTATGTCGACCGCAAATACGGCTGGCAGAAGGTCAGCGAATTCATCCGCGAGGTCAAGAAGTCCCGCAGTGTAGAGCGAGCGGTCAAGGCGACGCTGTCGCTGGACATGAAGGACTTCAACCGCGAATGGCAAAACTGGCTTAAGCAGACTTACTGGCCGCAAGTGGCGGACCTGCGCGCTCCGGCGGATTTTTCCGAACGGCTGACCAATCATGAGGATTGGGGCAACTTCGTCAACACCGGCGCGGGGATCTCGCCCGATGGAACGCAGATTGCTTTTGTGTCGGACCGCACGGATTACTTCGATGTGTGGAGCCTGGACATCGAGTCGGGCAAGCTGAAGCGGCTGCTCAGCGGCGCGCGCAGCCCCGGGTTTGAAGAGTTGAAATGGCTGGACACGCGGGTCTCCTGGTCGCCGGACGGCAAGCTGGTGACCTTCGCCTCCAAATCCGGCGCGCGCGACGCGATCAATATTCTGGACGTGCGCAAACGCAAGATCAAGCGGCGCTTGCGTCTCGATTTCGACGGCATTTTCAATCCCACCTTCTCGCCCGACGGAACCAAGATCGCTTTCAGCGGCATGCGTCAGGGAGAGTCCGACGTCTATTACTATGATCTGGTCACCGGCAAGGTGGTGCAGGTCACGGCGGATATTTTCTCGGATGATGACCCTGTCTGGAGTCCCGATGGCAAGCGGATTGTCTTCTCTTCGGATCGCGGGGATTCGCTGCGGGTCAGCGGGTATCCGGCCACGATGAACATGTGGAAAGAGGATTACCATCTGAGTCATCTGTACGGCGTCACCCTTGGCAGCGACGTTGCGACGAAGATCACGTCATCTCCTTACAACGAGCGCACGGCCACGTTTACATCCGATGGGAAGTTCCTGATTTACGTTTCGGACGCAAACGGCATCGACAATCTCTACCGTCTGAACCTGGCCACCGATTCGGCGGAGGCGATTACCAACTGCCTGACCGGATGCCTGCGGCCGAGCTGCTCGATGCAGACTCAGCGGCTGGTGTTCACCTCCCTGAGCAAGGGCGGCTACGACATCTTCATGATCAAGAATCCGCAGGACCTGGCGGCGCAGAAGCTGAAGCCTACCAACTTCCGCGCGACGGGAACTCCGGAACTCCCGCAGGCCGACACGACGCACACGCAGGGCGACTCGGCGCGGGTCAGCGAGTCCCGCTATGGCGGCAACTACCAGCACTATGTGTTCGGCCAGTCGATGCCTGCGGAGACGACCGCCGTCAGGGTGGACACGGCCACGACGCGCAGCTCCGGCGGCGGCTTCTACAGCAAGAAATACAAAACGAAATTCACGCCGGACTTTTTCTTCGCCAATGCGGGTTACAGCTCGTTCTTCGGCGCGCAGGGTTCCGGGCAGTTGCTGTTCTCGGATGTGCTGGGCAATCATATGATCGGCGTTACCACCGATCTGTACTATGATTTCCAGAATCTCAAGAATACCAATTTTTCGGTGATCTACCTGTATCTGCCGCACCGCATCAATTACGCCGCGGGGATTTTCCGCAACGTCTACTATCTGAACAGCGGCAACTGGCAGGACCAGGTCAATGTGATGCAGCTTGCCGCGGCGTATCCGTTCTCGAGGTTTACGCGGGCGGAACTCAATCTGAACGGATTTATCATCGATCGCGGTCTCTGGACAGACGCCGCCCAGGACTGGCTGGGCTTTGAGCATAAACGCGTGCTGCTCCCCGAGCTGGCCTATGTGCACGACACGGCGCTCTGGGGTTACACCGGTCCGGTCAACGGCTCACGGTACCGGGTCTCCATTTCCTACAGTCCGCCGCTGGGAAAGAATACCCCGGATAATCAGCGGTACGCCGACTTCTATGTGGCGATGGCCGATTTTCGCAACTATCTGCGTGTCGCGCGGGACTTCAGCCTTGCGTCCCGCGTGACGGCGGGTCTGACGGGCGGTCCGGACGCGCCGAACTTTTACGTCGGCGGCACCGACAACTGGATCAACCGCCGTTATCTGAACGACCGGATTCCATCCGGCATCAACAACTTCTATTTCTCGGATATCATTACTCCCTTCCGCGGCGCGGACTTCTTCGAAGCGCGCGGCACCGGCAAGCGGTTCTTCCTCACCAATCAGGAATTCCGCTTCCCGCTCATCCAAACGCTGCAAATGCGTTTTCCGCTGCAGATCGGGCTCTATGACATCCGGGGCGCGATGTTTACGGATATCGGCGCCGCATGGAACGACAACGAGTTCAAGCTCACGAAAGTGGACAGTGCCGGAAAGCGGCGGCTGTTCGATCCCCGCGTGGCATTCGGTTTCGGCGTGCGGGCCAACCTCGGCATCTTCGTGCTGAGCTGGGATACCGGCTGGCTGACGGACTTCGTGAATACCGGGAAACCGCGCTACTATGTTTCCATCGGACCGGAATTCTAAACCGCATCCTGTTTTTGCAAACGAAAGCGGGCCCTTCACAATGAAGAGCCCGCTTTTGGTTTTGGATGACGTTTCATCCGTCTGGGTCAGGGACTACTTGTGCAGAGATTCCACAATGGACGCAATCCAGTCGAGCTGGTCTTCGGTCAGAGCGGTACCGCTGGGCAGACAAAGCCCTTGGTCAAACAACTGCTCGGACACGGCGCCGCCCACGCTGCGGCAACCGGCGAATACCGGCTGTAAATGGAGCGGTTTCCAAAGGGGCCGGGATTCGATATTGTACGTTTCGAGCGCGAGCCGGATCTCTTCGGCGCTGACGCCAAACCGGTGCGGATCGACCTGAATGCAGGTCAACCAGTGGTTGCTCGCGCCAAAGTCCGCTTCAGGCATAAACCGGACTCCGGGCAGCGACTCCAGCCGCGCGCGGTACCATGCGAAAATCTCTCGCTTACGCGCCAGTCGCTGGGGCAGCACGCGCAGTTGCCCGCGCACGATGCCGGCCACAACGTTGCTCATGCGGTAGTTGTAACCGATCTCTTCATGCTGATAATACGGCGCGGGCATGCGTGCCTGTGTGGACAGGTTGCGCACTTTGGTGATCAGCTCCTCATTGGCCGACACCAGCAGGCCGCCGCCCGAGCCGGTGATAATCTTATTGCCGTTGAAGGAGAAGACTCCCGCGTAGCCGAAATTGCCCGTCCGGACGCCACGATACGTCGCCCCCAACGCCTCGGCGGCATCTTCCAGCACAGGAACCGCATAGCTGTTGCACACGTCGAGGATCGGATCCCAGTCGGCGCTTTGCCCATAGAGATCCACCACAATCACGGCCCTCGGCAGGCGGTTGATCCGGGCGCAACGCTTCAACTCAGCGGCAAGCAGATTCGCGTCCATGTTCCACGTGCGCGCATCGGCGTCGATGAAAACCGGCGCGGCTCCTTCATAGATGATCGGATTGGCGCTGGCGCAAAAGGTCAGCGAGGAGCAGAACACTTCTTCGCCCGGCTTCAGATCGAGCATTCGCAGCGCAAGATGCAGGGCGGCGGTTCCCGTGCTCAGCGCCGCGGCGTGGAGCGAGCCGTTCTGGCGCGCGAATTCCTTCTCCAGTTCATTGACATGCGGACCGATGGGCGCAATCCAGTTGCTGTCGAAGGCCTCCTGTACGAATGCACGTTCAAAGCCTTCCTCCGACATGTGCGGTGGCGACAGATAGATGCGCTCGTGCGACTCTTGTGCCGCAGCAGGCATTGGGCGGCTTACCTTTCGGGCCATAACTTCACTCACAATCCGTCTCCTCTATTCCGAGTTCAATCTGTTTCAAGCACTATTGGTCTGATGGGAAGTGCCGTTTCCGGCGCGGGCCGAGCTATCGATTCGAGGTACGGTCCGGACAGGAATTCCCGAGGCTTCAAGGATACCTCTCCCAGAATGTGGCGATAAATTTCGAAAACCTCACGACCCGTGCGCTGGACGTTGAACATGGCGCGCACGAGGTTTCTGCCGCGTGCCGCCAACGTTTGTCCTGTCAGCGGATCGGCAATAGCGCGTGAAATGGCAGCGGCGAGTGCCTGTGGATCACGCGGCGGAACAAGCCAGCCAGTCTTCTCGTTGACGATGACTTCCGGCAGACCGCCGACCCGGCTGGCAATGACCGGAATTCCGGCCAGCAGAGGTTCGATGACCCCACCGCAATTCTCTGAAATGGGCACGTGTACCGCCAGATCGAACCCGCGCCATGCGTCGTGCGCAATGCCGTAGGGCAATTCGCCAAGGAAGCGAATACGGTCTCCAGCAACCTCGTGCGCCAGTTTGCGCAGTCGGTGTTCATAGCGCGCCGCGCCGCCCCACGCCCCGCCGGCAAACACTCCCAGCACACGCGGATGCCTTTTGATCACCAGCCCCAGCGCAGCGATAATATCCTCGTGCGCCTTCAGACCGATCCGCTGCCCCAGAAAGCGCTTGGGCGGATACATCCAACTGATGTTGCCGACAATAAAATCTTCGGGCCTGGCGCACGCCAGATCCCGCACCGTTATGCCGCACGGCGGAGTGTTTGACGGCAACTCGTCGCCGTAATAGGACAGATAGACGCGGTCCGCAGGAACTCCCGCGCGGCGGTAATGCTCGCCGATGCAGCGGCTGGAACCAATCCAGTAATCGGCGGCGCCCGCCGAACGAATTTCGAGATTGCGGTACAGCGCGTGTTCAAGATGCAGCGGCCCGGCCACGTGGTAAAGGCGGGGAATGAAATGCTGCTTGCCAAGCGCCCAACGCAAAGCGAGCGTCGTGCCCACGAAATGACTGTGAATCAGGTCGGGCTGCACAGCGGCAACAAGGTCTCTGACGCGCGCGAGTGTTTTAGGCAACTGCAAAGGATCGCGCACTGGCAGATTAAGATCGGCCTCATGCACGATGGCGCCTGAATCCTGCCAGTAGGGAGCGCAGCGGCCACTCAGGCGCGGCAGGGCGGCGTGAACCTCGACGCCGAAGTTGCACAGAACCCGCGCCAGCTTTGCTGCCCAAGCGGCGCCGTCCGAAGTTTTGACCACATGCAGAACTTTCACTATACACCCGCTTTCGCAGCGGCGCTACCGCGCCGGATTGCCCGAGCAGGAACTCCCACCGCCGTAGTGTCATCCGCCACGTCGTCGATCACCACCGCGCCGCCGCCGATCATACAACGGCAACCGATGGTCCGCCCTTCAATAATACTGCTGCCGATGCCCACCCAGCTTCCTTCCCCGACCGAAACATTTCCTGCAAGGCGCGCGCCGGGAGATACGTGCACGGCTTCGCCGATGCGGCCATCATGATCCACGGAACAGCAGGTATTCAGAATGCACAGCGATCCGATGACCGTAGCCGGATTGACCACTACGCCGGCCATGATCACGGTACCCTGTCCTATCATCACCTCGCGCCCGATGACTGCCGCAGGATGAACCAGAGCAGGCAGCGCGAAGCCGGCGGCAATCAGCCGCCGGCCAATGCGTTGCCGAACGGTGTTGGAACCGATGGCCACAAAGATACGATCACGCTTTGGGTCAAGCGATGTGAGAATCTCCGCACCGCCCAGCACCGGATAGCCCATTACGCATGAGCCCGTTGCCACGGGGTTGTCGTCGAGCATACCGCGAATGTCGAAGCCACCCATCTTCTCGGCGACATCGATGACGACCTTCGCATGGCCGCTGCTTCCATAGATGAACAAGGGTGTGCTCATGCGGCGCTGATCCTTCGGTCGTCGCCGTTGCCTCGAAACTCCGGCATGGTGGCCGCGCCTTCTGCATGAATGCCCCGGCGGAACAGCACCGCGCCAAACGTGCGGACCAGAATGGTCAGATCGAGCCTCAAGGACAGATGGTCCACATACCAGACATCGAGCGCGAACTTGCCCTGCCATGATAGTGCGTTCCGGCCATGAATCTGCGCCCAGCCGGTGATACCCGGAAGCACCTCGTGGCGCCGCTTCTGGTCATGGTCATAACGGGACAAATAGGCCATCAGCAAGGGCCTCGGACCGATCAGGCTCATGGATCCGGCGATGACATTCAGCAATTCCGGCAACTCATCGAGGCTGGTACTGCGCAGAAACGTGCCCCAGCGCGACAGACGCCGGTCATCCGGCAACAGATTGCCGGCCGCATCGCGCGCAATCGACATCGTGCGGAACTTGATAAGACGGAAGGCTCGCCCGCCTCTTCCGGGGCGTTCCTGAGTGAACAACACGGGCGCGCCCAGCGCTGCCCACGTGCCCAGAGCAATCAGGACAAGCAATGGGAAAAGCAGAACCAGCGCAGGTACCGCCACGCACAGATCCAGCAGCCGTTTTCCAAAGGCACGGTACATGGCTTAGGCCGTCACCTCTGTTGGACGCGCCTGTCGGATGCTCTGGACAAGGCTCATATCATAAATATAGCGGCAGAAGCTCACTTTCCGTTCCATCATGATCTCCGTGCGGAAATCGGCAGCCCGTTTCAGGTTGCGCGCGGACATGCGGTTGCGGCGGGCTGAATCGGCGGACACCTCTATGATCTTATCCGCCAGAGCCTTCGGATCATTAGGCGGCACCAGATCCTCCGGCGCAAGCAATTCGGGAATCCCATCCACATCCGAGCCAATGCACGGCAGAGCCCGGGCCATCGCCTCCATCATCGCTCGCGGCAGTCCTTCGGCGCGGGAAGGCAGCACGAACACGTCGGCCTCATCGAGCAGACGCGTCAACGCCGCCGGATCACCGACGTGTCCCAGAAAGCGAATGTGACCGGACAATCCATACCGCGCGGCCTGAGCCTCGAGTGCCGGGCGGCAGGCGCCGTCTCCGGCAAAAGCAAGGGATACGTTCAGACCGCGCTGATGACAGAGGTGAACGGCATCGATCAACACATCCGGAGCTTTATAGAGTTGCGCCAGAGTGCCGATGAAGATCAATTTGAACGTGTCACCTCTTTGGATCCCGTTGCGCGGGGCGGATGCATACGCCTGCGCCGGCAATTCCACATCCGAATAGTGAGTCGTAAAGACCTGCGGCGAGGGCGGATAGCGCCGCTGCAAGGCTGCCGCCGTAACATACATCGTCGCCGATGCGTTCTGACAGCACGACCGCAGACTCCGCGCGTGCCATTGGCGGAAGAAAGCGCGCATGGGATGCTTCACCGATCCCGCCGTAAATACGTCATACGGATCGCCGACCACCTCCAGCGCATACGGCTTGCCCTGTTTCTGCAACTCTTTTGCACCCAGGTAGCCCATAGTGCCGGGCACGCGGAACAGGTAGGCGTCGCATTTGGAAATCGCTTCCTTCATGATACGCTGCACGGCATGCGATTTCCGGAGATAATCTTCCGGGCCGCGAAAATCGGGCAGCGGTTCAAACCGGACGCCGGGACCTTCCGCCAGACTTTCCGCCGGGTACATCTCCGCGACCTGCTTCATGCGGGCCACGACCAGCACTTCATCGAAGACGGCAAGGTAATCCACCCACCACGCGTAGTTCGCAACCGCCGTCGCATAGACGCGGCCATCGGGGCAGCGGACAAAGTGCATTTCATTTCCGTGCAGCAGTCTCATGATTTGCCAGTCCTCGAAGATGATGGAATGTAGAAGTAAGAGAGTCCGCGCCGTCCGGTGGCGCGATGCGGCGCCAGACGGACCAGATAGTCGACGACATACGCTGCGATCAGCGGCTGCAGGATCAGCATCGCTTCGCCGGGAAAGTAGAAGATGGTCGCGCGTGTGGCAAAAATGAACAGCGGCGCGCTGATGACGTAGATCACAAGCCGCAGGCCGCTGCGAGTACGGCCATTGTACAGCCAGACCACTATGCCCGCCATGATGGCGTACCACAGTGCGACCCCCGGCAATCCGAAGTTGATGTAGCCGTCGCCGGCAAGAGTGAAACCGTATCCGCCGACCATCGCCTGCCAGTCGGGCAGGAACTGCTGGTGAAACCATGTCAGCGAATTGCGGGCTTCCACCAGCACGCCGGGAAAAAACTTGTGCTCGAACACCCACCACACGGTGTGGCCGTAAAAGTAGTGCCACCACTGCTGATTACTGAGCAAAATGTCGATGTTGCGTCCCGCCGCGATGAACTCCCCATACAGAAAGGAGAGCATCATTCCCTGCTCGCCAAAGGCACTGAAATCCGACATATCCCGCGAAAACACGTTGCGCAGGTTGTGCAGGACCGAAATCATCGGACCGACAATCACCACTCCCGCGCCATAAAGCAACAGTTTGCCGGGACGGTAGTAATGGTAAACCAGGAACAGCGACACCGCGCAAAAATTGAGAAAGATGTCCCGCTCGCCAAGGGCAAGGGTTGCAAACAGCGTGAAGGCTCCCGTCAGAGTGAACAGTGGCCAATGAAACGGTCCGCCCGCGTCCTGCCGCTTGACCATCCAGAACCCGTAAAACATCAGCAGCCACATCGGCACATAATCCAGGCCGGGCAGCGCACCGGTGACGTAGAAGTCAATCTTGTTTGAGAATCCGGATCCAAAATAGGCGACACACAGTTTGAGCAGCCAGAGCAGCATCACCGTATAGCCAAGGCAGATCGTGACCAGCGTCAGATCCAGCGGTCTGGGCGGTGCGCCGCCATCCCGTACTGTTTTGGTGCGGCACATGCCGAGGAACATCAGTTCGCTCACCGCAAGGCAGATCCACCCGATCCACACGATCATCAGCGGATGCTCGATGTGCTCGTAACCCGTCAGGTGCAGCACAATGACGTTGTAATGATAGACATAAATGAACGGCGGGAGCCAGACGGCAGGGTGCGTGATATCGAACCGCACCGCCTTCATCGCGGCAATAACAAAGAGCCCCACCAGCACCAGATCCAGCGTCATGCTGGGGCTGACCGCCAGGACAATGGTGATCCCCGCTGCCGCCAGAACCATTCTGGGAAAGGGACGCACGCGCGGTTTCATGTCCGCACCGGAACGCGACGCGATGTGACCTGTGCGGTTCGCAGCGGGCCCAACGCGGAAAGGTATACCCGGGCCAGATTCACCTTCGCATTCTCCAGATGGAAAGGGCTCGCCGCAATTTCGGCCAGCGCCTGCGCCGGTTCCGGTTTGTCCCGCCGCCGCCACGAAAGCATTTCAGCGGCCCATTCGGCGGCGCTCTGCGAAAGCGACAGCCTGCTCACCAGCGGCTTCACCACTCCCGCCTCCGGGGTGATCACATCGGAAATGATTACCGGCAACCCGGCCGCTTGCGCTTCTACCAGCACAAGGGGCAGCCCCTCGTGCAGCGACGGCAGCGCGAACACGTCCATCGCACCCAGCATCAGGCGCGGAACATCGGAACGCGATCCGGCGAAAACGATTCGGTGCCGATAGGGCGAATGCGCCGCCTTCTGTTGAATCTCCGTCCGCCGCGGTCCGTCGCCCACCAGCAGAAACCACGCGTTCTCATCTTGCCGCAGAGTCTCCTCGGCCATCGCGATCACAAAGGGATGGTTTTTTTGATGGTCAAAGCGGCCCACATGTCCAATCACAAAGGCATCTTCCGGGATTCCAAACTCAACGCGCACCGACGCTCTGTCTACGCTCTGCCGGAACGGGCTCAAATCCGTGCTGGGATAATGCACACGCCAGCGCGGGTCGGCCAGCCAATTCTCTCCAAATAGCGCCGCCGCGGCAGGGGATGAGCAGGCCAGGCCTGCCGTGGCATATTTTCGGACCCAATGCTCCATCACGCCGAAATACAATCGCCGCGTCAGGCGGTTCGGCGTGTCCATGCCGGACGAGCTGTTGTGGCTGTGGGCGATCCGCCCGGGAATGCCGCAGTGAGCGGCCAGCCGCAGTACGTAGCCGCTGAAGTGATGGACGGCGCTGTGCACAATGTCATACGGTCCATGTTCGGCGGCAATGCGGCGGAAGTTGGCGGCGTACACCAGCGGCTGATGCGGGTGCATGCAGGGAATCACCTGCGAGCCCAGTGCGCGAATCTCTTCGTCAAAGGCGCAGGGCTTTTCGGTATGAACCAGAAAATCCATCCGGAAGTGCGAGCGGTCCATGCCGCGCAGCATGTGCATCAGCCACATTTCCGCGCCGCCCCGGCCCATGCCGCCCACCACATGCAGGATGCGCAGCGGTCTACGCATATCAGGCATGAGAGGCCTCCTCACCGGCGCCAGTCAACCCGGCGACACTCTTCACCGCATGCCGCAGGGCAAGTGCGCTAAACACAATCAGGCATCCTTTCGCAATCACATAGGCGATGGCCGCACCCATCAGGCCCGACACAGGAACCAGCAAAAAACAGGCGGCCGTCAGCACCAGAGACTCTCCAATCAAGAGCGGCATCTGCACTCGAAAGCACTTGGCCGCGGTTAGTCCGTAACCGATGAATCCCGCCACGTTGGAAAGCGCCGCGCCCGCCATCAGCCAGACGAACACCGAGGAGTATTCGGCATACTCGGGCCGGTAGATCAGCGTCAGGATGAAGTGGCCGCAGCCAAGAGCCACGGCGACTCCAGCGGCGCCCATTCCAATGCCCATCAGCAGCAAACGGCGATTCAGAAGGTTGAATAACGGCATTTGCCGCTGCATGAAATACGCCGCCAGCCGTGGCGTTGCCGATTGACCGAGAGCATTGATTACGGTGCTTTCGGCAATCTGCAAATACGCCAGCGCCGCAAAAATACCCAACTCCCATTGCCCAAGACGCTGCTCGACGGCATAACGCGGTATGTTGGCATTCAGCGAATTGAGCATCATCACCACGCCGAGCGGCAAAGCCAGCCACGCAAGCCGGCGCAGGACCGCCCCATTCCAGAGCGGTTTGCCGTCTACTCGCGCGCCATTCGCTTTCAGAATCATCCTGCCGCTGCGCATATCATACAGGACAAGCACGCCAAGCCATACGACGGCCATGGCCGCAACGCCGATTGCGACGCTGCGGGTAACATAGGTGCCGGCCGCCAGCGCCGCGAGGGACAGCGGACCCTTGATCATCATCGATTTGGCAATGCGGTCCATGCGCTCGTGCTTCTGCATCAAGCCATAGTAGACGTCACTGATGGACTCGAAACTCTTAGCCAGCCCTACCGCCGCCACAACCAGCGCGGCTTGTCTGCCGAAACCGCTGATCAGAATCACACCGGCGATGCATAGGACCGCCAGACCGAGCATCAGCAACCGCAACGCAAGGAAATGGCCGAAGCGGTACTGATCTTCGACGTCGGTGGCCTGCACGGAACGCAGTTGCAGATTTGCAAAGAGCAGAACAGGAGCCGTGACCGCCAGACCCAGCGCGAACTGCCCTACCCATTCGGGAGTTCCCAATTTGGCCAGTGCCACCAGCATTCCCCACTGGCACCCGGCGTAGACGACATTCCCGGAAAGCGTCCACGCAAAATTCGCGCGGAGGCTTAAGCGCGCAGCCGGACGCTCCAGCGGCAGCGCGGCATTCCCTGTAAGCGGTGCGGCCATCGCGTCACCCGTGAACGGCAGCGGACTTCACACCCGCCAGGCGGTCCATCACCGCACGCAGCGGACGCGGCATATGGTTCAGAAACCGCAAATAGACAAACGTAAGGCCAAAGCCTATGGCCAGCGCGGAAAGCACAATCATCGCTCGCGAGGGCCCGGAGCGCTTTTCGGGCGGTGCCGCATAGTCCAGCACATTGAGCACCGGCTGGTTTTCGGCTTCGCTGATCTTCGCCAGCTCGAGTTGCTTGGTCAGTTCCACATAAATGGCATTGTCGATTTCCACCTGACGCATCAGCCGGCCCTCATCCAGCATCAGCCGGGGCGCAATCATCGTGTTACGGTTGCTTTCCTTGAACTGACGGAGCTGATCTTCCGCCATGTGCAGGGAATCGGAAACCTCGCCGATGCGGGTCTCGATCATCTTCCGCTGCATATTCTGGCTGGTGGCCATGCGATAGCGGAAGAAGCTGTCCATCTCCTTCAGCATCTGATTCAACACCGCGGCCGCGAGATCCCGGTCATGCAGGGTCAATTCAAACATCACCAACTGCGTGCGCGGATGCTTGGAACCTGCAAAGGACAGGCGCAGATCCTCAAGGATCTTCCAATCCGGAGTGCCCGAAGAAGTGCGCAGGGCATCCCGAATCGTTTCATCCTTGTAGACGGCATTCAAGACGTGGCCGAGCACACTCTCGCTTTTGGCAATGTCCACATAGAGTTCAATCATCTTCGAATCGCCCGAAGATCCGAGCATCTGCGCGGCGGCCATGGGCAACGCCGACAACAGGCTTGACAGGCCGGTACGGGAATTCTCCGGCGGCAGAATTGTGGCTCGCGCCGTATAATGAGCAGGCATCAGCAGTGCCGCCGCAATGCCCAGAACCAGAAACAAGCTGAGCATCCGCGCGAAGGCCTTACGCCAGTCCCAAAGGAACCGGAACCAGGACGCCACGACATCGGCGACGGTCAACTCGGCGGGATTGTCCCCTGCGGTTACTGCTTTCAGCGCCTGCTGCGCCGCGCTCAGACGTGAGAGCGCATCATTGAGTTCGGATTGGTCGTTCATTTGATTTGCTTGACAAGCACCATGACGGTGGCGGCGCTGGCGGTGATGGCAAAGGAATCCTTGATAATGGCAGCCCAGTCGGTCGGCGTGCCCTTGATTTCCGGCGGTTTGTCATAGATCGTGATCACCGCCCCATCCAAAGGCTTAGGATGACTCCAGAAGGTGCATTCGTAGGTGCGCCCCGATGGCTGCTGCACGAGCATCTTGCCCGCGGCCTCGGTTTTTCCGCCCGCCATTTGAACATAATCCGTAGCTTTCCATCCCGGCACATACTTGAAATAGCCCGGGTTCATCACGGCCCCTTTTACTTCCACCACGTTGGGACGTGTGGGAATATAGATGCTGTCTCCGGGCTGGAGAATGACGTTTTCGCGCTTCCGGCCATGAATAAGGAGATCCTCGAAATTGAGGAACAGCCGCTGGCCGTTGCGGATGAGTTGCCCGCCGCCGGCGTAGCCATTGGGTTTCAGGCCATTGGCCCGCTTTATGATGTCCCGCAAAGTTTCATTGCGATTGCGCAGGGTATACGAACCCGGCAACTGCACCTCACCGGCGACGCACACATTCCCCAAGGGCGCACAATCCGGATTGCTGCGCACAAAAATGCGGTCTCCCGGTTCGAGCAGGAAGCGGTTGGCGCCGGTCTCTCCCCGTAGAATCGCCGATGACGCGCTCTCCAGGTCGTCCGGGTCGATCGCGGTATCCACCAGCGGAACCCGCAGGATATTGGCCAGCGAATCCCCCTTGAGTCCCATAGGTGGCGTCCGGGCAACTTCCGCTTCCAACAGCATGGCATCCTCGCGGAACCCGCCGCTTTCCCGCAGCAGGTCGCTCAAGGACATCCCCTTCTTCCATTCGTACAGACCCGGATTGTTGACGGCGCCGTATGCCCATACTTCGCGACGCAGCACTTCGGTCACCGCCGCGTCATAGATGACGATCTCATCCTTCGTCTGCAGCTTGACATTCACGGCGGCCTTGCGCTGCCAGACATCCCGCACGCTGAAGGGAACCAGCTTGCGAGTGCGGCCATCCGGCTCAAGGCGCACAATGTCGCCGCGCTGCATGAACGTCTGCGCCTGCCACAGACTGTCCTGCAATCCCGCATAGTTGAACAGCAGGGAATACAGATCAAGGCTGTCGGACATGGAGTACACGCCCGGCTTCTTGACATGGCCGCGCAGCGTCACCGTCGCGGAATCCACAAGGTCGTGCATCGAGAAGATGTGGACCTGATCCCGCTTCTGCAGCGTCAGATCGAAGGCCGGATCTCCGGACAGCGCGGCCTTGGGATTGACCTCCAGATGCTCGCTGGTCAAATTGTCGTAGGTGCGGGTAATTTCCGCCCGGTCCGTTACGGCCCACGGAGTCAGTCCGTCCGCCGCCGCAATGAGCTGCGAGAGGGTTTTGATGTGGCTGAGTTCGAAGCGTCCGGGCCGGTAGACGCCCCCGCCGGTAATCTCGACAAAATTTTCCACCTTGTCGAGAATCGGGAAAATCATCACGAGGTCGCCATCCGCGAGCAGTTGCGCGCTGACGTCGGCGGTGAGATCTATGTCCACCAATTTCTTATCGGACTCTCCCCGCACGCGCTGGGACATCGGCACAATCCGCTGAATCTGCGCGCGAAAGGTGTAGGCGGTCGGCTTCAGTTTCCCGGCAAAGGACACCAGATCCTGAATCGTCTCACCTTCCTTCAGCTCGTAAACTCCCGGGCGGTTGACTTCACCGCTGATGCCGACCGTCTTGCCGCGCGGCGGCACAAACACGATATCGTTGTGCAGCAGGTGGCGGTCATCGGTCGAGAGTCCCTTGACCAGATAATCATAGAGGTCGATATTCGCCGTTACATGTCCGTCGCGCAGGATGCGTACGTCGCGCAGGCTGCCCGTAAGCTTGGGGCCGCCAATCGTGTACATGGCGTTGAAGGCCGTTGCATAGCTCGACAAGGTGTAGGAGCCGGGCCGCTCGATTTCGCCCATGATGTAGATCTGACTGCCGCGCAGATTCGACATCGTCACATCAAGAAAAACCGTGGGCGGATTGCCCGCCAGACCGGCGTAAAATTTCGAGAGATAGTTGCGAAGCTGATCCTTGAGATCCTTCAGCTCGGTTCCGGCGACGAAGACCTGCCCCACGCTGGGGATCAGAATATCGCCTTCCTTGCTGACTTCGAGCTGGTACTGGTACTCGACTTCACCCCAGAGCGTGAGCATCAACGCATCGCCTGAACTCACCAGATAGCCGGGATCCACGGGGCCGACTTCCGCGGGAGTTGCAAGATCCTTGCCCGCGCGGAAAATGTCGTAACCGAAATAGTTCAGGCCCTCCCATTGGGCATCGGCAGGCTGTGGCACGGGCACGGCTGGGACCTTGGCGACCGTATCAGCCGGAGTCGCGCCGGATTTTGTCGAAACGGATGGCACTGTCTCCAAACCTGTCCGCTGGGCGCGGTTTTCCGGATATCCGGTGGGAGTCACGGGAGTGCCGGTGGTTCGCACCGAGTCATGCCGTGCCAGCGCCTTCTGAATATCTTCTTCGGAAACCCCCATGGCGCGAGCGCGGCCAATGGCTGCCGCGGTATCGGACGGATCAATCCCGTAGGCGCGCAGCAAGTCGGGCGACAGATTGCCATTCTTGGCCATCTCGCGAATCTGTGCCACTCGCGGATCGCCGGTCTGCGCTCCGGCCTGAATGGTGAAAAGTGCCATGCTGAAAAACAAGAGCATCGTGAGCGGGGTCTTGCCTCGCCCCAGCGGCCATGCTGAAATCATGTGAGAGTTCCTTCGGTCCTGATACATCGGAGTGCGGTTGCGACGTGTGACATCGCATTCGTCACAGCAACTTTTTGCAAACCCCGTGCCCATCCGGCCTCACTGCGGCACAGCAGCGGCAACGGACGAACGCGGGGTCTTTAGCACTAAGGTTCGTATTGATTTAGCAGGTCACTTGCCACAGCAAGTTATGAGACTTTGTGATCTATTACGCAGGAAGGGGATAGGTCAGGCAGGTCAGTTTTCGCAGGTAGGCAAAAGTGGCTATGAGGAGCTACCGCAGGCTCTGTTATACTCGATGCTATAACAGAGTGTAGAACAGGCGGGGATCTTACCAGGGGTTCCAGCGCAACTCTGCCATGCCAAGGCTGCGGGTCTCGCTGCGTTTTCCACCTGCCATGAAACGGGTGTCGGACGACGTAACGCTGGCCGAAGCGGCGACGTACAGATCGTGGATCATTTCTACGCGGCCTTGCAGCCCCACGGTACGGAAGGTCTCTTTATCGCCATCGAGGAAATGCACGTGCTGTGCGTCTCCCGGCCCCCAGGGTCGGCGGGGATCGCCACCTACGTTGGTGCCGGAGGCCGGATTGGCTCCGTGACGCCGCCATTGTGTCCAGACTTCCAATTGCACAGGCCGCGATACGGTCCACGCCAGTGATGCGGTCAGCACGTCGGAGTTGGGACCGGTGGATGCGCCCAGCACGGATCCGTAATGCTGGTAGGAGTTGATGGCAAATTTGTGGGAGTAGACATAGGGCTCGATGCGGGTATACTCGCACACCAGCCGCGTGTTGGATAGACCTGCCGGATCATACCACTCTGCCCCGCCCTGAAAGCCGAGTTTATTGCCGAAGAAGCCCTCGCCGAGGTGTGTCGTACTGACATCATCGATCAGCAAATCCCCGTGCAGCAGGACGTCACGCAGGGGACGCCACTTCAGATCAAAACCCATCAACGCGTTGTCGCGGTCATCGGCGTAATGCTCCGCCGAACGCAGGAACATCATCGGATTCACGTAGTCCAGATCGAAGCTGCGTTCGCCATAGACCACGGCTTCGTAAATGCCCACCTGCAGCCATCGGGAAACGTTGACCTGCAGCCGGTGGGCCGCCAGAAACTTTTCCGCATAGTCGCGGCGTACAATTCCCTCTGCGGTGGTATCGGTGCCCACCACCACCGGCGGCCGTTGCTGCAGTTTTGCCTGCAAAGCGGTCAGCTCCACCGGACCGAGTGTGAACCTGCCGCGGAACTGGGTGTATGACGTCGGCTGGTCGGAGAGGATCAACGACTCAAAACGGCCGGATCCCCAGTGATTGCGGGCCTTGCCGAAGAACAGCGCGGCGTGTGGCACTTCGTAACTTATGCCCGCGTCGGCTTCATCGTAGTCAAAACCGCTGGGGCGCACATCATAGCGATAAGGAAAATCCGTCCGGTCGGCGAGTTTTGCGTCACCCCGCACATGAGCGTCCGTGGCGCGCACGGAAAAACCGAAATGGCGCAGCACACCGTGCACTTCAAAGCCGCTGGCCCATACCGACATCGCTCCGTTCGAATCCGCGCTGAGACGGTGGAACTCCTGCCGCGCTTCGAATACTGGATTGCCCGCGACCCGCCATGCCGGCCCGCGCAGCTCCGCCAGATCATGGCCGTTGCGGTAGAACGCCAGAGGCCCGGAGCCGTTCCCATCGGCATCGTCTCCGGTACTGTCCGCCAGTTGAGACAAATACTCCCCGGCCTCCCGCTTTTCAAGTCCGTTCAAAGCCTCCCAGTGCCCGCGCAGCAGCGTCAGGCGGCGCACCACATCCTCACGCGTGTAAGGCATGGTTTGCGGCAGCGGGCTCTCAAACAGGCCGCGTGCTTCCATGCGCAGCAGGAAATCGTAGACCGGATGCTTGGGCGGCACATCCACGGCGGTTGCCGTCTGCCAGAGCACCGGACACAAAAAGAGCGCGAGCACGATTGCGCGCGTCCACGCTCTTGAGTCATTCGGGTTCAACATGTTCACAGTGATGGCCTATACTTGCAGCGGTGCCGCGGCAACGGGTGTCTCCGAGACCACTCGAAGAGAAGTCTCCAAAACCCGTGCGGGACTGTTTTCCGGAAACTGCGGCTGGTATTCCGGCGCAAACTGTTTGATGGAGAGCATGAGCTGGGTCTGATCCAGATCGCAGGCTCGCTCCACAAAACCGTTCACCCGCGACAGAAAGGCCGCGTCCCCTACGTTCTTCGGCTGAATCACAAACAGGTTCGGAATCTGCGTTGCCGATTCATCCCCTTCGAAGTACAGGCTTTCATGCAGCTTTTCGCCGGGTCGCAGCCCCGTGTAGACAATCTTGATATCCTTCTCCTTGTCGGCACAGGCAAGGTTGATCATCGATTGTGCCAACTCGGCGATGCGGATGGGCTTGCCCATGTCCAGCACGTACAAATTGCCGCGCTGGCCGATGGCCGACACTTGCAGCACCAACTCCACGGCTTCGGGAATCAGCATGAAATAGCGCGTAATGTCCGGATGAGTGACTGTTACGGGACCCCCGTGGGCGATCTGCTCGGCGAATTTGGGAATGACACTCCCCGAACTGCCCAGCACGTTGCCGAAGCGCACAGCCGTGAAACTCGTGGAGCTGATGCGATTGTGTGCCAGCACCATCAGTTCACAGATGCGTTTGGTCGCGCCCATGACGTTGGTCGGACGCACGGCCTTGTCCGAAGAAATCAGGATAAAGCGCTGCACGCCGAACTGCCCGGCCAGCTCGGCCAGGGTCTGGGTGCACCGCAGATTATTCACCACCGCCGCCCAGGGATGCGCTTCCATCAGGGGCACGTGTTTGTAGGCCGCCGCGTGAAAGACAAAATCGGGCCGGTACTGCGAGAAGATCCGGCGCATCATCGCCTTGTTGCCGCCGTCCGCCACAAGACACGTGAGTTGCAGATTCGGGAAATCCTTGCGCAGTTCGTCGTCAATCAAGTAGGTGTTGAACTCGCAACTGTCCACCACCACCAGTTGCTTTGGCTTGTGTCGCGCAATCTGTTTGCACAGTTCGCGTCCGATGCTGCCGCCGCCGCCGACCACCATCACCGGATGGTCCTGCAGCATATCACGCACGATGGTTTCATCGAGCTGCACGCGCTCGCGGCGCAGCAGGTCGCTGATCTCTACCTTGCGGATCTGATCTATGGACACAAGGCCATTGGCCACTCGGGTGACTCCCGGCAGCGTGCGGATCTGAACTCGATGCCCCGCCTGACTGCGAACTTTGTCGAGAAGGGTTCGAAAGCTCACGCCCGACAGCGAAGGAATCGCGACAAAGATCGAGTTGATCTGGTGCTCTTCAACCAGCCGCCCGATATCGTCGCCTGTCCCCAGCACTCGCCGTCCGTGAATGGTCAGCCCCTGCTTGGCCATGCGGTCGTCCACAAAGCCCACCACCTCGATATGAATGTCCGCCGCCTGATTAATGCTGCGCAGCATAAGTTCGCCGGCGTTTCCGGCGCCATAGATCAAAATCTTCTGATCCGGTTCCTCGGAACGCTGACGCAAAGCCCTCAGCACGTGAATGCGCCGCGCCAATAGCCGCGCTCCGGCGCACAGAAAGTTGGCCAGAAACCAGTCCAGCACAATCACCGAACGCGGCAGGTGGGGCAGATCGAGAAGCTGCTGCGCTAAGGACGTCACAATCAAACTGACGGTCGTCACCGAGGCCAGCTTGAAGATGGTATGCAGGCTGGTATAGCGCCACATCGCCGAATACAATCCGAGGAGCGTCAGACCGATGACTTGCAGTCCAACCGCCATCAGGATGATTTCGTATTCCCGGGTAACATAGAAGAGAACGGTACTCGTGGAAAAGCGGAGCGCAAAGCTGGCGACAATGGCAGCGGTGCAGGCCGTCACATCCACAAGAACCTTGCCCAATCGCGTCAAAGACGTGTCCATAAAGTCGTGCGGGAGAGAGGAGTTCATCGCGAATTCTTGGCTAACTTTGGAAATAGGAGGACGGGTTCGATCCATCAGTTGCTCGTGTAAAACACCTTCGGATATGTATCGGCAATCCAAGTGTCGCAGGTCAATGCAACGTATTCGCAAAATGCGTTCCGTTCAACTTCGCCTGTTTCTATTGCATATTGCCTGCAATTCGACGGAATATCTTTCCGCCTTCGCGGGCAGGGAGCGCAATCTGCCGGACGAAATGCCACATGAGATGCCGCAGAATTCGCGGCGGCGGTTTCGGACATGTGTTCGAACGGCCACCTCCCCGCAAAGCATTGCATGACGTCGCACATCGGCGTGGAGGCATCGCGTTTTAATCCTGCAACTTCGCCGGATCGTGTGTCCCGCATGTCCGGCAGCGCGTGTCCCGAAGGGACAGCTTCACGCCTGACGATTTCCGGCAGGTTGGGATCCGAGTTGTATTTATCTCCGTAAACGGAATGTGCTCTGCTATGGTGTCTGTCACGTCGAGTTGGACAGTGATTCTGATTTGCAGAAGCCGCACTACAGTTAGTATATTGAGGCTGTGTTTCAAAGCGGCCCGAAGTAATGACACGGAGGAATTCATGATCGGTCAGATGCTATTAATTGTCGGCCTGCTGGGTGCGTGGTCAAGTGACGGTGTGCGCGACGGTTTTCATGTTGCACAAGCAGGACAACGTACCTTCTGGCCCAAGACCCACGGACACATCGTCAATTACGCCAATTATCATGATTTCGTGACCTATGAAACCGTCGGCGTCGCGATGGCCGGAGCCGGTGCATATCTTTGGGGAAAGGAAAACCCGGAATGGTGGCGCGTGGCGGGGGTGACCGTCGGCACCAGCCTCGTCGGGTGGATGGGCCGCGAGTGGCTGATCAAGTATGTGCCTACGGGGAGACCCTTTCTCAAGAGCGTCCCCTGGCACTCATCAATTTTTGGAAATGTCCATGACAGGTCTACTGCGTTTCAAATCGGAGGGGGGGTGCTGGGAGCGGGATTAACCACCGCGGCCCTCGTCTGGCCAAAGCACAAAGGCAAATGGGACGTCAAAGTCATACCCACAACCAATGGAGTAGATCTCGCCCTGAACTTCTAAAGATTTGTTCCGCGACAATCCGCGCCTGCCTCACAAATCATCGAAGCTTGAACCCAATCAACAGAGCCACCCGCAAGGTGGCTCCTCTTTTGTTGTCCCCGCCCCTGCGCCATGCTATGCTCAGTGAATCTCTATTTATCAACAATGCCCATCTTCTGTTGGTGATGATCGGCGATGAACCGCTATAAGTTTTCCACAATTGTGATCCTTTCCGGCGCTGCCGAGTTAAATCAAGTGAAGAGAAACGCGTTGTTCACGCTGCATCGCGGCGAAACTTGCCGGAACCCTGCCAATGACAATTTCCCTGCCCGCCTTTCGCACATGGAAACCGGATCTGCACAGGCTATGTGCCTTTGCCGTTTTTGTAATCGCGCTGATTGTGTATCGAATCACCATGGCGCCCAGCGTCTCCTTCTGGGATGTGGGCGAGTTCGTGACCGTGTCCACCATTTTGGGAGTATCACATCCGCCCGGCGCGCCGCTCTTCATTCTATGGATGCACCTTCTCTCCCTGCTGCCACTCTCCACAGACATTGCGGTGCGCTGCTCCTATCTGGCCACAGTAACGGGCGCGTTTGTGGTAACGTTCGCCTATCTGATTATCGTCCGCCTGCTTCACCACCTCCACGGGCCGGATGAGTCCATACCGCATCGCATTGCCCTCTGTGCCGGCGGCGTCATTGGGGCGTTGTCTCTGGCATGGTCTTACTCTATGTGGTTCAACTCGGTGGAAGCGATTCTCTTTACGCCGAGCCTGTTTTGCACGACGCTCTGTGTCTGGCTGGCATTGGTGTGGTATGAGAAGGCCGATGAACCGGACAGCGCTCGTTATCTGCTGTTGATTGCCCTGATTGTCGGTCTGGCCATTGGCGTACATTTACTGTCCGTGCTGTCCATTCCCGCCATGGTGCTGATTATCTACTTTCGACTGCGCCGGCCAACGGCGGGGTCTTTCATCGGCTGGCTGATCCTCGCCATGCTGATCACCCTTGTGGTCTACCCGGGTGTGGTCAAGTACCTGCCGGCCCTTGCCAGCCGCATCAGCCTGGTCATGCCGCTGGTAGTCCTCGCCGCACTGGCCTACGGTTTCAACTGGGCCCGGCGAAAGGGACACGGATTGACCGGCGTCGTCATGGCCGCCGCCCTTCTGATTCTGGTCGGCTGCTCCACGTACGCCTATGTTTTTATCCGCGCCGAAAGAAATCCGGCAGTGAACGAAAACAATCCCAGCAATCCCGCCCGTTTCTTTTCCTATATGAACCGCGAGCAGTACGGCAGCCGCCCCATCTTTCCGCGCATCTGGAACAACGACCCGGCCTATCACAGCGCCGGCGATTTTTTCTGGCGCTATCAGGTCAACAAGATGTACTTTCGGTATCTCTGGTGGCAGTTCATTGGCCGGGAAGGCGCGCCCGAACGCGAGTATCAGGATGCGGGGGTGTCTCCCCAATACTCGGTGCTGGGACTATTGGCAGACCAACCCAGCGGCGTTCTGCGGCTGCTGGCCCTGCTGACCTGCGCGCCCTTCATGCTGGGACTGCTGGGCTTTGTCCACCAGTACATGAAGGACAAACCCGGCTGGGTGATTGTCTTCACCCTATTCTTTATGACCGGGCTGGCGATTGTGCTCTATTTGAATCAGGAGGACCCCCAGCCCCGCGAACGGGACTACTCGTATGTCGGCTCCTTCTTTGCGTTTGCCCTCTGGATCGGCATCGGCTCCATGGCCGCGATTGAATGGTTCGTCCGCAAGACGCAGGCGGCGAACCGTCCCGTGCTTTCCGCCGCGCTCTTCTCCGTTCTGCTGCTGATGCTCAGCCCGGTCATGCTGCTGGGGAAAAATTATCACATGGATTCCCGCCGCGGCAATTACGTAGCCGAAGATTACACCTACAACATGCTGAACTCCTGTGCGCCCAACGCGATTCTGATCACCAATGGCGATAATGACACGTTTCCGGTATGGTACATGCAGGAGGTCAAACAGGTGCGGCGCGACGTGCGGATTGTCAATTTGAGTCTGGTCAACACAGGCTGGTACATCAAGCAGCTTCGGGACAATCAGCCGCGCGTACCCATCTCCTTCAGCGACAACTACATTGACCGTTATTTCGACGCCGAGGACGTCCAGGCCCTGTTATCCCGCTACTGGCCGCCCGACAAGCAGAAAGTGGAACTGACAACTCCGCAGGGAAAGATGCAATGGGTGATGCCCGCCACCATGTATGTTCCCATCCGGGATCAACCCTCCGAAGAGCGAACGTCCAATTTCCTGCGCGTACAGGACATCATGATGCTGGACATCCTGCGGAGCAATTTCGATCCTGCCAAGACACCCGTGCCCAAACCGTTCTACTTTGCGGTAACGGTGCCCTCCTCCAGCATGATCGGTCTGAAAGACTTTCTCAGTATGGATGGACTGGTGTTCCGGCTGGATCCCAAAGGGGATTCCCCTCTCGATCCTGATATGCTGAAGCGGAACGTGCTGGAGGTCTATGACCGGCACATGCGAGGCATCAATGACCCGCGCGTACACTACGACGATAATGTGGACCGCCTGCTGTCCAACTACCGCTCTGCCTTTCTCCAACTGGCATATTACTACATGACTCAGCCTGACAGCATGGTTGTACCTGCCGTTGATAGAGGCTCGAACCTTGAAGGGCGCTTAACTGGCTTCGACAGGCTCGGCAATTCGCAAAAGGCGCTCACATTGCTCGAAGAGATGGAGCGCCGGATCCCCGAAGATGTCCGCCCCAGCTACAGTCCTGAATTGGAAGTCCAAATCGGGAAAATGTATGAGGAACTGGGCCGAACCGGAGAATTGCGCCTGCGGCTGGACCGCCTTGTCCGTCAGAAAGACCTGCCGCCTGAGACCCAGGCGTTAGTGGCCGCGACCTATTACACCGTGCTGAACGATACCGCGCGGGGCACAGCTATGCTGGACAGTATTGTCAGCCGAAATCCTACGCGGGATGTGCTGTATGCTGTCGGTGTGCAGTTGGCTTCTGCTCGCGCCTATGAGCCCGCCACGCGCTATCTGGAGCGTGCCTTGGAGTACAATGCGGATGACGGCGAAGTTGTGGGCGCTCTGCTGCAGGTCTATGCGGCGTCCGGAGCGCTGCCGAAGGCTCGCACATTCTTGGAAAGCTGGATGTCGCGTCACCCTTCCGACAAGGGCGCGAAATCGCGTCTCGATGCCCTGTTAGCGGATAGCGCCAGCCATCCCGTTCCTGCCAAGTAGCCCATTGAAAGGGCTGATAATCAAAAGGGAGGCTTAAGACGACTTTCAGGTCATAATTCGCCTCCCCGCAGGAACTTGGGAATTCGCTTGCAAAACTGAAAGGGCCATTTCCCTTCTTAACTGACACTCATAACAGGAAGTTTTATAAGATCCTAATATATAGGACTTTTTGTGTCTGTTTTGTAACATCGTGATGTTTTTAACTTTCATGATGTTATTCTAAACTCTTGACACTAAGATCCCGAATTCGTATATATTCCACGAGCCGTCACGTGAATGGTTTTTACCCTCGAGGTAGTGCCGTGGACGAAGTTCGGTGGCTATACTGCTCATGGCGCTTGCACGCCGGAGAGGTTTTGAAGCGGGAAGACTGAAGCCTTGCCAGATCGTAAATGGCGAGGTTTTTTTGTGCTCCCAATTTCACCTCGCAACTCTTGTGTTTAACGTACATTAACCATAAAAAATCGAATCTGCCGCAATCTTTTTTAAGGTAGTCCATGCCTCCACAGCTTTCGCGTTTGATGATTGCCTTTGGACTCCTTGTTGTGCTGTTCATTGTGGTTCGATGGGTAGCACAGCCGGACTCCTTTTACCAGTACGGGCATTACCGCGGTAAGGCCCTGTCCGAGTTGGCATCGGCTCCCGTGAAATTCATTCCCCGTGCAACCTGCGCGGAATGCCACGAGGACCAGGCCAAGCAAAATGCCGCCGGCCCGCATGTGCACATCTCGTGTCAGAGTTGCCATGGTCCGGGAAGTGATCACGTGGACAACCCCACAGCGGAGAACATTATCCTCCCGGTTGTCGGTCAGACGTGTGTGCGTTGTCACGCTCAAAATGCGGCGCGCCCCGCCAGCTTTCCGCAAATCGATGTTAAGGACCATGCGGGAAAGAAACAGTGCACCGATTGTCATGTTACTCACAACCCGCAGGAATTCCGGGAAGAAGATAAGAAGGCTGACCATGCCGAATAATGATCATCAGGACCTCATCCTTCCCGAAGGCTGCGATACCTGTGCCGCCAAGACCGGGAGTGGCAAAACGCGGCGTGACTTCCTGAAGCTCCTCGGCCAGGCCACCGTTGTGCTTACCGCCGCTCGCTTCGGCGCAAGCGCCGCCGGGGCCACCGAGACGCCACCCGCCGAGGCGCACGTGGCAGAACAATGGGACCTGCATAAATGGGGCATGGCCGTCGATGTGGAGAAATGCATCGGCTGTGGCCGCTGCGTCGTCGCCTGCAAAGCGGAGAATAGCGTACCTAAGGAGCCCACCTATTTCCGCACGTGGGTGGAGCGATACCGGGAGTATGAGGACGACGTCGTGGTGGATTCTCCCAACGGCGGCTATGACGGCTTCCCCGCAGATGACGGTGGCCGCACACCGGATCGTGCGTTCTTCGTGCCCAAGCTCTGCAACCATTGCGACAAGGCGCCGTGTGTGCAAGTATGCCCGGTGGGCGCAACCTTTAAGACACCGGACGGCGCGGTGCTGGTGGATGCGTCGTATTGCATTGGCTGCCGCTACTGCATTCAAGCCTGCCCTTACGGCGCGCGCTATCTGAATCCGGTCACCCAGACCGCGGACAAGTGCACGCTCTGTTATCACCGCATTCATAAAGGATTGAAACCTGCCTGTGTGGAGAACTGCCCGACCGGCGCCCGCATCTTCGGCGACCTGAAAGATCCGAACGACCCGTTGCGCAAGTACCTGCATGACCACAAGGTGTTCGTCCTCAAGCAGCAGCTCAACACGTATCCCAAGGTGTTTTATTACGGCATCGACAAGGAGGTGCGCTGATGACGGAGACACTTGCCGTAATTCAACATGCCGCTGAAGGTGTGGTCGGCTACATCTATCCCAATGAGTCCGAACTCCACTGGAGCATTCTCATTGTCCTCTACCCCTATCTGACCGGACTTGTAGCCGGTGCCTTCATCCTTGCGTCTCTCGAGCGGGTCTTCAGTGTCAGCGCGGTGCGGCCCACGTACCGCCTGGCCCTGATCACCGCGCTCTCCTTTCTGATTGCCGCGCCCTTGCCGCTGCTGGCGCATCTCTCCAAGCCGTGGCGCTTCTGGGAGGTGTTGGTCACACCCCATGTCACCTCCGCGATGGCGATGTTCGGCTTCGTGTATATGTGGTATCTGCTGGTGGTGCTGATCCTCGAGATCTGGTTTGAGTACCGGCGGGACTTTGTGGTGTGGTCCAATGCCGGGTCGGGGGGCAAACGCAGACTCTACGGGTGGCTGACGCTGGGAGTGCGCGATGTCTCCGAGCCGGTCGTTCGCTTCGATGAGACCGCGATTCGCGTCATCTCCGTCATCGGCATCCCCTCCGCCTTCCTGCTGCATGGCTATGTGGGGTTCATCTTTGGGTCCATCAAGGCCAACCCGTGGTGGTCCAGCGTGCTCATGCCGGTCATCTTCCTCTTCTCCGCCATCGTCTCGGGCATTGCGCTGGTGATGCTGATCTTCCTCGTCTCGAATGTTTTGCGCAAAATAACACCCGACATGGAGTGCATTGACACTCTGGGCCGCTATCTGTTCTATGCCTTCATTGTAGACTTTGCGCTGGAAGGGCTCGACGTGATTCAGCGCACGTATGCATCTGAAGAGTCCTTCGATGTACTTTATGCGCTGGTCCACGGCCGCCTATTCGAAACCCACATCATCTTCCAGATATTGCTGGGCACACTGATACCGATTGCCTTGCTGGGCATCATTCAGGTCACGCGGGTTTCGAAGCCCATTCGTCTCGCAATCTATTGGTTCGTGGGCTTTCTCGTGCAAGTCGGTATCTTCTTCATGCGCTGGAACGTGGTGATCGGCGGCCAGCTTTTCTCCAAAAGCTTCCGCGGCTTTACAATTTACAAACTCGGGCTCATCGGACGGGAAGGCGGACTGGCCGCTCTTCTGCTGTTCCTGCTTCCCTTTGCAATCTTGATGTTTCTGATTTGGCTCCTGCCCCCTTGGCAGGAAACTCACCGGCCAACAACAAATATTCCCTCAAGTGTAAGAGACGCTCAAGCGATTATCGAGAGCTGACTTCCCACTTGCGCGGAAAAGGAGGTGGCTATGGAAGAACCTTTTTCCTGGCAGCGATTTGACAGTATTGCCAAAGTCCTCGGGTCTCTGGGCTACCTGGCGGCGGTGTTCGGTCCACTGACCGGCATTGCCATGCTGGTCCTGGGGTCAACCGCCGTCCGCCTCGCTGGTATCGTGGTGATCGGAGCCAGTGTTCTGATCGCGGCATATCACATCAGCTTCTCTCTGCTTATGAACGCCGTTCACGACATTACCCGGCATCTTGAACTGCACGAGCATGAGCAGGTCGAAACTCCGACTGCGGGTCACGTCGTGCACTGAGCGCTGACGGCCCGCCAAAACAGGCGCGCTTCTCCTCGTCCAACACAGGAGGATCTCCCGGCCACAAGCAGGCTTCCCACCGCAGGAGAGCCTGCTCTTTTTTGCTCCCACCTGTGCCGCAGAGCTTGCGCGGAGAAAATAACGGTTCAGCAAGTTACACTGATGTGTAACCACTTCTCCCAACTCCAGCAGGACGTCATGCTATCCCATGCCTTATGGTTTGAGGACCGCCACACCGGAAAGATCAT
Organism: bacterium; assembly: GCA_036504735.1. Lineage (NCBI taxonomy): Bacteria > bacterium. The sequence continues at coordinate 110,821 of DASXUQ010000019.1, forward strand.
GGAAGAGACGGTCCCGCCTCTGGCAGCGGACATGTGTCTCGTAAAGGCACAGTTTTCCGCCATCAGCAGCGGCACCGAACGCACGGTCTTTTCCGGGGATGTGCCTCCGGTGCTGCATGAGGAGATGCGTTGCCCCTATATGGGCGGCAGTTTTTCTTTTCCCGTCAAGTACGGTTACTCGCTGGTAGGAGAGGTCGTAGCCGGGCCGGAATCCCTCCTCTACAAACGCGTGCATGTGTTGCATCCGCATCAGACGCTGGCTGCGGTGCGTTGCGAGGATCTGCTGGTGCTTCCGGAAAATCTCCCTCCTGCCCGGGCGACCTTGATCAGCAATCTGGAAACGGCGATCACCGCGGTATGGGATTCGGGCGTGCATGTCGGAGACCGCGCGCTTGTGGCAGGATTCGGCATCATCGGGTCACTGGTGGCGCGGCTGCTCTCTGGCATCCCCGGCACGGAAGTTTACGTCACCGACAGCGATCCGCACAAGACCGGTCTGGCAACCCGTATGGGTTTCGCGCTCTATGAACCCCTTCAGCATCCCGATCTGGATGTGGCCTTCAACGCCAGCGCCACTGCCGAAGGCCTTCAGTCTGCCATCGACAGCCTCGGTACAGAAGGGCGGGTGATCGAACTCAGTTGGTACGGCACACACGATGTGCACCTGTGGCTGGGCGACACCTTCCACAGCCGCCGCAAGGCTATTCTGTGCTCGCAGGTCTCCACCATTCCCGCTGCCATGAGAACCCGCTGGAGCCGCCAGCGCCGCCGGGAACTGGCCGCGCGGTTGCTTTGTGATCCGGTTTTCGATCAGCACATCAGCCATGTGGTGCGTTTCGAAGAACTGCCTGAAGTCTTCGACCGTCTCCTGACCATGCCGTCGGACTGCTTGTCTATCCTCGTGGAATATCCCCAGAGAGGTGACTGATGTACAGTGTCTGTGTCCGCGACCGGATGTTCATCGCGCACTCACTCAAAGGTGACGTCTTCGGACCCGCAAGCAATCTGCACGGCGCAACCTACGTGGTGGACGCCGAATTCTTCAGTCCGCAGCTTAATGAAGATAATGTGGTAGTCGAAATCGGCCATGCCGGCCAGGCGCTGCGTGATGTATTGGCCCGCATGAACTATCACTGCCTCGATGATCTGCCTGAATTCAAGGGAATAAATACCACAACGGAATGTCTGGCCCGCTATGTCCACGACGAACTGCTCCGACGGGTGTCCGTGAAGTTCAAGGGCTCTTGCAAGATTACCCTGCATGAATCCGACCTCGGCTCTGCCAGTTACACCGCGCCCGTTGCCTGAGAGCGGCTTGGCCTTTGTGCTGCCCGGGCACAATGACCTGCCGACCGGCGGCAATCTGTTCAACCGGCATCTCCTCGCGGCGTTGCGTGCGCGCGGGCTGAGCATCCGGGAAGTGGATTCGGCTGCGTTCGCCGCTCATCCACCGTCCAAAACCGCGTTTGTAGACAGTTTGCTGCTCGATGCGCTGCATGACTATCTTCCTGTGGCTCCCCCCTCCCCATCGCTGTTCCTGATTCTCCACCTTCTGCCCAGTATGCTGCACGACTTGCCCAAGCCCGTGCGGCTCAGGCTTCTGGATCGTGAGCGGTTTGTCCTTACGCGGCTCAATGGTGTGCTCGTGACCAGCGACTTCAGCAGAGACTACTTGACTCGCGTTCACCATTTTACGAAACCCATTCTCGTCGTTCGGCCTGCATTGGTCATAACCCCCGGCGGTGCACGGGCAAGCCGGGAGGGCTTTCACGGCTTGATAGTTTCCAATCTCGTTCGCAGCAAAGGATTGCGGGAGTTCCTCGGGGCATTTGGAGAAGAGCTGTTGCCGCGTGATAAACTGGAGTTGGTCATTGCCGGACGCGCCGACATGGAGCCGGACTACGCACAGTCGTGCCTGAGGCTGATCCGTGAACGGCCATCACTGAGCAGTCGCGTACGCCACGCTGGTGCTATGCAGCCAGAGCAATTGCAGATGCTCTATTCGCAAAGCACCGTGTTCATCTCCGCTGCCCCAATGGAGACCTACGGCATGGCCCTTGCCGAGGCGCGCGCATTTGGCCTGCCCATCCTGGCCTGCAACGGCGGCAATGTTCGCGCACATGTAGACCACGGCATAAACGGCTGGCTATGGGATTCCCCTCAGGAATTGGCGCAAGCCTGCGTGCGGTTATCGCGCCGGCAAGAAGAGCTGCAATGGCTTGCCGCGGGCGCACTGTCAAGGATTCCGCAGGACCACTACACATGGGATAATGCGGCCACGTCCTTTATCACCCAACTGCGCGCTGCGCAAACATAAGAGAGGCGAACGTCACCGTTCGCCTCCGCTGCTTTTATCTCTCACTGTGTGCCGCTATTTCAGCGCGTCCATCATGTTGTCTACAATAGTGTCGTAGTCGCGGTTGAAGTGATGCCCGCCCTTGAGAATTACCGCCTGCGCCGCGTCCGGAGGCAGGTCATTGCACAACGAATCCGAATCCTTTTCATCGCAAATGGCCAGCACGCGCATGCCTTTAAGCTTTTGCACCTCCGGCAGCGTGAGCCAGCGCGTTTTGCCTTCCACGTGCATCCAGTAGGTGACATGGAACTCAAAGTCCGCATTATGGGATGGGCCGATCAGCGACACCAGTGCCACGCGGCTGCGTAAATCCTCCGGCAGGCGGCTGACCATGAACGGCATCACGTCCGCGCCGAAGGAGTAGCCGGCCGTCACCACCCGGGTCTTGTGCCATGTGGCCATGTAGTAGCGCATGATCCGCGCCAGATCCGTCGAGGACTCTTCGGGGCTGCGCTTCTTCCAGAAGTATTTCAGCGCATTCACACCCACCACCGGAATTCCGCGCTTGGCAAACTCATCCGATACTCCCTGATCGAATCCCGACCAGCCGCCATCACCCGACAGCATAATAGCCATCGTGCTGCCGCTGGTATCGGTTGCCAGAGTCTCCACCAGCGGCAGATTCTTCAGGCTGTCACTGCTGACCGCCGCGGGAATGGCCGGTGCCGTACTCGCCTGCGCGGCGCTCAAGTCTCTGAAAGCCTGAAGGTACTGCGGCATCCAATTCTTCTCTACGGAAAAGCCGTGCCCGACGTGCTCCAAGGTAACGATCTTCGAGTGCGGCACCGAATTGACAAACTTTTGCGTGGCCGGATAATCGCACACCTGGTCAATCACACCCTCCAGCACGTACCACGGGTGCGAGAGTTTGGGAGCCGGAAGCAAATTGTAACCGTTGCCCTTGGGCAACGGCTCCCATTCAAGGCCTTCGCCCTTGCACAGCGGTTTGTTGATTTCGATATCCGGGCAAAATCCGAGACTAAGCGCACCGCCGAATGTGTTCGCCGGCGCCTGAGCCAGCAGCCCATACACCAGCGTTGCTCCCGAAGAATAGCCGATGAGCAGCGGCGTGCGATAGGTTTCCAGTCCGTAATTCTTCTGCACAAATTGGCTGAGCGCTTCGAAGTCTGCGGCGGGATACAGGCATGGGGCATCGGAGGCCTGAAGCTGCTTGAAGTAGTGCCGGATGTCGATGCCGATGACCATCGCCCCTTCCAGCTTGACAAGTTGCGCCGCCATGTCCACGACGCCAAGATTCCATCCGCCGTCACCCGAGACAAACAGCACCACGTCCTTCGGCGGATTGTCTTCGCGATAAATATGCACCGTTCCGAAGCGGCCAAAACTCAAGGTGTCGGTAGTCATGGCCTGAACGGCACCCAGACACAGCAACAGCAGAACCGCGCACGCAGACAGGTATTTCATTTTGAAACGACTCCTTTAATGCCCCCTGAAATCAGGGATGCCAGATTGGTGACCACGATGGGCAGAGCCAATCCGCCCGGCGAGGCCAGGTAGCGTGGCCGCCAGACCGGCCTGAACTTTTCTTTGTAGCGGCGCAGACCCTTGAAGTTGTAGAAATTCTCGCCGTGCCGGAACACAAACGCTCCCGCTTTGGCCCACAACGGCGTCAACGCATGGTCCCCCAGGCCGGAAAGCGGCGCCATGCCCAGATTGAACCAGCGATACCCTTCGTTCTTGCCCCACAGCATCAGGGAGATCAGCAGAAAGTCCATGGCACTGGGCGGCGCCTCCAGGGTCTGGCGCATCAGGTCAACCGAAATCTCGTCGTGATCCGATCCGAGTAAAACGTTAGCAAAGGCGACAATGTTTCCCTCAACCCGCACGACGGCTACCGGAAACAGCTTGAGGTAGGTTTCATCGAAAACCCCGAGCGAAAATCCCTTTTCCCGCGTGTTCTTCGCCGCCAACCAGGAATCGGAGACCTTTTTCAGTTCCGGCAGCAAATCCGGCACCGCCGCGACTGGAAACACTTCGAATGCGCAACCCTCGTCCTGACCATTCTGGTACGTGTGCCGCAAATTCTTGTTCGTCCGTCCTTCAAGCGCAAATTCGGCCAAGGGGACGCGCGCCTCTTCGCCGAGTTTAGTAAAGGTCAGACCCAAATCAATATAGAGCGGCAGAGTGTCCTGGCTGACTTGGTAGAAAGCCGGCCAGCCGTCGTTGCGTTCGACCATCTCGCGGAATTGCCACGCCAGTTCCGCGGCTTCGTCGGTCGGTCCCACCGGATCTCCCAGCACCACCCAGCTTCGCCCTTCCACCTGATACATCAGAAATGCCGTCTTGCTCTCATTGAACAGCAGCGACTTATCTCCCATGAGGGCAAGCCATGCCGTGGTTGAAGGAGACTTCTCCGCGATCTGCCGGGCTGTCTCCAACTCCTCCGGCGTGGGCCGAGCAGGCTCACCCGGCGCGGTGCGCATCAAGCGGGCCAGAGCAAACAACACGAGGACAATCATGGCACCCACCTCAGCGCGCAAGGCTCCCTGCGCGGTCGGCCTGAGCGCAAACTGCCACCAGAGGAAGGTCGTATATCCCGAATGACGATAGGAAAAGAACGTCAGCCAGACCGATCCGATCAGAATGGCTCCCACCAGCACGAGCCAGCCCGGAGTGAATCTCTGACTGGTCAGCGATGACTTTCGATAGAAGTAACGCCGGCACGGGAGGAGAGCCAGCAGCATCACCAGCAGGATCGTCGCTTCTTCATAGTCCAAACCCTTCAGCAGGGAAAAGACAATTCCGGCGGCGAGCAGCGCAAGGGTCAGCACATAGGAGATATCCAACCGCCGCTGAATTCCCCGCGCCAGCACCAGCAAGCCTGCGCCCACAACGCTGCTGAAGAAATGCGAGAACTGAATCACGGGCAGAGGCAGAAAATCCCGCAGCCACGACAATCTCCCATGCACCGGAGGAGTGGCGCCGGAAAACAGCAGCACCGCACCGCCCACGAATGTCGCCCAGCCGAGAATCTGTGGCACAATTCCCGGAAGCCATTGACCCACCTTACGCGCAACCCACTTCACCCGCTCAACATGCACCAGAAATTCATTGACGCCCGCAAACAGCACCGCCGCCGACAAGGGAATCAGATAGTAAATCACGCGGTACAGAACAAGCGTCGCCAGCAAATTCGTGGCGGGAATAGCGGGCGAGAGTGTGTGAACCAGAATGGTCTCGAAGACGCCCAGTCCACCGGGAACATGGCTGATGACTCCCGCCGTTTGACCGATCACAAACACCGCAAAGAAGGCCGGATAGGTAATGTGAGCATCGGCGGGCAGCAAGGCATAAAGCACCGCGCCCGCACACAGCCAGTCGCAGCATCCTACGGCAACCTGTGCCAGCCCCAACCGCAACGGTGGCATGGGAATCTTCTCGCCGCGAATCCGTAGCGGCTTCACCCGCAACCCGCCGATGGTCAGATAACCACCAACCACCAGCAGTAGCAGAACGCCAATTCCCAGCACGCCCCCCACGGGAAACCCGAGAATATCGGAGACCGCAGCAGGATGCGTCAACAACGTTGCACCCGAAACCGTGAACAGACCTACCCAATAAGTCAGTACGGCAAATCCCACCAGTTTGCTGACCTCAAAGGCCGACAGTCCCCACGATGTATAGAACCGGAATCGCAGCGGCGCACCGGTCAGCAAGGTATAGCCCACTGTATTGCTGAAGGCATAGCTGACAAACCCAGCCAGACTGGTACGCGCAATCGGCAGCGGATGTCGAATGTACCGCGTACCAAGCAGGTCATAGAGCGTGAGAAAGAAGTAGCTAAGCACCATGAACAAAATGGCCAGCCACCGGGATCCGTACGGGATTTCCTGAAGCTGCGCCATGATATCATGATAATGAACCGTCTTCAGTTCATGGTCCAGCACCCAGATGGCCAGAGCAAACAGCAGGACACTGAATACGGGGCCAAGACGGCTAAGTAGTCGTCTAAGCGTCATGCCTGAAACCGTCCTTGCCACCACTTGCCATGTCGGAAGTTACCACTTTTGCACTCAATCCCTACGCAATTCACCGGCTGACCATGACAAGATAGTGTAAAACCAATAGATTGTCAACACCAAACACGGCATTGCGCGGCTGATGTGACACATCGGCTTACCTGGCAACCAAAACACCTGATCTTACCCCTTCAACGAGCGATGAAGCGCTTTAGCTCCACAGATTCTGTCTGTTGCCGACCGGAAACTTCCGCGCGGAAAACCTTGCTGAAACTCCTGCACGTGAAATCGTGTATAAAATTGATGACGGTTCCGATCAAAATGGAAGCAACCAGAGGGAGTACCTCCGCTCATGAAGGCTATAGCCATAACGCCCTCTGTCGCCGGAGTCAAGCTGGTGGAACGCGACGAGCCGCGCGTGGAGGCGGAGGATGACATCAAGATCAAGGTGCTTCGCGTAGGAATCTGTGGCACGGATCGCGAAGAAGACGCGGGAGGACGCGCCCAAGCGCCTTCCGGCCAGCAGGATCTGGTGATCGGCCACGAAATGTTCGGTTTGGTGGAAGAGACAGGCGGCGCCGTTACCAGAGTTCAGAAGGGCGACTATGCCGTCTTCACCGTGCGTCGCGGGTGTGGCAACTGCCTTCCTTGCCTCATGAACCGCCCGGACATGTGCCGCACGGGTAAATACACGGAACGCGGCATCTGGGGACAGGATGGCTATCAGACCGAACATGTCGTCGACAAGGAACAGTACATTGTGCGCGTGCCGCGAGACCTTGAGTCCGTGGGTGTGTTGCTCGAACCACTCTCGGTTTCCGAAAAGGCCATTGATGAAGCCGTGCGTGTGCAATCCGCGCGTCTTCCCGATTTTCAATCGACCCCACTCTGGCTGTTCGGCAAGCGCTGCCTTGTCGCCGGGCTCGGCCCCATCGGTCTCCTGGCGGCCATGACGCTGCGATTGCGCGGCGCGATAGTCTACGGCTTGGATGTCGTCGACAGTTCCACCACACGCCCTCAATGGCTCACCGCCATCGGCGGCCAATACGTCAATGGCAAAACGATTACCCCGGCACAGCTTGGAAATACGACCGGCGGTATGGACCTGATTCTCGAAGCTACGGGCGTGCCGCTGGTAGAATTGAATCTGCTGGATGCTCTCGGCGACAATGGAGTCTATGTGCTGACCGGAATTCCCGGCGGAGACCGGCCGCTGCAAATCGACGGCGCGGAGATTATCCGCCGCCTCGTCCTGAAGAATCAGGTGATGCTGGGCAGCGTCAATGCCGCGCGGGACCATTTCCAGATGGCCGTAGAGGATTTACAATCCGCCATGCGCTCCTGGCAGAGTCTCGTCCAGGCCCTGATCACCCACCGGTACACGCCCGGACAAAGTACGCAGGCCTTCGAGAGCCACGAGGCTGATGAAATCAAGACCGTAATCGAGTGGTCAGAAACCTCTTAGTCCCACTTCAGGAGGACATTATCCATGTCCGACGGCATTTCGCTTGCCCCCGGCTGGCCGGGCATCACGCCCCGCTGGACGTCCAGCAACAAATCGGGCGTCGGGACATCGCTCAGCCCGTTCAGCCACGTCACCTTTACCCTCAGCCACGGCATTCTGAACGAAATTTACTATCCGCAAAGCGACCTCGCCTGCACCCGCGACATGGGTCTGCTGATTGTCGACGGTCAGAACTACTTTTCCGAAGAGAAGCGCCATTGCTCCTTCACGGTGAATCTGATGCGCGAGGGAGTCCCTGCCTATCATCTGGTCAATACCAGTCTGGACGGGGAATATGTCATCGAGAAAGAATGCATCGGCGACCCTTGGCGCGACGTCGTTTTGCAACACATCCGTTTTCGCCCGCTGCGCCGCGCCATCAAGGACTTCACTCTGCTGGCCTTGCTTGCACCCCATATCGCCAACCGTGGCATGGGTAACACCGCGTGGGTTGGCGATTACAAAGGGACACCCATGCTGTTTGCCGAGCGCAATGAAATCGCGCTGGCCATGGCCTGCTCTCTGCCCTTCACCAAAAGATCCGTAGGCTTTGTCGGATATTCCGACGGCTGGCAGGACGCGGATCAGCATAAAAAAATGACGTGGGAATACCAGCGCGCCGAAGACGGTAATGTCGCCATGACCGGCGAAATCGTTCCTGATGCATGTGACGGCGAGTTTACCATTGCCATCGGTTTCGGGCGAAACCACACCGAGGCCGCCTTGCGCGCCCTGTCCTCCATCCAATCCGACTTCGACAACCTCCGCGACATTTACGTCCGCCAGTGGGAAGACTGGTTCAACTCCCATGAGCAGACCGGCAGTCGCGCCGGCAAAGAGGAGATGAGCAAACTTAGCCTCGCGGTGTCGCGTATACACTCGGATAAGATCGCCTGCGGCGCATCCATTGCCAGTCTTTCCGTTCCCTGGGGGCAGAACCGCGGCGATGACGATCTGGGCGGCTACCACCTCGTATGGGTGCGTGACCTGATTGAAACCGTGTGCGGCATGCTGGCAGCGGGCGTGCGCGAAGATGTCCGGCTGGCCCTCGAGTATCTGCGCGCAACTCAGGAAAAGGACGGTTTCTGGCCGCAGAACATGTGGCTGGATGGCCGCTCTTTTTGGACGGGCATCCAAATGGATGAGATCGGGCTGCCCATTCTGCTGTTGGAACTCGCTCGCCGGGAACACGCGATCCGCGAGGAAGATGTCGAGGCCTACCTGCAGATGGTGCACCACGCGGCATCCTTCATTGTGCGCAACGGGCCGGTGACGCAACAGGACCGCTGGGAAGAGGACGCGGGCTATTCGCCCTCCACGCTGGCCGTGGAAATTGCCGCGCTGCTGGTGGCCGCCGAGTATCTGGAAAGAATGAACCGCCCGGATGACGCGAAATATCTGCGCGAAACCGCCGATTGCTGGAACCAGAATATCGAACGCTGGTGTTACGTCAAAAACACAGGCTTTGCGCAAAAGGTCGGCGTAGACGGCTATTACGTGCGCATCGCGCCGCCGGATGTGGGGGAGGCCGCGTCGCCGCATTCGGGATACGTCCCGATCAAAAACCGCCCGCCCGGACAGAGTATGATTCCAGCAGAAGACATCGTCAGCACCGACGCGCTGGCGCTCGTACGGTTTGGATTGCGTGACGCCCATGACCCACGCATTGTCAATACGGTCAAGGTGATTGATCACCTGCTGAAAGTCAACACGCAGAACGGCCCGTGCTGGTACCGGTATAACGGAGATGGCTACGGCGAACACGAGGACGGCAGCGCCTTCGACGGCACGGGGACGGGGCGGTTGTGGCCGCTCCTGACCGGTGAGCGCGGCCACTATGAACTGGAGGCGGGCAATGTGGAGGAAGCGACCCGCTTGCTCGACGCTATGGAAAAGTTCACCAGCGATGTCGGGCTGATTCCCGAGCAGATCTGGGACACGGATGACCTTCCCGAACGGGAACTCTTCTTCGGCAGACCATCAGGGTCCGCCATGCCCCTCGTCTGGGCCCATTCCGAGCATATTCGGCTCACCCGTTCGATCAGCGACGGCACAACGTTCGACATGCCGGCACACACTGTCGACCGCTATCGCCGCCACCAGACCAAAGCGAGTTTTGCCTGCTGGCGATTCAACAACAAGTTGCGCACCATGAATCCCGGCCTCAAGCTTCGCGTCGAACTGCTGGCTTCCGCCCGCGTGCGCTGGTCTCTCGATGACTGGGCCACCACGTCCGAGACGGACACGACCGCCACATCCCTTGGCATTCACTACTGCGATCTTCCTGCCGACGCGCTCCAGGAAGGGCAAATGGTGCGCTTTACCATCTACTGGCAGGAACCCGCCAAGTGGGAGGAGCGCAATTACGATATAAAGATTGAGCAGGACGGCTGAACGCCGCCAGGCCTCCCCTTTCAAAAATAAAGCGGGCCTCCTTGAAGGTGGCCCGCTTTCGCGCATCCATCCCGCTTTCCCTGCTCATCACTTTTTCTTGTCGCGCTCGATAACCGAACGGTCATAGTCTACGTGCAGCGTGATGCCGCTCCAATCCAGCTTGCCATGACTCCCGGCGCGGACTTGCAGCGGCTCCGTTGGTTTCCCCCGCACATATCCCTTCGCCAGCGTCACAGGATCCACATCCACCACGTAATCTCCCGGCATCAAGCTGCCCAGATAGAAAGATCCATCGATATAGGTAATGGACTCCTGTTTGGTCGCGCCGGTGCTGTCCCGGGCAATAACCCGAACGCCGCCTAATCCGCGTGACTTGCTTGCATCCAGCATGTCGGTGCCATAGATGAAGCCCGAGATGGAACCCGGCTCCACAATCCCCAGCGACACGGGGGTCAGCGTTCCCGGTTCAATCGCCGCCCATTGAGCCCCATTGGTCGCGCTGTAGGTGGCAGCCAGGGCGCGGGGGTCGAGACACACACGAACGCGCCGCCGCGCGCTGGTGGCGTTGATAACAAACTCTCCGTGATCTCCGGTGGTCACATGCCGCCCGCCTTCCGCCAGCACTTGAATATCGGGAACTCCGGGCTCATCCGCGTCTTGGCGGCCATTGCCGTTGGCATCAAGAAACACAATGCCCTTCACGCCGCCGTTCCCCGGGCTTAAGCGTGAGTGCGGAATGACCCACGGGCGCCCTCCCACAAAACTGATAATCGGTTGAAGCTGCAAACCGACCGAGAACATCCACGCATTGCGCTGGTAGCGCACCATGGCCGAGACGCGGCTGAAGCCGCTGCTCTCGAAGTAATACTCCGGCTGCACCTGAAAGTAGGGCTTCCGCACGTCCCATTCATATCCGCCGTCCAATCGCCACTGCCAGTGATTCTTCCCCGCGGCGCGCAGGATATGCGTCACCGAGGAGCGCTGCCGGTAGGGCGAAGCGTCGTGGCCGATCGTCAGGCGGCCATTGTCCATCAATGGACATCCCGCGGCCACGTTCCATCCTCGTTGAAAGGCGGTCGCGGAATAGGGCAGCGCCAACCCGCGCCGCAGATCGGTGATGGAGCCTTCATCCAGTTTGTCCCCCACGGACACCTGCCCCAGCAGATCCACAAACCGCAGCAGCGTGGAACTCACACCGACCGTCGCGATGTTCCACGGCCCGCCGTCAAAGACGGTGCCTGTGGACGACACCGAAGGCCGCTGCCACGCATTCAGCCTGTCGAGGCCGATCCGCATGGTCGAGCGCGGCACAATCCGTGGCACATTGAAATCCACGTGCTGCCAGGACTCCCAGCGGGTCGCGTTGGCCCGGTGGCGAATATTGTCCTGCACCTGGCCGTGCATGGCGTTCAAGGACAACCCACCCCACAGCACGCGCCCCGCCATCACATAGCCCTGCCGGTCCTGCACGGCAGGATTGGTGCCATCGAAGAAGCCCGGATCGAAGCGGAACACCTCAGGCTGGAACTTCAGGGCATCGGAGACATGCATGTTCAGCCGGACACGCGCGCCGACAGCGGAATCCCCTGCCGCGGGATTGCGCACATCCTTGGTTCCGTAGAGCCTGTCGTAATCCGTGCGGCTGGCCGCCACATCCGCCGTCAGCAGGTGCTTTCTGAAAAGCAGCACCCGGTTTTCCACGCCGGCATGATAGCTCGAGGAAGGAAAAGGCTCCGTCAGCGTGACATGCAGCGTGTCCACACTGTTCCGCAGGTAGGGCAGGCTGAACAGGCTTTCGTAAGCCCCCGATACTCCCACACTCCAGTACGGCGTCAAGCCATACATGACGCGTCCGCCATAGAACCGCCCCTGCAACGCCCAGAAGTCCTGCGTGGTGAAGCGGCGTGACCCCACACCCAGAATCACGGCGGTCTGGCCCTTCTGCAACAGAGATCCCGCGCCGACCATCTCTTCGGTGTGCTCGGTGATCTTACCGTCGGGTTCGGTGACCACCGTGCGCGTATTGTTGAGCAGGTCGCGCGCAAGGTTGATTCCCCGGAACTGGTAAATGCCATCCCCTGCCGCGCCGCGCGGTTCTGTAACCTTCTGCTCGTCGATGAACCGGTCACCGACGTACAGTTCCACCTTGCTGCCCAGCGGAGCCGTTCCCCGGATGTCCGTCTGGGATAAATAGCGTTCCGTACGGCCAAAATTACTGCGGTCATCGTCGCGGCTCGAAGAATCCAGTCCGGCCAGACCGTTCAACTCCCATCCCGTCAGCCGCAGGTGTGGGAAGACCAGATCGCTCATTCCCAGGTCTACATCACCTACGGTGCTTTCGAAATCGCCGAGGCGATGCGTCAGCGTGAACTCATCGAGGCTGACCTGCGATTTGAAATCCGTGTTCCCTTGCCGCAGCCGCACTCCCCACCGTCCGCCGGCCAGCCGTCCGCGCCCTTCAAGGGTCTTCTGCATCAACAGATCACCGGAAGACATGCGGTTCATCACCAGGCTCGGCTGAATAAAATGGATCGACGGATCACCCAGTTTCCACGGACCCGAGGGCGGCTGGATTTCCGGCAGCTCCACGCCCACCATTTGCATCGACGTCCGGCCGCCGGTCTTGCGCCGCCGCGCCCCCGCATTGTCGCGCCAAACCGGATAGCTCCGCTGAGTCGTTCCGCTGTACTCGTAGCGCGATTCATCCCACTGCAACTGGACGTCGAAGATGCTGTCGATCGTCGCTTCAGCCAGATAGAAGTCCAATTGCCCGGTGACGTCAGACACCCCGTGCCGCACAGCCACCGCCTTGGTTTCGCCCGAGCAGCGAATGACCTTTGCCGCGGCAGTCAGCCAGCAGTCCCGCCCTTGAGCGTCGCGGAAAAACAGCGTGTCCCCGACCTCTTTGCTCCACAGGCCGGTTGCCGTTAGCAGCCGCCGCAGAGGTATTCCCCTCGTGGTGTCGTTGGCGATGACAATATCGAGATCCGTCAGCACAAGTTTTTCGTAGGGCTTCTGGCCGCGGATCTTCAGGCTGGCAATCGAGGTCTCGATCTTCTCGCTTCCTTCGCCGAACAGGCACGGTGCCCAGAGCGCAAGCGTCAGGCACAGCACGGCCAGCCCGCCGAGCGCGTTCCATTGCGCGCGCCCTGCGGCTGGCCGGTGGATCGGAAAGATCACCTTACCTCTTCTGAGGCGGGTCGGGATACGTGTCCGGGACATCGAAGTGATACGCCCCCGTGAGCTTGCTGCCATCCACTTCGGACGTATACGTCACCATGTATTCATACTGCCCGGGCGGCAGTGTGCGTGGCAGCACCGTTTTCAGAAGCCGCTCGGAGTGCGGCAATACCGACAGGCGGTCCGTATCTCCGCTGTTGACCACGGCTCCACTTGCGTCGCGCACTTCGTACTTACCCTTCTGCGCAATCCGCCCCGTTCCACTGTTCTCCACCTTTGCGACGACCATGACGCCGCTGGGCGTCACAACGCTTCGCATGGAGTCCGGATCAAGGCTCCACTGATACGTTGGCCGGCCCTTATCCGCCATGATCGGCACAACCACAATGGCAATCGCTTTGATCCTGCTCTGAGCATCCAGCGAGTCTTGATGGGAGGGCAGCGGCAGAAACTCCAATCCGCCCCAGTAGGTTCCGTCGGGAACCGTATCCGGCGCCATGATCGCATAGCGCACCTGCCGCTCGGAGTTGGGCTCCAGCGTAAATTCGCGGGGGGTGATCTTCATCCACGGGGCCAGCGACGTCGAGTCCATCGGCACCAGCGAAAGATCCCCTGCCACGGTCAATTTGAAGTGCACCGGAAAGACGCGCAAGCGCACGGAGCGGGCATCGGTGCTGCTGATCGTAAAGGATCCCGAGGCGCGGCCATTTTCGAACTTCGCTTCGATAACGGCGGGCGACACACGCAGTACGGCAAACAGCGGCGTGGCCGCAAGGCAGAACAGTACCGCGAACAGGGCGCGGCGCGGAAACATCCATCGGCTGAACGGCACGAAAAATTCCTCCAAGTATGGGACAGCCGGGAGGTGCAAACCTCTCCGGCTGACATAAAACCCTCACATTGTATCTCTATGCACCCTGGTCGGCACGGACAACTCAGCATGAGAGATTACAACCGGGGTGCGGGCCGCTGCCCGTGAACAGCGGCCCGCACGTGGGATTAAAACACGTGAACGGACGCGTACAGGCAGACAAAGCCCGAGTATTCGCCTGTGGGCATTTCGGGGTTCGCCTGGTTCCACGCGACGGTCACAAACACATCCTGCGAGAAGATGCCCATCTGGCTGGACTCGAAGGGGATGTAGTTCGTCTGCATTCCGAGGAAGCCGTCATAGTTGAACGGCGTCTCGTAGATACCGACATTGCTGCCGCCCTGAAGCGGGGAGGCATCCGTCGGCTCAATCAACGCGCCTGTGGTCAGCCACAGGGGGATCGGGGTTACGGTCGGGTCCGTGGGATCATCGCCCTTGTAAAGGGCCGTTGCCGCCGCGCTGAGGTTGACGGCTTCCGAATTCGCATCGACGCGGAAAGTAATTTCGCCCGGGAAGATACCAGTCTGGATCGAGCCCAGGTTGACATTGGCCGTCACCACCGACACTGCGATGTTGGAGACGACTGCGACATACACATGACCCCAAGCTGCACTGGTGGTGTCCGCAAAGGCGGAACCCGTGATCAGCATCAGGCCAACGGCGATAAAGGTTACGAAGCGAGCCAGCATGAGAATGCCTCCTTAAATTATCACTTCTTCAATTTTTCGATCGGATGTCCGTGCCGACCGGTGTGCATACAAACACGCCTTGCTTGAATTATCGAATGGTTACTAATCGCGGTTACTAAAGCCAGCGCCCCGCCGCATCGCCGTCCTCACCTGAAGAACCTACTTTGACGCGGGGTTATCCGCATGAAGGCGGAATTTGATGTCCTGCAAATAGTTTCCGGCAACCGTGACCCGGTCGGTCGCCACGCGAAGCTGGAAGGGAATCTCCACCTCCGCCAGCGTGAATGCCGGTGGCGCACTGCCATGGGCGGCAACCACCGCTCCCGAACGGAAAGGAACATAATCCGGCGCCATACTCTGCCAATCCTGCCCCGGCTCTACGCGCCATGTGAGCCGGTCGCGTTCGAGGCGAAAGCCGCCCCGCGTATACAAGTCCCCCCCCCATATCATTTCGAGTGCCCAGGCGCAGTTACTTCGCACGCGCAGGTACATCGGTTCGCTTTCCGCGGGCTCCCCCGGATGCTCCACCGGCACAACCCAGTCGCTGCTGATCAGTTCGATCTCCACCCGCGGCTGAACAGTGAACTCCGTCACCAGCAGAATTCCCGATCCCATCGACGTGCTGTCGCGCGCTTGCAGCTCCACCCGCACCGTAAAACAGTAGATTCCGGGAGGATCCGCTTCATCCAGATATTCGGCAATCCGCGACTGCGCAACCTGCCAGTCATAGCTGATAACCTGCTCGTCACTTTCCCCCGGACCGTAATCAAGACGGACAGGAATATAGCCGCAGAGCTGGGACAAATCCGGGAAAAGTTGCTGCACCCGTTCGAGGGGCAATTCCAAATTATCCGAGAGCCGCCGCGGCGGCTGCACCAGCGTCACGTATAAGGACCAAGGATTCGCACTGCTGATCCGTACCGTTGTCGTCCCCGGATTCAACTGGTTGCTTCCCGGGTTTTGCGCGGAAAAACTCCCCAGTGAAACCAGGCGCGGTTCGATAGTCAAGCTCCCCTGAGCCCAGCCTAATCCCGTCACGCAGAGCACGGTCAAACCGGTTGCAAGTCCGGGGAAGAAACGTGATAACCCGTTTCGAATAAGTCACCCCCGTCGTGAGCATACCGGAAAATCGTTCAATCCTTCCATCAAATCACTATGTTCCAATACCTTCGCTCCAGATTCACCCTGCCGTCCACTGCTCGACACGGCGATCTGTTCATCCTCTGTCAAACCACGCGCCGCTGGAACACCCGACAAAGACAAACATAAAGCGGAATTTATAAGAGGCGGTCTGATATTCCCTAAGCATTTTCGCTCTCGCAAATATAGCTACTGATGACAATCTTGTCAATGTAAATTACCGAATTATGCCGCTCTTCTTGTTTTCAATCTAACAAGTCTAAATTACTCCTTCATGTCCACACCGTCTTCTGTTTACCGTATTGGAGGCGGAGAACAACTCGGATCAACTCGTGCCTCCACCCCCTGTAACAATAATGACCCCCGGATGCACGGACACCCGGGGGCATTTCGCACTGGCTCGCTTCAAGTCAGCGCGTACCGGCTTCGCCGGTCTAATCCTTGTCACTTCTATATTTCCGAAAAGTTTCGGTTCATTCTCCGGGACGTTCGCCCAAAACAAAACAATAAACGTCTAAATAGTAAATACTTAGCGCGCACTCAATGCTCGCGAGTCTGGCCACCTTCGAGCCTTCTCCGGGTCAGTTGCCTTGCAAGTTTGTCTCCGCCCCATCATCTTCTGCTCCACAGCGAAAGCGGTTGCGTTGATGCCGTTTCCCGCTTATATTGCCCAAGGTTTCAATTAGAATGTTCACTTTAAGCAAATACCTTATGCAAACTATAACAAAACTAATCCAAATTTTCAAGTCGCCGCCGACAATTATTCTATTATCCTTCCTCCTTGTCGAGGTGTTCAATCATAGTGCTGCCGCCCAGCCCGGCCCATTGCAGTCCTACGATGTTCAAATTCAGGCTGGCAACCTGACGGTCCCGCGCTACACGCCGTTTGCCATGTCGTACTATCCCTATTATAACGGCCAGCGCAATGACAGCGTTACTTATAGTATCGGCAATCAAATCACATCCGGCGGTGTGGCAACAGCCGACCGCATCATTGACGTCACCGTCGGCGGAACCTACGCCTATCGGGACACTACGGGCCGTTGGGCAGGCTTTCTGGTCTCACTGCGCAATGGGCGAGGTTTCCTCTATATGAACCGCCACGAGGCGCGTACAGTGACGTTGGAAGGCTTTCCCTTCGATACCGTAACCTATATCCTCCCTATGCCCCGGGAGAATACCCGCATCGTTGCCGCACGCATGAACGGCAACCATCCTATCAACCGTGTCGGGCTGACCGCCAGCGGATTTCACTGGTCGCAGAACATGCGGCAGGGCGGCGATATCATCCTTGACCTGACCACGCGGCAAATCGCCCGCCGTGATTCGACCAGCGGCTGGATCGGCACCCTCGACAGCATGCGCGTGGGACATCCGGTGCTGATTCAGGTCAACTATCCGGCCACATTCGACTGGACCTATAACCCAACGCGGGAGTAATGATCATGAAACTCTACCGCGTCCTACTCTTCTGTCTGCCTCTTGGCTTGACAATGCCTGCTTCGGCGCAGGACACGTTCATCTACATGACGCTGCACAATCTCGGCTGCCGTCAGGCCAATGATACCTACAGCGGCTACATTCCCAACTATGGCTTTGCCGAAGGCGATCTGGTGCAGGTGATCCTCGCCGGCCCCAACGGGCACATCGATCCGCCCGATCCGACCGGACTTCCCGGCGGCGATGATCAGCTCGCGGTGAATCCCGGGCTCCCCTTTGCCATGAATCCCGCATCCTTCACCCACTCCGCCAACACCTTCTACTCGCCCGAGGCTATTCTTATCGAGAGCTTCGGCAACGGATCAGAACCTGCCTTGCACACCGGTTCCAGGTTCTATGTGCGGGTCTGGAACGGCCCTTCACCCGACGCGTCTTCCATGTACTATAATTCAGCGCAACTCACCCAGGACTTTCCCGTGGGAACCGAAAGCTGCCCGATGGACAGCGCGGTGCGGACGCTGCGCAATACGCCGATTTTGCCCGTGCTCATCAGTTATGCGGTCACGCTGGACGGCGGACACCCCTTCGACGGTGGCCCGCCCGCGCCGCAACTGCTCGCGGTCTATGATCCCGCGCAACCCCGGATCCAGTGGCGTCCTGTCCCTACGGCCACATCGTATCGCGTCGAATCGAGCATTGATTTTGCAAATTGGAACTTGGAGGTGATTACCCCCGACACCACATTCCTGACGACTGTTCCCGTGTTGCCGGGACACCGCTTTTACCGGGTCTTTGCCATACAGTAACGGCTACCGGGACATCGTTTGAATAGGGCATTGGCGAGAGGAGAGCTTGACTTTCCCTCTCCAATGCCCTATCTTGTCTCCCAACACGCCCCACCCACCACATTCCCTGCTATGCAAAACTGCCCTTGGGCCGAAAACCTGCCGGTTTCCATCACCGTCTGTGACCGGGAAGGCAAAATCCTCGACATGAACGAAAAGGCCGTCAACACCTTTGCCAAAGATGGCGGCCGCATGCTGATCGGCCAGAATGCGCTCGATTGCCATCCCGAACCGTCGCGCACGGTGTTTCAAACAATGCTCGCCGAGCATACCTCACACATCTACACTATCGAAAAAAACGGCGTCAAGAAGCTTATCTATCAGGTGCCATGGCAGGAAGAGGGAGAGTTTGCCGGCATCGTCGAGTTTGCCTTCGAGATTCCGTTCTCCATGCCCCATTTCGTCCGCCAGCCGTAATCGGTCTCCCCATGTCTCTTCTTCAAGCAACCGCGACCATTCAGGATCTGTCCACCGATGGCCGCGGCGTCGTCCGCATCGAGAACGTCGTCTACTTTGTTCCGCGCGGAATGCCGGGCGATGAACTGCTGCTCGAACTCCTGCCGCAAAGCAAACCGCCTTCCGCGAATATCGTCTCCATCATCACGCCGTCACCTCTGCGCCGGCCGCATCCCTGCCCCCATGCGGATACGTGCCAGGGGTCCGTTTGGGGATGTCTCGACGATTCCGCGCAGCTTTCCCACAAGCGCGATCTGGTCGAGCGGACTCTGCGCAAGGCGGCGGGCGGCATCACGGTGTTGCCTACAGTAGCCGGCCCTCTTCCCTGGAAATACCGTAACCGCATCTCGTTGAATGTCTGGCGGCGCGGCGATGCGCTCGAAGTCGGCTTCCGCACCGAGTCCCGTCAGGAAAGCGGCATACCAATCCGCACCTGTTACCTGCCCGTTGAAGCGGTTTCCGAATGTCTGCCCGCGCTCACCCGTTCCCTTGCCGGTCTGCCGTCACCACTGGTTCCCCTCCCGCGCCGAATCCAGATCCATCAGACCGCAGCCGGAGCCGGACTGCTGGTCATGATTCCCGGCACGGTGACTCCCGACATCACGCGTTTCTGGTCACAACAGCTCGCTCCTTGCGCGCCGGGCGGACTCTGGTTTGCCGAGTCTTCCCTCGCGGGCATCGTCCGCTACGACAAACCCATCACCCACACCGAGCAAGCGCTGCCCATGCAGACCGAATGGCTGGGGCAAACGGTTGACGTACATCCCGCCGCCTTCTGTCAGGCCAATGCCGCCGCCGCAAATCGTGTGGGAGAGCGGTTGCAACAGTTCAGCCGTGAGCAGCACTATGAGCGCGTCTGGGACCTGTACGGCGGCTTCGGCGCCCTCGGCATGGCCGCCGCCGGACCGGAGCGTCCCCTGTACGTGCTCGAACTCTCCCGCCTTTCCGAAAAGACTATGCAACAACTGGCCGGGCAGCAGGGCATCAGCCGCGTTCAATTTATCCCCGGAGACCTGCTGCGCACGTTCCCCTCGCGCGTTTCCGGAATTCGCGAACAGGACCTGATTGTTCTCGATCCTCCCCGCAGCGGCGCCCATCCGGAGATTCTCGCGCAGATCAACCGTTCTAAAGCACGGCGGCTGGCCTACCTTTCCTGCAATCCCGCCCGCCTTGGCCGTGACCTGACGCTCCTGGCGCAAGGAGGCTTTGTCCCCGTCGAAATTCAACCCTACGACTTCTTTCCCCAGACTCCCGCTACTGAAGTCCTCACCCTCCTCTCCCGTTCCTGATCTCCAAATAGAAGAAGACGGACCCTTGCCCGTCTTCTTCGTTGCCTCCCAAACGAATCTCCTCTTTATCTATTGCACCGGCTGTCCTTGCGGGCGCATGCGCCGCTCCGGTTGCCTGCGCCGCGACAGGCTCTCCGCCACGTACACGGCGGTCTTCTCCGCGGCCTTGCGCCACGTGAACCGCTGGGCCTGAGCCTTGCCTCGTTGGGACAGATCCTCGCGCAGCGCTGGATTCTGCACAATGCTCAGCATCGCCCGCGCGATCTCTTCACTGTTCTCCGCCGCGATCATCAGAGCCGCATCGCCGCAGATCTCCACCTGTGCCGAATTGTTTCCGGCGATGACCGGCAGTCCTGACTGCATCGCATCCAGCAGACTCCGCGCCGACCCTTCCCACAAACTGGGATTCAGCAAGGCCTGAGCCTCACCACGCAACGCGGCAGCATCACTCCTCGTTGTGAATGCGAGCGCCTGAGATGGCAGCGCACAATCCTGAGCCGCCGCGAGAATGGCCTTTCGGCCCATGTCGGTGATTTCTCCGGCTATGACCAGCCGCACGTCTTCGTTCGTCACGTGCCGTGCCGCAGACAGGGCGAACAACGATCCTGCCAGATTCTCTCTATAGGCCGCGTTGCCGATCGACAGAAAGAACTTCTTTCCGCCGAGCCCCAGCCGCTGCATCACCTGCTCCGAACGACTCCGCTCCGGCTGTTGCCGGTTGACCGGCGCGCCGTGCACAATCCGCAGTCTGCCGTGGGGAATCTCCAGATAAGCTTGAAGATCCTGCGCCGTGCTCTGCGACGGACAGAGGAACAGATCGCACCGCTCCTTCAGCAGCCTGAGCAGGTGCAGGTAATGTCCCTTGTAATCCGGCGCACTCTTCAGATAGGCATCCGCAAACCGCAGAGGAACCAGATCCTCGAAAGCGGCCGCAACCAGTGGCGAAGTGACCAGCAACGAGCCCAGCATTTTGTCCGCCTGCGCATCCATCGGGTCGCACAGGTACATGCAATCCAGATCCCGTGACGCCCACTGCTGGGCAGGAAGATAGCCGCCGCGCGCATGCTGTGCCAGTTGCGCAACGGCGGGCGACAGCGGCGACGCGCCGTTACCAAACACCGTGAAATTCCAGTGGAGCCGGGCCGCCATCCACTCATTCACCACATGCCACGCATACAATTGCCCGTCGGTCATGGCATGGTCTGCCGTATCGAGGGCGCTGGCATCAATGCCGACATTCAGCGATTCACGCAGGGTCAGGCGATGGGCCGCAAGCTCGACGGCGCGCGCGCGAATCACGGCGCGCGGGGCCGGCTCATCGGTGCGGATATCCAGCAGATAGAAATCATTTTCCGGCGAGGTATCCAGCTCATAGCTGGTACAACCCGCTTCCGCCAGCAGCCGGTCCACAGTCTCGCGGTTCACCAGCCAGCGGTGCTCCACGTTGTGCACCAGCGCCGGATCGTAATTTGGCTTGTCCGCATTCGGGACCGTGACCAGCACGCGCCTGCCCACCCGCGCGCACTCGCGCAGGGCGCACACCGCATCTTCGAACTCCACGTGCTCCAGAATCTCCGGCGCCAGCACCGTATCGAACTCGTGCCTGGCAAACGGCAGCCCCTTCACCACGTCGCCGTACTGAAAGTGCACCGATGGCCGCAGCGCCTGTGCCACCGCCAGCCGTCCGCGATTAATGTCCACCGCCGCACTGCCGCCCACAGACTCGCTCACATAGCCATTGGCCGGACCGATCTCCAGAATCCGCCCTTGTGCTCTGCTCTTCAGCCATTGGACACGCTCCCGCTGCAGCGGTTCGTTGTAGATGTCATCCGGATGCGAGCGGTAGTAATGCATCATGTTCACGTCGCTCTGCGGTGGCGCGTTCAAAACGGCCCGATAGACGTCGAGAACCCTGCGGCCAACCCTATCCCAGCGCGCAGTCGCTTCAAATTCGCGGACGTTGCGCAGGAGCGTACGCGCGATAAACGGATTCGTGAGCGTCTCGTGGATCGCCAGCGTCAGATGATGCAGATCCGTCGTCTTATATGTCAGAGCGGGCGCGAAATCGAAGGTGGGAACGGAGGAGCTGACCACAGGCCGGCCACTGGCCAGCGCAATCATGGCTGCTCCCGAACTCTCGAAACGCCGCGCGCGATAATTCATGACAATCACGTCCGACGCCCGCAGCCGCCGCGCAATCTCCTCATCGCTCAGATAGGTTCCCGCAAAATGCACCGCCGCCGTCAGTCCCAGGTCGGCGGCTTTCTGCTTGCAGGCATTCAAATAGTCTTGCGAGTCCGGATTGGCTGGATGGGGTCCTCCCAGCACATGCAGGTCCGCGCCCAACGTTGCATGCACCGGTTTCATCGCCTCAATCAGTTCGAGCACTCCCTTGTGCGGCTCCACAAAGCCAAAGGTGCTGACCACCTTCTTTGCCGGATCCCATTGCAGATCCAGTTTGCTTTCGAACAGATCCCGGCTTTCCACCGCGGGCATGCCATGCGGAATCACATCCATCCGTCCCGGTGTGCCGCCCGTCGCAATCAGTTCCAATTCGTTCTGGGCATGGTGTACCAGCGCGCGATCGGCCAGCCGCACTAACTCCCCCATGGCATCGACGGTGCATTCGGTGGAATGGAACGTCACGACGACGCGCACTCCCATCGCCCGCACGGCCCGTAACACGCTGGGCAGCCAGCCATCCAGCGCAAACATTCCGCCGTGGTTCACGTGCAGCAGCGTGATTCCCAGCCTGTGAATCTGCGCCACCAGTTCATCGCCGCCATTCGCCTCGCGCGTCCAGCAACGGACAACATGGCTTGCATCCGCGCCGCGCAGCGGCACGTTCTTCTCGGAAAGAATCACCGGCTCTGTGCCCTGCGCCTGCATCGCTGCCACAAGGAATTCGGCATATGTCGCCAGGCCGCAATGCTGATTGTAGGTCGTCAACAGCGCCACGCGCAGGGATTCGGCAGGTACGCTTTTCACAGGTTGATCTCCGTCTGTAACAGGCTTCGGACAGGACACACTCTCGGCTTCCTTCGCCGGGCTTTCGGATGGAGGCGGCTCCCTCAGAAAGCCGTCCTCCCGCAGATACTTTTCGTCATCCCGCACCAGCTTGCCGCCCCATCGCTTCAGAAACAGACGGTAGTTGCCGCCGCTTTTGTCGTGCCCCTTCACCGTGCGCGATTCATAGTGGTAAATGCGGCTTGCGGGGCAATAGAACACTTTTCTCCCCGCCTCCCGCACCTTCATGCACAGATCAATGTCCTCGCAGGAATTCAGATAGGCCTCGTCGAAACCACCGAGTTGCTCGAACAGGCCTTTCTCAATCAGCATGCAGCTTCCCGCCACAAACTGGAATTCACGCGGCGTGTTCACCGCCGGATGATCAGAAGGCAATTCGTTGTTGTAGATGCTGCGTACCATGTTGTCCGCGCCGCAAATGATCCCCGCCTGCTGCACCATGCCGCTTTCGGGGAAGATCTGCAAATTGCCCACCAGCCCAATGGACGGATCCTTCTTCTGGCAGTCGAGCATCGCCGAAAGCCAGTGCGGCAGCACCGTCGTGTCATTATTCAGGAACACCAGGTGTTTGCCGCGCGCCGCCTTTGCCCCCGCGTTGCAGCCCTTGGCGAACCCGAGATTTTCCCCGCAGGATACCGTGCGCACAATCGACGGCAGCTCCGCCAAATACTGAGCGGTATCATCTGTTGAGCCGTTGTCCACCACCACCACTTCAAACGGCACAGCCTCCTTCACCGTGAACAGTGACGTAATACACTGCCGCGTGTAATTCAGGTTGTTGAACACCGGAATGATCACCGACACTTCAGGCACAGGCTCGATCCGTTTCGGTGCCTGCGCAAGCGGCGCATCCTTCAGAGTTCCGGTAAAGATAAACTGCTGTGCGGTGAGTTCATTCAGATCCGCCGGTGATACGGCGCGCAGCAGCAGCGGCCCGACGCGCACGTCCGTGGCAGCCTCCGGCAGAGTTTGCATTTCCTGCTCAAAGAGCGGATCGCGCACAATCTCCACAACCTTGGCCTCAATTCCCGCCTGCTCGAACAGCGCCTGCATGTCTTTCAGCGCAAAGAACCGTAGATGGGTCTTGTCCAGAATTCCCCACTCTTCATAGCTCCACGACCCTTCCAGCACCTTCTTCATCACGCCAAGATTGCGGATGTTCGGGATGCTGGCCACGATGCTGCCGGAAGGCTTCAGATACTGCGTCAGCTTCTTGAGGGCGAGCCACGGATTGACCAGATGCTCCAGCACATCGCCGAGCAGCAGACAGTCAAAGGATGCCTTCTCCAGCGGCAACTCCATCGTCTCGAGGTCACCGACCACTACCGACGACAGATGCTGCCTTGCCACCGCCGCCGCCGCCTCGTGAATCTCGATCCCCACCACCTCGATCCCGCGTTCCGCCCGCAGCAGCCCGCCCGTCATGCCATGCCCGCACCCCACATCGAGCACCCGCTTCGCGGTTACTGGAACCAGGTCGCACAGATTCTTCCGCGCGTTGGCATAGTAGTAGTCCGGCTTGAACTCCTGCTTGGTTGCCGCATTCTGCAGCGTTCTGGCCACGGTGCTATTATCGCTTTTCGACTTTTCGCTTTTCGCTTTTCCCCACGGCCTCTCGTGCCATTCCGCAAGAACCTGATGCGGCTGGTCAAGCAGATGGTCATAGTCCCCACGGGCAAATTCCTTTGGGTCGCGCGTGCGGTAATAGTCGTAGCGCCGCGCCCGGACTTCCGGATACATATACCCAAGGTGAATGATCTTTACGTCAATGTCGGTCTCCCGGCCGCGAATCCCCGCCGGCAGCCGCGTGCAGTGTCCGTTCTCGCGGAACGTGGTCGGCTCATAGTGCAGCGCGTAGACGTCCTGCCCCTTCAGACGGAACATCCGCGCCTGGAGGAGCTGGTTGTAAACGCCATCCGTGCGATAGTGTTCCAGATCATTCCACATAAACAGGCTCTCGATCTTGAACACTCCCACATCCGGCGGGCAGGTGCGCACGGCGTCGAAGATCCGCTGCGCCGCACTCTCCTCCAGCATCTCGTCGCCGTCGAGGTTCAATATCCAGTCCGGCTGCTGCCCGATGGCCATCTGCAGCGCCAGCATCTTGTCACGGCGCTGATCCCGTGTCGCCTCGTCCAGTCGCCTGTAGTCCACCACCGCTGGGTGCGCCGCGCAGATTTCCGGCGTATGGTCGCTCGAGCCGTCATCCAGCACGACAATGCCGTCTGCCACGCGGGCAACGCTGTCAAATACTTCCTTGATCCAGCGCTCCTCATTGCGGATGCGCATCGTGCAGATAATTCGCGGGTGCCGCGTCGCCGTCCGGTTGCGGCATACCGCCTTGAGCTGCTTGCGTTCCGGCTGCAGCACAACGTCCACCTCTTCGAAGAAGTCTCCGAGCAAACTTTCCAGCGTCTCGGCATGGAAGAACCGCAAATGCATCACGTCATAGTATGCCAGCCCGTCCGGCACTTGCACCAGCAGGGCTCCGCCCGGTTTGAGGACCCGCGCCAGATCTTTCAGAATTGGGGTGGGATGAGCGATATGCTCCAGCACATGATTGCAGAACACGGAATCGAACGACTGATCTTCGAACGGCAGCCGGTTTCCGGCGCCCAGCACAAAACGCAGACGGTTCTGCACCGCCTGCGGCTCTTTTGCCAGATGATCTTTCGCAGTGTCCAGCGCTATCTGCGAAATGTCGTAGCCGACCACCTCGCGCCCGTGGCGCGCCATCAGAATATCGATCTCACCCGTGCCGCATCCGAAGTCCAGAATGCGCCCTTGCAACTCGGTGGACTCGCAGGCTTCCTTGGTGCAGAAGTGATTCTCCCAGAAGGCCAGCGTCAGAGCTTCCGGCTGTACCTTCATCCGGCGGCGGAACGCTTCATCGTTCAGTTGACGCGTCTGCTGAAAATCGCGCATCCCCTTCGTAATCGTCGTCTTGGCGCTGACCTTGATGTTTTCAAAGCAGAGCACGGTGTTCTTGAACCACGGCAGCGTGCTGGTGCTGCGCAGATACAGAGCGGTGTCCTTGTCGAACCGCCAGACTCCGTCACGCTCAATCCGCCGAATAATCTCCTCTAGCGGTCGCTCATTGTAATGTCCCAGTCCGCCCTGCCCCGGTATCGCCCAGCTCACAATCAGGTAATCGGTCGCCGTCTTCAGCAGGTTGGTGATATAGACTTCCTGGAACTCCGCCGGAATATGTTCTCCGACTTCGAGGCTGACGACGCAGGACCGCGTGCCGATGTCAATCGGCTTGGACAGATCCAGCACACCGCACAGCCCCTCGGTAATCTGCGGTGTGTTGGGGTTGCCGTCATAGCCTGAGCAATCGAGGCCGCCGTCTTTCAGGTGTTGCACATAGTAGCCCGCGCCGCAGCCCAGATCCACCACAGTCTTGAAGTTCCGCTTGCGGCAGAAATCCACGATGGATGCGGCCAGTGTCTGGTCGTAGACCCGGTGACGGTCCGCACCTTGCCATATTCCGGTCTTGGGATCAATATTCATAGTGCGTAACTCGCATAGACGGGTTCATGACGTGCCGCAGGCTCGTAGGTTAGCCTGCGAACACGCCTGTAGGTTACAAACGGCAGAAGCAGAGAAATCTGTTCCCTTTACACTCGTATGCGCCAGGAGGTCGGCGCGACAAACTCAGCGGTCGGAAGACATTCATTCACCGCCTTCACCAGTCCGGGACTGTTTTCCTTATTGTAATCGTGGCCGGCAAGAATCCCCCCGGGCTTGACCTTCGGCCGCCACGCGATGATGTCCTTCTTCACGTTCTCATAGTCATGAGCGGCGTCGATAAACACGAAGTCCAGTGAACGGTCCGGATAAAGCTTGACCGCCTCCAGCGACGGCAACTTGATCGGTGTGAGGGCATGCAGCACCGGCCACACGTTGGCCAGAAAATTCGGATACATGGTTCCATATTTGACCAGATTCGGATCTGTGCTTTCACTGCCTTGACGCGGCCACGTGCCTTCCCACGTGTCAATCGCGTCGAACGTGATGGCTTTCCCCGAATTGATAATCTCCACCGCCATAAACGCGGCGCTCCGGCCATACCAGGAGCCGATCTCCACAAAATGAGCCGGGCCGTCGAATTCGGCCACTGCTTCCAGATAGATGTTTTCGAAATCGAAAAATCCGGGAATCTGCTGGAAAATATGCGGCATGTTCACTCGAGTTTCCGGGCGACTGATAATGGCGTTGCTCGCGGTCTCCCGGACAGGCGCGGGCGGTCTCTTCAGGACCAGCATGGACGTTCTCCCGATGACAAGTGGTTGGGACTATCGCCTTGTCTTTTTGCAAGAAATACACCAGCCGCCTCAATTTTTGTAAGACTTTAATAATAATAGACTGCCATGTCCAGTTCCAGCCATCTACGGGCAAGAACTTGCCGCATCAGAGCACAAAAAAGCCGCCTTGTCCGAAGACAAGGCGGCTTTGAGTAGCCGTTCAGAAATTCTGTCAGTCTTTGCGCAGATTCTCGGGATTCAAGCCCACAAAGGCTTCGTGGACGAACTTGCCATCCTTGCGGATCAGCACGTCGTCGAACCAGATCTCGCCGCCGCCCTTCTCCGGGCGCTGGATCAGCACCAGATCCCAGTGAATTGCGCTGCGGTTGCCGTTGTCCGCTTCGTTCTCGTAGGCATTGCCCGGCGTAAAATGGAAGGAACCGGAGATCTTCTCGTCAAAGAGAATATCATCCATCGCTTCTTCCACGTAGGGATGGAAGCCCAGCGCAAATTCGCCGATGTAGCGCGCGCCTTCGTCCGTATCCAGAATATTGTTCAGCCGCTTAGAATCGTTGGCCGTCGCCTCGACAATCTTGCCCTTCTTAAAGGTGAATTTCACGTTCTCGAAGGTGAAACCACGATTGGAAGACGGCGCATTGTACTGAATCACGCCTTCAATCGAATCCCGCACCGGAGCCGTAAAGATCTCCAGATCGGGAATATTGAAATGGCCGTCGCATTTCTTGGCCGGAATACCCTTGATCGAGAACTTCAGATCCGTGCCCGGGCCCTTGATATGCACACGGTCGGTCTTCATCATGTACTCGACGACGGGATCCATCGCCTTGGAGGCTTTGGCCCAGTCCACCTTGGTGCAAACCTTGTAAAAGAAATCTTCGAAGGATTCCATCGACATCTTGGCCATCTGCGCCATCTGCGGCGACGGGAAGCGCAGCACCACCCACTTGGTGTGGGCGACGCGCTGATCGAGATGCACCGGCTGCAGCCATAGGCGCTCGTACAGGCCCATGTTGTCGCCGGGCACATCGGACAATTCCTTGGCGTTGAAAATGCCGCGCACACCGATGTACGCCTGCATCTTCTTCATGCGGTAGAGTTCGCAGTCGGCAATCAGCTTCATGCGTTCTTCGGTCGCATTCATGTACAGTTTGCGCTGCACCAGTTGCGATTTCATTTCGATCACGGGCACACCGCCCGCATCGCAGATCTCCTGCACCAGCACGGCAACAAATTCATCCGGAACATCGCTCGCTTCGACGAGGACATGATCGCCGGGCTTTACGAACGTGGAGTAACGCACTAAAACACGCGCTAAATCTGAATAACGTGGATCTGCCATGGATTATCCTTACAGTTTCCCTGACCAGTTGCAACACCTTGGCTGCGCAGCACAACCCTGAAAACGGTGCTCAATATACCACTTCTGTCTGACATTTTCAACAGTTAACGCCCGGCCCCGCATAAACCTCGCGCAGTTGATCAGCAATGCCATCAGCTTTGTGTCAAAAACTGCTGTCCTGCACCGCATTTCCGCCGCCGATAATCCGCGCAATATTCCCCGCGCGGCGGTTGACATAGCTGCCGCCGGTCCGGTAGCGCAGCGGAGAGGGAATAATCGCCGCCAGTTGACAGCATTGGTACAGGGAAAGCTGGCGCGCCGAAATGTTGAAGTAGTGCCGCGCGGCCTCCTCAATCCCGAAGACTCCCGGACCGAACTCAATGCTGTTCAAATACAGTTCGAGAATCCTGTCCTTGGGCAGCAGCAACTCCATGAACGCCGTAATCACCGCCTCGCGGCCTTTGCGCCAGTAGCTGCGGCTGGGCGACAGATACAAATTTTTAGCAAGCTGCTGGGTAATCGTGCTGCCGCCGCGTTTGATGCGTTCCTTCTTTTCATTCAGTTCGTGGGCCTTGCGCATCGCGTCCCAGTCGAAGCCGTGGTGCTGGTAAAAGCCGTCATCCTCGGCAGCCACCACTGCGGCCTTCATGGGCGGTGAGATGGCCTTGAGCGGAATCCACGTATGGTGAATCTGGAGGTCCTTGCCCTGCGCTTTTGCCTCCCGCACGCGCATCCGCATCCATGCCGTGGTTTTCGGATCATGCCAGCGCAGCAAGAGCACCTGCACAAAGGTGGTGACCAATGTGGCGATAATTACATAGACAGTCAGAAGCAGGATTTTGCGGAAAAGGGGCACGAATGGAAGTGAAATTTGTGGACGGGAGCCCGCCAATTAGACGGGGAGGATGAACTACAATTTAGTGAATCAGACGGAAATTTCAAATATCTGCCAATAGACGGTCTGCCCATGCGGTGCCGGACGCCATTCCGGTGACGTGCCAGCCCGCTGCACGGCGGCAGAGAATCTCTCACGGCAAGCTTGTATTTGGGCTGGGCAGGCATTACATTCTTGGAGTCGATATTTGAAGGAGGTCAAACGGTCGTGAAAAGGGTATTGTGTTGCACCTTACTGGTCTTGACTCTCACTATCCCGATGGAATCGGCTCGGGCGGAAGATCGGGACAGTGTCCTCGCCTTTCAGCGTATGGAGGAATCGCACGAGCATGCCTTCAGCTACCTTCTGCCTTTCGGCTGGATCTCCCATGGCGGTGTGGTGCGCAGAGATCCTCTGGCGCCGTCGGTCAATCCCATGTATGCCGCGCCGCAAATGGATTTCACCTTAGAGCGTGACAGTGTGGGCAGCGCCATGATCCGTTGGATGCCCAACATTGTCTACTACGATACGCGTCGGGCACGCATCTCCGGTTCACAGCTCTTCCCACCGGGCAGCACCTATCAGGGAATGCTGGTCTACCCCAAGATGAACGCCGCCAAGTACGTGATGGACCTCGCGCTCCGCGTCGCTCATCCAACGGCGGTGAACATCCGAATCCTTGATCGGCAATCCCTCGGAAAACTGTCCCGGGCACACAACAGGCTGGTGCGCGGCGGGCCGGAGAAGCTGACATACAGCTATGACGCGGCCACACTACTGCTCACCTATGATGAAGGCGGCGTGACCTACAAAGAGCGCTGGCTGGCCGTAATTGAAGACCGGGGAGAGATGGGCGGCGGGCAATGGGGCAACAAGGAGACCGTGTTCTATCGTGCTCCTGTTGCGGAGTTCGATGGTCTCGTTTCCGTCTTTGAAGTCGCGTTCGCTTCCATCAGCGGCAACCCGGACTGGGCGGCCACGGAGATGCAGACGGATTCGGCACAGGCGGATGTCGCATTGCAGACAAGACGGAATCTGGACGATCCGAGCCATCGCATGACCATGCACCAGCGGCAGATTTCGGATCTGGTCCACTCCGCCCTCTTCAGTGCCCCCGGCGAGCATCTGCGGTACCTTAATCCCTTTACCGGCGCTCCGGAGCGCGGGGCTTCGGCGTGGCGATACCGCTGGGTAAACCCGATGTCGGACGTGCTGTTCAGCAACGATTCCAGCTACGTGCCGGATGTCGACGTCCGCTTCGCCGGCCGTCAGTTCAAGCGCTGCGAATCGTCGCCCGACTCTGTCCACACGTCAAGGCCTGTTCCAGCCTCCTTGCAAAGCAAATAGATAGTGATTTGGGCGGAAACAGGAGAGGGCGACATGCAAATGTCGCCCTCTCGTCATTCTGTCTGTCGGAATCTACTTGACCAGCAGCAATTTCTGAGTCAGATTCACCGATCCTGCCTGAAGCTGTGCAATGTAAATTCCCGAAGGCAAACTGCCCGCATCGAAGGCGATCTGGTGCCTTCCCGCCGCATACGGCGCATCGGCCAGGGTCCGCACCAGCTTGCCGGTCAGATCAAACACCTTCACGCTCACCCGCTGTGCTTCGGGCAGGCTCAAGTCCAGCGTGGTTGTCGGGTTGAAAGGGTTGGGATATGCCGCCAAGGCATAGTCATGAATCAGTGCCGAACGGCCTGCACTGGCGCTGCGCACCAAATCCCGGTGCAGTGTGCGCTCGCCGGATATGCTGACATCGGCCAAGTAATACCAGTACGTTCGGCCCGGCTCCACCGTGTTATCCTGGTAGCTGTAGGTCTGTTCCGTCGCCGAATTCCCTTGACTGGCAAGCTGCGCAATCTTCGCATAATTGCCGTCAGCGCTTTCCGCGCGGTAGATCTCGAAATACTGGTTGCCGTGCTCCGAAGCCGTAACCAGGCGAAGCTGCACGGCTTCTTCGACAGGTTCCGCCGTGAAGGCCGTGAGTTCAACCGGCCAGGGGCCATCCACCACACCCGTGCTGTCGCCCACACGCCAATGCACTTCATCATTGCAGAGCGCATTGGTCAGGACAAAGGTCGCCAGTGAATTACCCACCATGGCAAACGGAGAAGAGAAGATGATCGAATCACCGTGCGACGTCACACTCCAGTTTGCCAGTTGCGCATCGCCCGTCACGGAGCCAACGGTTCCATGGCACACCGGCGAGAAAGAAAATCGCCGAATGATACCGCCGACATGATTCAACTGGTAGTGCCACTCATGCGGGCTGGTGGAAATCAGGGATACATAACCGCGGTTTGGTCCCTCAATCGGGGCCACGCCCGCGCGAATCAGAAAGTTGCCGCCAGCGGGAGTAAATGCTCCGTTGTGTCCGGCAGTGCCAATGGCATAGCGATCGGACTGGGGGGCAAAATTGAGGAGAAATTGCCAACCCTGATTCTGGGGACCACCCACCTGCGGCCCCATGACCACGAAGAAGTCCTCACTTGCTCCAAACGCCAGCGGTGCGGGCAGATCAAAATCATTCCATACAGGAAACTGCAGGTCGTTTCCGAAATGCACGACGCTGCCGGGCATACGGAACGCCTGCATCAGCAATCCCGGATTTCCGTTGTTGTTGGCATACACGTAAACGGAACATGGGTTGGCCACGTTGTTCGGGTTGTTGGCCACAAAATACAGGCTGCGCAGTTCCAGATTGTACGGTGCCGTAAAGCGAATGCGCGTCCACAAATTCGGGCTGGTGTAAAATGCCTGAACCTCACCGTTGTCATAAAACAAGGAGTCCGGTTGCGGACTGTCCAGAGACGGCCGTGCGTGCGATACCGTCGGTGTGGCTGTGATTCGGCACAGGCCATTATTCTCCGTGGCGGCACAGGTCAGTACTGTTAATAAAACAGCAAGTACGAGAGGCACAAAAGTGATCCATAACTTCTTCATGGTGAACCTCCGGCTAAGTTGGTGGTGCAGGAATGCTTTCAAGCTTCCCATTTTGGAAGATAACCGGAAACCTCAAGTTCGCAAGCCGGATTCGCCTTTGGCGTAATATTTCCGGGATATTTAGTGCAAGCGCTAATTATATGAAGTATACCCATAGCATACCTGATAATCCTGTAAGAGCGACCCCGGACCGGTTCACAACCGGCCCGGGGTCGAAGCAGCAAACGATAAGTACGGAGCTTAACCGACTTTTTCTACGGGGAGATAGATTTCCGTCAGCAGGTCCTCCGGCTTGGCGACACTGGGGTCCTTCTTGTAAATTTCGAAGGGCGGCAGCGAGCGCAGCCGGTAGCCGTTTTGCGGCGCCCATTGGCCGCACAGATAGGAATAGGTCTCGCCGAGGCGTTCATAAGGACCCTTGTGCATGGTAATCGCATAGTCTCCGCCGCCCAGTTCCTGTACTCCGAAATCGCCTTCCGGTTCAACTTCCTGTTGCACCACCAGACAGGCATCGTAGCGCACCTTGTCCGGCGGCGTGATCTCCGGGTCATCATGGCTGATACCGATCAGCACCGGCTGGCTGCGCATCAGGCCCTTGCGTCCTGCCCAACTGCACAGTTTGCCCCACGCCTGTCCGGCGGATTGCGTGTATGGACCATTGACGCGCACAAAGACGACTTTCATGGGCGGTACATTTCTGACGTTCACATCCATCTCAAGAACTCCTTTGCGGATAGGTTCAAAATCCTGCAACACTGTCTGAGGATGGTAACCGATTCCTGACGGCAAGCTTTGAATTTTCGCTGCACAGTCCTTGCGGAACTCCGTGGGCGGCATGCCGAAGCGCATGCGGAAAGCGCGGATGAACGCATCGAGAGTCTCATAGCCGGCCTCAAAGGCAATCGCCGTGACCTGTTCCTCGCTTTGCTTAAGCCGCTGGGCGGCGCGTTCGAGCCGTAGACGGCGGCAGTGTTCCATGACGCCTTCGCCCAGCATCCCGCGGAACACACGGTGAAAGTGGAACGGCGAGAAATTGGCGATGGACGCCAGATCATCCAGCGATACGGCTTCGTCGAGATGGTTCTGGATATGCACCAGCACGCGCAGCATGCGCTCTTTGTAATCTTGTTCGGTGTTTGTTTTCATTCGGCAGGTGTGTTGTGTGTCATCCTCGGGAGACAAGATAGCAAAGCCGCCTGCGTTTCGCCCGTCCGTTCTTGCTGATTTCTTAAGGACCATGACTAAGGATGGCTCGGCAATGAACGAGCTTCAAGGGAAAGCGGGGTAAGTGCTGCAGGCAGGATGAGTGGAGGCGGGACAGGATGAATCCCCTCCTCCCCCGGTGAAACGAAGGAAGGAAAAAGAAAGGGCTGACCCTTGCGGGGTCAGCCCTTGACGTCTAACCGTCAGAACGATTTAGTAGCGTTCGCGGCGGGCGGGACGGTCGGTCTTCGGCTTGGCTTCATTGACAACCAAGCGGCGGCCGGCGGTTTCCGTCTCATTCAAAGCGCCAATGGCGTTGCGCGCTTCGTCATCGTTCGGCATTTCGACAAAGCCGAAACCTTTGCTGCGACCACTCATGCGATCCATGACGACGCTGGCGCGGTCAACCTTGCCATGCGCTTCGAACATGTTGCGAAGATCGTCTTCGGTGGTGGAGTAGGACAAGTTGCCTACGTAAATGTTAACCATGATCCAATCCTTCTCGACTTGGGGGACAGTACCCCCGATAATGCCACCTGTTTACCTATCGCCAAGCCGAAAAAGGACCTGAAAACCAAAACCTTCTCGTGACAGAGGCCTGCGAAGAGCCCCGAGGGGGGCAACTGTTTTCAGTGAAACCGGAGCAAAATCTCCGGGTCCACATGAGAACTAAATATACTCGAAAAAAGGCCGAGATGCAATAAAAAACTTAGAGACAGAAAGGGCATGATTCGTTATGATCATGCCGCATAATTTACGTATATAACTCCAATCGAGCTATATTTCATCGAACGCAGGAGGCTGGCGCAAGATTATGCGCTACGACGCCTCCCGCCTGTGGGCCGTCCGCGTTGTGCTCCTGTTTGCCCCCACAGCCGCCAAACTACCCGCAGAGGGCGAGGAACATCCTGTCCTGATCGGGGGTGAGACGCGAGGATTGGGCGGGCGGCGTCGCCGGCGCAGCACGGCGTGATCGGTCCCGCCACTCCTCGATGATCATGCAGGGCTGGTCCAGCAGATGATCATAATAGCCCTGTGCGGCGTGGCGCGGATCCTGTTTGCAGTACCAGGCATGTTTGCGGGCACGATCCTCGCGATCCATGTAACCGAGATGCTTGATGCGGACGTCCGCCTCCACGGCGCGGCCACGAAGGTTGGGGGGCACGCTCTCGCAATGAAGATTTCCGCCATAACCCGACGGTGCGAATGACAGGGAATCGGCATTCTGTCCGGCCACGGAGAACAGCCGATGGTGGACGATACGACGGTAGATGCCGTCTGCGCGATAGTGCTGCAGATCATTCCACATGTAGAGGAAGCCGACGTCCAGCGTGGATACGCCGGGCGGACAGGAGCGGATCGCGGCGAAGATCCGCTGCGCAGCGCCATCCTCCAGAATTTCGTCGCCGTCCATGCAGAGGACCCAATCCGGATGATGACTGAGCGCCATTTTCAACAGGAGATTCTTGTCGCGGACTTCGTCGAGTTGGGGATTCCTTCCGTAACGATATTCGATGACCGCCGGATGAGCGCGACAGATGGCGGGAGTGCTGTCCGAGGAGCCGTCATCGTAGATCACGATTCCATCGGCCACGAGCGCGATCTGATCCAGCACGTCCTTCAGCCAGCGCTCTTCATTCTTGATGCGCATCTGGCAAATGATGCGGGGATAACGCCTGGCCTCCGGATTAGAGCAGCGCACGCTCAGTTGCCGGTTTCCGTCAAGAATGCTAAGTTGCAGGTCATCGAAATAGTTTGCCAGCAGCGAGGTCAGGCTGTCCTCGGAGAAATGGTGAACGTGCGTCGGATCGTCGAAGGCATGACCCAGAGGAGTCATCGCCAGCAGGGTACCGCCCGGCTTCAGCACCCGCGCGATCTCTTTTAAGAGTGGCGTGGGGTGAGCAATATGTTCCAGCACATGAGAGAGCAGCACCGAATCGAATTCCCTGTCGGCAAACGGCAGAGGACCGGGGGTGCCAAGGACGGTGCGCATCGCCCGCTGCAGGGCAGGCGATTCGTGGCGCAGATGCTCTTCGGCAATGCGCAGTCCGGCCGGAGAGAGATCGTAGGCGGTCACATCGAAACCGGAGCGGGCCAGATGAATGTCGATCTCTCCCGTACCGCAGCCGACATCCAGCACTCGCCGCCCCAGCATCCCCGGGCATCGCGCTTCGAGTGTGCAGGGATGGCGGGTCCAAAAATCGAGTGTCAGCGCCTCGGGATGCTGTAGGGCGCGCGTGCGGAACACGGTATCATACACATCGGCGACGCTGCAGCCGTCGTGCGGCGACCAAAGGTCGCGCCGGAAATCCGTGATGAATTGCGGCGCAGATTCCTGCCGGTTTTCAAATGTAAAAGCCATGTGGCCCTGCCATGTGAGATTTCTGGTAGTGATCCGGTCCTGAACCGTCCGCACCAGGAATTGGCAAGGCCTGTACCTCTACCCCGCTTCGTGTTTTAGCACAAGATGAGAAATCACACTGCCCCCTATGGTGTGGGAGAATCTCAACCGCAGGTTTCCGTTATCCCGCCGTAGGCTCCGTGCTTCCGCGCAGCGCGGCGGATACTGTCTTAACAGGAAAATGTTTTTATACCAAACGAACCCCCTTACCTCAAGAAAATGCTGAAAATCTGAAAGACTGAAAGGCTGAAATGATGAAGAAAGACGGGGTTCATAAGGCTGAATATTGCGATGAATGGTTTGTGTGCTCTGTTCCGCCGTGCGAACAGGTTTTCACAGCGGGGATGACTATGAAGATACTATGAGAATGGCCGAAAGACAACGGGAGAATGCGGAGAGTGTTGCTTCAGAATCTTTGTGGGGTTAGGCAGGGAGACAAGCGGATCGGGCAGGGCGGAATGAGTGATTCTGTTTGGCTTGGATCCGTGCGGAAAATGACGAGAGTTGAAGGAGAGTCAGCAGTGGGCGAGGCAAGCCTCTCTTTCAAACGCTGAAACGCTGAAAAGCCGAAATGCTGAAATGAAGACGAAACGCCGTGCTGCCGCCGTCTATTCCGGGTATTTGAAGCGCCAATACCACCCGTAGCTACTTCCGGCGGCCTCCGGCCGCCTCTTATTCTGAATGTTTGAAGCGCCGACGAATGGCGAAGATGAAGAGGGTTACGAGAGTGGCGGTGAGGGCGGTTTGTACAATCGCTACCGTCGAAACCACGAGCCGCGCAAAGCTCCCCGCACCGCTGGTGTCCACCTCTCGCGAGAACCATGAACGATCCAGACTTACCACGCGCATTGCTGCCACAAGGCTGTCCCATGCCGTGCGCAAGTCCCAATTGCGAGGCAAGACAAAGAAATCGCCATACATGAACCCGCCATAGACCCAAGCGCACACAACGAGTAGTACTCCAGCAATCCATGCAGGACGCCAGATGCTGCCCCCGAAGTTGGAAGCG
Source organism: bacterium (assembly GCA_036504735.1). Lineage (NCBI taxonomy): Bacteria > bacterium. The sequence continues at coordinate 148,029 of DASXUQ010000019.1, forward strand.
GCTTTGTAGAGTTGTAGAAGCCACCTGGATCTCCAGAGCTTAACTACTTGCTTGGCTGCCATGAGACGGGCCTCGAAAATACCTCGTTCGAAGTCGTTGGCTCCAGGATGATCGAGGTCGCCACGGTAACGGATGGTCAATTGCTGGTAGGTGACGGCTATGTCATTCCAGTTACTTGACCGTTTATCACCCTTAGGGTGTGCTCGCTCGAGCAATTCGTCTCCGGATACGCGTCTACTCTTATAGATCGGCCATTGGACGTTACGAAACTTTATGAGCCGACAATCAGTGCCTGTCAAAAACAGACGTTGCGCTGGCCCAGCGCTATGTTCAACTGAAGTATTACATACTGTCAAGCCACATTGGTCATGAAGAGGGAGGTCGCGCAAATCAAGAATCGAATCTTCGCTCGGCACGAATTCGAGATTTTCGAACACCAGAGCGCCTTGCGTAAGACGATTTCCATCGAGATCATAAGTCTTCCCACTGCCCGGCCAAGTTAGCTTAACACTGCCGAGAATCTTGGTTCTGACAAATTTCGCATCATGACGGAACCGAGCGTGCGCAACATCAAGAAAGTTGCTCAATTGGATATCAATAAAGTGGGCATCATTCTCGAATGATACATCCTGAAACGATACTCCTTTCTCGAAAACAGTCTCTTGAAATAATGCCAGCTCTGTGAAACGTGCCTTGTCAAATTTAGCTCTTACTTGGAAATGTGTTCCTTTGAAACTTACCTTGCAAAAGAACTTTGTGCGTTCAAAATCAGCGCCATCCACAAATACAGCAGCGTCGAATTTGACGTCGCGGTAGATTTCGATTCCTCGAAACAGGACGGTCCATTCCGTGCCCACGAACACCCACCCGTTGAAGTCGAACTTGTTCTGCGTCTTGAGCCATGCTGCGATTTCGGTCTGCGCATAAGCTCGAAACTTGGACGCAGCCTTCTTCTCGCAGTGAAAGATGCACTTGTCCGTTTGCGGGAAGTTGGAGTTCTGGTAGATGGGGCGGTGGCAGCCCTCGTAGGCACAGGTTTGTTCGGGCATGGGGATATGCGTTTGATTAAGGTTCTTGGGTGATGGTTGGAAGAAGACTGTCCGGTCTGAGCCTCGAAGCTGAGGTCCTTCAGCGCTACGCGCTTCAGGATGACAAGGTGTTTTGGGGTGCGCTTGCGGTGTGTGCATTTCGGTCCCCGAGAGATCCTGCACCCCGAAGACGGGTTGCAGGATGACAATGTTTGGGGGTTTGCCGCTGGGGTTTGGCAGGCGACGCCGTCGGTCCTTACACACAATCGTTCACGCAAAGACAACGTAAAGACGAAGCTGAGGTCCTTCAGCGCTGCGCGCTTCAGGTTGAAGACTCCGGTGGAGTCCACGGACTCTAACGAGATGACAAGGTTGCGGGGTACGCGATTATCTGCAAATGTAGGTCCCCGAGAGATCCTGCAACCCGAAGACGGGTTGCAGGATGACAAGGCTTGGGTGGCGGCGCGGACATGGCGAGCCTTGGCCATGCAACCAATCATCAGCGGTATGCCGACATGAAGATGAACCCGAGGTTCTTCCGCGCGGAGACACGCGTCAGAATGACAAGGATGCGAGATTGGCGCTGGGGTTTGGGATTCCGTTCCGAAGACGGAACGGAATGACACGTGTGGGAGGGTTCGGTGTACAAACGGGGCGGCATTGCTGCCGCCCCGTTAACAGGTCAATCGTTAAAGGTCACTTCGCCGGTTGGGGGATGGGGATGGTACGGTCGATCTTGGGACCGGCGGCGCGGACTTCGGGGGGACAGCCTTCCTGGAACTTCTTGAAGTTCTCGATGAAGCGGCTGGCCAGATCGCGATAGGCGGCATCGTACTCGGCCTTGTTCGGCCAGGCCTTGGAAGGATACAGCACATCGTTCGGCACATCGGGACAGGTCTTGGGAACATGGAAGCCGAACACCGGATCGATGTAGTATTCCACGTCCTTCAACTTGCCGTCGAGGGCCGCGTTCAGCAGGTTGCGCGTGTGGCGGATGGAGATACGCTTGCCCACGCCATACTTGCCGCCTACCCAGCCGGTGTTCACCAGCCAGCAGTCGACCTCGTGCTTCAGAATCTTGTTCTTCAGCAGTTCGGCATACTTGTACGGCGGCAGCACCATGAACGGCGCACCGTAGCAGGTGGAGAAGGTGATTTCCGGCTCGTCGGACAGACCGACTTCGGTGCCGGCGATCTTGGCCGTGTAGCCGCTGATGAAGTGGTACATGGCCTGCTCCACCGTCAGCTTGGCGATGGGAGGCATCACGCCCGACGCGTCGCACGTGAGCATGATGATATTCTTCGGATGGCCGCCGAGCTTCTCGGGAACGGAATTGTCGATGTTCGACAGCGGATAGGACGCGCGCGTGTTCTCGGTGATGGCTTCATCATCGAGGTCGATGTTGCGCGTGACAGGATCATAGATCACATTTTCCAGCACCGAGCCGAACTTGCGCGTACAGGCGTAAATTTCGGGTTCGGCGGTGGCGGACAGGCCGATCACCTTGGCGTAGCAGCCGTTTTCATAGTTGAACACGCCTTCGTCGCTCCAGCCGTGCTCATCGTCGCCGATAAGGTAGCGGTTGGGATCGGCTGACAGCGTGGTCTTGCCGGTGCCGGACAGGCCGAAGAAGATCGCCGTGCTCTTGTCCTTGCCCATGTTGGCGGAGCAGTGCATGGACATGACGCCCTGCATCGGCATCAGGTAGTTCATAATGGTGAACACGGCCTTCTTGATTTCGCCCGCGTACGCCGTGTTGCCGATGATACAGATCTTCTGGTCGAAGTTGAGCAGGATGAACGTGTTGCCGGGAGTCATGTCAATCTGCGGGAACGCCTTGAAAGACGGCACGCTGATGACGGTGAACTCGGGAACGAAGCGCTGATACTCTTCGCGCGTCGGACAGGGAATGAGCATCGTGCGGGCAAACATGCTGTGCCACGCCAGCTCGGTAATCACCCGCGTGGGCAGGCGGTAGTTGGGATCGGCTCCGGCGTAGCAGTCCTGCACGAACAGATCGCGGCCCTGCAAAAAGCCCAGCAGACGGTCGTAGACTTCGTTGAACTTGTCGGGATTGAAGGGACGGTTATATTCACCCCACCAGACGTGGGAGCCGGTGGTCTCTTCCTTCACCACGAACTTGTCATTGGCGCTGCGCGCGGTGTGCTTGCCGGTGTTGACGATGATCGGACCGTTGTAGGAGATCTGCGCTTCACGGCGGAAGACGATTTCTTCATACAACGCTTCAACCGGCAGATTCCAGTACACCTGATGCAGATTCGTCAGGCCAATAGTATCGAGGCCGAGAAAGGCCTTCTGCACCAGCGCCTCTTTTTGCGCCGGCGACTTGATGTCTAAGATATTGTTCATAACCAGTCCCTCACCATCTTGCGGTCGCCGATGAAGATTTCATTGGGCGATTGCGGGTCGAGCACCCACTTGATGCGTTCGATGCCTTCCTTGATGTCCTTCACCGAGCCGCAGTAAGACAGGCGCAAATGGCCTTCCATGCCGAACTCCTTGCCGGGAACCGTGACGACGCGCGCCTTGTCGAGCAGCATCTTGCAGAGTTTCAGCGAGTCGGGCTGCCAGGCGGAAAAATCGGGCAGACAGTAATAGGTTCCATCGGGAGCGCTGAGATGCACGCCGCGGAACGCCTTCAACTCATTGACCATCACATTGCGGTTGTTCTCGAGCATCATGCGCAGGCTCTCGGTCACCGACTGCACGCCGAGGAGTGCACCTTCCGCCGCCGCCTGCTGCACAAGGGACGCCGTGGTGGTCGTCTGCCCCTGCACATTGATCATGATCTCGACCATCTTGCGCGGCGCAACCGTCCAGCCGATGCGGAAGCCGGTCATGCCGTAGAGCTTGGAGACACCGTTGATCGACACGATGTGGGTGTTCTCCAGATCCTTGGTCGTATACTGGTAGGGGTTCGCCCACTTCTTTCCGGAAAAAACCAGCTTGTGGTAGATGTCGTCCGAAATATAGAAGATCCCCTTCTCCTCACAGAACTCCACCAACTCCTGAGTGAATTTCTCGGAGTAGATCGCGCCCGAGGGATTGTTCGGGCTGTTGACGATGATGGCCTTGGTGTAGGAGGTGACGACCTTCTTGATGTCCTCCATGCGGGGATAGAAGCTGCCGTCTTCCGGGGTGACGATGACGGGGACGCCGTAGAGCATCTTGATCATTTCCGGATAGCTCACCCAGTAAGGGGCGAGGACGATGACTTCATCCTGCGGATTGAGGATGGTATACAGCAGGTTGTACAAGGCCTGCTTGGCGCCCGAGGAGACGATGACGTTCTCAGGAGCCGGCACCCGGTCATAGTTCTCTTCCGTGTAGCGGATAATGGCTTTACGGAGGGAAGGAGTGCCTTCGGTGGGAGTGTACTTAATATCGCCGGCCGTGAGTTTGGCCGCACTGGCCAAAATGGCAGCGATGGGGGCTTTGTTTTTGGGTTCTCCCGCGCCCAGATGAATGACGGCCTCGCCCTTCTCCCGCAGGATGCGCGCTTCTTCGTTCAGCGCCAGCGTGGGAGACGGGGCAATAGCCCGGGCAAGTGTGCTTAAGCTCATATGCGAACCAACTTTAGGACAGTAGGCGAATTCGGTCTTTGAGAAGAAAATAACGAATATTTACGATATAGTCAAGACGTTGCACTCTGCTGACTATAGATATTTCATTGTAAACTATAAGTTTAAGAAAGTTAGGTGAGATAAAGGCAGCCTCCCGAAGGGTTTGGAAGGACCCACAAAAGGCGCGACGAACTGTGTTCGATGAGTGGGCATGAATCGCAGCGCTCGCGAAAAGTCTGGATGCAATCTGCTCACATCATCATCAATCGCGGGGAAAGGCGCAGGAAGAGTTCAACCGAGTATGGTGCTTGTCCATAGACCGGGCGCAGATCATCGGGAACGGAAAAGATGCCGCCTTGCGCTCCGGCCATAAACGTGAGGTCGCTCCCGTGGAAGATATCCCGCGCCAGCCCGAGTGTCAAGGCACCGACACCGAATTTCTGTCCGGGAAACTGCGGCAGGCCCAGCTCGTGCGCAGACTTTTCTACCCATTCGCTGCGGCCAAAGATGGCGTAGGATGCCAGCCGCAGATCGGACTCGAGCAGAGCCGAATGCTGGGGAGTGGTGTTGTCGAGGGATGCTGCCGCCGCCGGATTGGCAATCTTGTTCATCCCCCACACCGCGGACACAGTGAAGCTGTTGACATCCTGAAAGGACACGGCATAGATGGCCGATGCGGTGGCACGATACTGATTGATGTCCGGTTCCAGCTCCTCGGGGCTTTTAAGGTAACCGCCGGAGACCTGCAATGCCCAGCGTTCGGTGGGGTTGCAGGATAGGCGCGCGCTGTAGGAATCGAAGCGCGGTTTGTCGAAATCCGCGCGGATTTCATTGGGCTCGCGGCCCGTGAAAATCGAACCGTCCAGCTTGAAGGTCCGGTAGCGGAAGCCCACCGTACCCACACCGAAGGTAATATGGGTGGCATCCTGCCAATGGTGGCCGAGGGGTGCATCTATCATGTGCTGTGCCGAGGGCCGGTGCATGAACGCCGGCGGACCGAGGGCGGGTTCTCCCGGATAGCCGACGTAGACGAAATAGCCTGTGTTTCTGTTCAGCGCGTGTCCGTAGATCACCGACAGTTCACTGAAGAGATCGTGCGGGTGCTGGCGGTCGATCAGCGGATGTCCATCCACGGATTCTCCCGTCTGAAACAGCAGCGGGTAGCCGCTCTTGCCTTCGGTCAGCGGATCCAGCGACCACATGCCGCGCAGCGTGATCTGCTTATGCAGGGCAAAGGGATGGTTGGCGGAGAACATGAACCAGTTCGGGCCGTCGAACTTGTCCGCACCGCGATGCCCCGTGCGCGCCACATCCTGATCGGTGTAGCGCGCGGTCAGCTCCCCGTGAGCCATATAGCCCCAGTTGTAGTTGCCCCACATGATCGCGTACATGGGTGTGGCATCCGGCAGCCAGCTTGTGCCGGAGCCGTCGCGCGTCATAGGCAGATCGGGCAGAACCACGCTGTTCATGTGCGCCAGGCGCAGGATTCCGGTCTTCAACATCGATCCCATGTCCATGTCCTGGGCAAAGGACGGCACGCAGACGCAGAGCAGGGCCGCGGTCAAGAATAGCTTTTTCATTTACCCTCGCAATCTTTCTACAGCCAGATCCAAATCTTCATGGGCGCCATACAGCACGACCAGATCACCGGCTTCAAGCAGCAACTCCTCGAAAGGCGGATCCGCCGGCGCACCATTCCGCAGAACGCTCAGGATGACGGGCGTGTTGCTACCGGCCAGCGCCAGATCTCCCAGCCGCCGTCCGATGACGCGGGAGCCGGTGAGAATCGGCACCGCCTCCACCAGGCGCATCAGCAGCAACTCGCGGACATGCTCCATCACCGGAGTATTTGTCCGCACGCGCATCACACTGTAGTGCTCGCCGCGCACCAGTTCGATCTGCGCGGCGATAATACGAGGCGGTACGCGGTAATGGAGCAGCAGATCGGAGAAGATGCGGAGCGACGTTTCGAAGTCCTGCGGCACCACCACGTCAGCGCCGATCTTCTCAAGCTCTTCTACATCGGCAATGGAGCGCGTACGGACGATCAGGTAACAGTCCGGGTTGAGTTCCCGGATCAGAGCCACGGCGCGGCGTGTGGCTGCCGGATCGGAGATCGCCAGCACCACGCCGTCGAATTCAACCAGCCTGATTTGGCGCAGCACTTCGGTGCGAGTGACGTCACCGTAGTGGATCAGTTCCCCTTCCGCTCGTGCGGCGCGCACCATGACGGCATTGGATTCGAGGATCTCATAATGAATACCGGCGGCGAGCAGGACACGGGACACATTGCGGCCATTGACGCCGTAGCCGACAATCAGCACGGCGGTATCGGGCCGTTTCACGCCCTCTTCGGTCTGTTCGGCCATGTCCGCATTCTTCGAGGCTCCCCGCCAGACGAAACGCGGCGCCCACTGCATGATAAGCGGTGTGGCCGTCAGGGTCAGACCTGTCGCCGCAATCAGATACTGGTAGGCGTCATCGGAGAGCAGACTCGATGCCATGGCAGTGGCCAGCAGCAGGAAGGCCAGTTCTCCGATCTGGGCAATGTAAAGTCCGCCTTGCAACGCGATGCGCGGCGAGAGCTTCAGCGGAACGGCGAGAATCACCACCACCAGTGTCTTGACAGCAAAAATCCCCACCGACAGGGCCAGCACCGACAAGGGATGCGCCACCACAAACCGAATATCCAGCAGCATGCCGACCGAGACGAAGAACAGGCTGGAAAAGAGCGTTCCGAAGGGTGCGACTTCGGCGTGGATTTGAGGATAGTATTCCGTTTCGGAGAGAATCACTCCGGCGGCAAACGCGCCGATGGCCAGCGACAATCCCGCCAGCGCGGTCAGCCACGCGGTCCCCAGCAAGACCAGCACGGTGAAAAGCAGCACCACTTCCGGGACATTGGTCGCCAGCAGGCGATGCATGGTGGCGGGCAGCAGGTAGCGCGCTGCGAGGTAAAGCACAACCCCCAGGACCATCACCTTCCCGACGATCAACGCCATCTCCGCCCCACCCACCGCGCCGCCCAGCAACCGCAACACGACGAGCATGGGCACAAGGCTGAAGTCCTGCACAAGGCAGATGGTCACCACGATTCGGCCAAGTTGGCTTTCCAACTCCCCACTGTCGGAGAGACCTTTGAGCACGATGGCTGAAGAGGATGTGGAGATGGCGAAGCCTGCCACAAGTGCCGCGGCGCTGGAGAGTCCAAGCAGCCGTCCTGCCGCAAAGCCGATGAGCACGGTGCCCGCAATCTGTCCCGCGGCGAGGGCGTACATTCGCCATGAGGTTTTGACCAGCCGCGAGAGGGAGACCTCCATGCCGATGCTGAAGAGCAGCAGGATCACACCAATCTGCGCGGCGGTGTGTACCTGCGCCGCATGCACCAAACTAAGTCCGGAAGGGCCAATCAGAATTCCGGTCAGCACGAAACCTGCAATGGGCGGCAACGAGAAACGGCGCGACAGAAACAGAATCAGCAGCGCCGCCACCAGAATCACCAGCAGGTCTGCCAGCATCGGGATGTTTTCATGCATACGCGATCTCTCCACGCCCCGATGTTGGTTAAGTGCCTTCCATTATGTTCCGGGTATCAGACGTCCTCCACCATCACGATCCGCACCACCGGCGAAAGCGCCCGGGCTTTGTGCCGGTGGGATTCGCAGACGGGAATCAGATAGGCTTCACCCGGTTGATAGGTATACGTCCTTTCGGGGAATGTCAGTTCCAGAGTGCCTTCCAGCACCATGCCGATGTGACCCTTAATACACCAATCCGCCTCAACAAAGTCCGGTGTGACCTCCATGAGGCGGATCTGCCTGTTATCCTGCGTACAACTTTCTGTCACGGCTTCCGTTGCTGAGTCAGATCCAGCGCAAAGTGATGACTGGTGATGTTCATGCCCTTCATGTGGTAAAAGCGGTGGGCGCGGTAGCGGCCCGGATTGGCTCCGGAATCGAGGTGAAGCTGCTGGCAGTTTTGCCGACGGGCAAAGTCCACCAGCCAGTCGAACAGTTGATTGGCATATCCCCCACCCTGCACTGCTTCATCGGCAACCAGATCATCCACATACAGAATCTTCCCCCATGCCAGGAATTCTCCGATACGGAATCCGGCCACGGCGCGCACAATGCCTTCGCTCTCATTAACTGCCAGCACATATCCGAACCGCTCCTGCTGCCGCATGACCTGCTGAACGAAGCCTTCCTCATCGAGGTGCGGGCGCAATTGCTGCATCACGGGAAAGGCGCGGCGGATCTGTGCTTCGGTGATGGCGATGGAGATGGGCATGAGGAATGATTGGAGGTTAATACAAAAAGGGAAGCGGGCCGGTCTTAGACCGGCCCCTACAAGCCGCCTGTGGCGCTTTTAATTATCGGCTTTGCGCAAGGGGTTAATTCGTATGTAGTCGCGTTTTGCCAGCAATTCTGCCTGATCGCGGATGATGCGATCATTCATGCCACGCTGCCATACCGGCTGATCGAGAAGCAGGTTCATCTCGTGCATTCGCCGTGACGCAAACGATTTGAAGGCTCGCACGATTTCGGACACCGAGGCGGGCGTCGGCGATTCGGCAGGGTCATCTGGTAGGGGCCGGTCTAAGACCGGCCCGCGCGAATCAAGAATGAGAATCATGTGAACATGATCCGGCATGATCACAAATTCATCCAACCTGAGATTCGGATAATGGTGTGGCAGTTCCTGCAAGCACATTCGCGCAATGAGCCCTGCAGCGCTCAACGTCACCTTTCCGTTCAGAATCGACCCGAATATCTCCGTTCGGTTCCATGTGCATATCGTGATGGAGTACATTCCGGGCAAGGCGTAATCGTAGCCTTGCAGCCGAGTGCGCTTGCGTTTGGGAAAAGGCTTGTAATCGCTCATGGTGATGCATTGTTTTGCGAAGGCGGGCCGGTCTAAGACCGGCCCCTACAAACCGAATCGCAATATGCTCTTATACCCGATTCAAAAACCTCTCAATCCTCCCGCAGGCTTCCTTGATGGCCTCTTCCGAAGTCGCAAAGGAAAGCCGGATGGCGCGGTCGTCACCGAAAACCGCGCCGGCCATGGTGGCGACGTATTCTTCCTCGAGCAGTTGCCGGGCGACGGACAGGGAGCCGGGATAGGGTTTATTGGCGGCGCGCCAGACGCCGTCGATGCGGGGGAAGACATAGAACGCGCCTTCGGGCTTGGGGCATTCCACGTGCGGCCATTTCTCGATCAGCGAGAACAGCAGATCGCGGCGTTTCTCGAAGACCCGGCGCATCTCCTCGCGGTCGGTCTGGTCGTTGGAGACGGCCTCGATGGCCGCATGCTGGGCAATGGCGCTGGGAGAAGACGTCATCTGCGATTGCAGCTTGGCCGCCGCCGCCACGATGTCCTTCGGCCCGCAGCCATAGCCCAGCCGCCAGCCGGTCATGGCATAGGTCTTGGACAGGCTGCTGACATACAGCGTGCGGTCATAGAGTTCGGGAATGTGCGCCGGGGAAGCCTGCTCGCGGCCATCATACAGCAGATGCTCATAGACCTCATCGGACAAAATCCAAGCATTGGATTTGAGCATCACCGGGGCCAGGGCCATCAATTCTTCCATCGAGTAGGCCGTGGAGCCGGGATTGGATGGCGTGATCAGCACGATCATCTTGGTGCGCGGCGTAATGGCTTTTTCAAGCTGCGCGGGGGACATCAGATAGCGGTCTTTAGGCTCGGTGGGGATGATCACGGGAATGCCATCAGCCAGCTTAATCAGTTCGGGGTAGGCCAGAAAATACGGCGCGGGCAATATCACCTCATCACCGGGATTGATGCAGGCCAGCATGAAATTGGTGATGACATGCTTGCCGCCGTTGGAGCAGAGGATCTGCTCGGGCGTGTACTCCAGCTTCTGGTCGCGGGCCAGCTTGGCGGAAATGGCCTTGCGCAGCGCCAGCGTTCCGCGCCCTTCGGTGTAACGGGTGATGCCGTGATCTATAGCAAATTTTCCGGCCACGCGGATGCGCGGCGGGGTATCGAAATCCGGCTCGCCAACCGACAGGGAGAGCACAGGCTTGCCTTCTGCTTTGAGGGCGGCGGCACGGGCGACGGTTTCGAGGGTTAGGGCGGGGGTGATTTTCTTGGTACGGGTTGCAGGCGGGTGAAGCATTTTGTTGTCTCCGATTAATAGGATCAAATTTACGGATATTGGATGAATTAGGAAAGGGCTGATCGTCTCGAGAGTGCAACTCCTTTATATCTATGACAATTATCATGATAGGTTGTTTCGAAGGACGGCGCAGCACAAGCTGTAGGATTACCAATGGTAAACCCAGAATAGTCGCAATGCTCGCCAGTAACTGAAGCAGTTCGACCACGTGGTTACTTTCTTGTGATTGAACGCCTGTCACTGTTGAGCGTAGCACATTCCATGCCTATCAAATATAGTTAACACATTTACCGTAATGGGCTATCTGCGCAACGCCCAGAATTTTGTAATCCATGCGAATCTGTAATTTGAATTGCACTAATGAATTTCAATATTTTTCGATTTTATCGAAACAACTTTTCGTGTTCGAGCCCACAAACGTATATACACTGCAATGCCAAAAAAACCGAATGGGCAATTAGTTACACTTTTCACTTCCTGTGTGTAATCTCGTGCAGTTGCTTCTCGCTGTGAAATTGCTATCATATGGTAAAACACCAGCGCAATTTCAGCATTTAACATGAAAACTATTATAATATCTTTGATTTTCATCATTACGTTAACTGCTTCTGCTCAGACGGATGCTTTGGATCAGGCGTTAGGGTTGATCGGCGAGACCCGGGCGGGCTTTCGGGTGGATGGGGAAATCATGCTCACCCGCACCGGAAGCCACGGTAAACTGCCGATTTTCGATCAGTGGTTTGCCCATCCGCTGCGGATTCCTTTTTATGAGCGGCACATCCGCAACACCCTGCTGGACTCCCAAGGCAACCTGCATCCGCTGTTCAACACATGCGCGTCGCTGATTGGCATCGGCACCCGGCGTGACCTGATTGCTCCTGCACCGCTCGGCAAGTATGCGTTACGCGCGCAGGAGACCGATGCTCTGCGGAAAGCGATTCTGGCGCTGGATGCCAATGCGAGCAACCTGGCTGTGGAGAAAATTCCAGCCCACATCCAGCAACTTGCCGCGATGCTGCTCTTTGCCACCGCCGATGCCATCGAGTGGCGCAACATGGCACTGAAGGATCTTCCCAAAGACAAACTGCCGGGGCTATATCAGGCGCTGACCGAGCCGCTGGAACGGCCCGCCAAAGATACGCTGCATCCTGCAGAGGACTTTCCGCAGGGAATCCGGGCCTTCGACGAGCAGATGGATTTGCTGGATAGAATCGACCTCAAACTGCTGGCGGCGGGGATGGATGATCTGTCGGCGGTGGTGGATTCGGCGTGTGCGGCGCTGAAGGCTGACAGCAGTCAGACCTCCTTCGAATTCCGCTGCACCACGCGCTATGGAACGATCCTGCTCGCTCGCACGGGAGATGAAGTCTACAGCGCGGACCGCTCCTATCTGCTGATTCTCGATCTGCGCGGCAACGACACCTACCGCGCGGGCGGCGCGACCACAGATGACGCCCATCCGGTAAGCATTTTGATTGACGCCACGGGCAATGACGTGTACGACGCCGCCAACGGCAAACCCGCCTTTGGAGCGGGAGTCTTGGGATATGGCATTGTGGCAGATTTGGCGGGAAATGACCGCTACACCACTTCCGGATTCTATGCCGAAGGCTGCGGCATGGCGGGAGTGGGACTGCTGCGGGATGATGGCGGCAATGATGTTTACAGCGCCCTGGGAGAAGCCCAAGGGTTCGGCGGTTGGGGTGTCGGGATTCTTACCGACAGGGCGGGAGATGATTCGCTGCTGGTGTACAATGATGCTCAGGGCTGCGGGATTCCGCGCGGCATGGGATTGCTTTTAGATCTTGCCGGAGATGATCATTACCTTGCCAATGACAGCGATATTCAGTTTCCCAGTCCGCAGTCGGACAAGCACAACTCCAGCATGGTTCAAGGGGCGGGCTACGGCCTGCGGCGGGACTATGTGGATGGGAACTCTCAGGCGGGCGGCGTGGGTATGCTGCTGGATGCGGCAGGCAATGATCAGTACTCCGGCGGCGTGTTTTCGCAAGCGGTGGGCTACTGGTATGCCATCGGGATTCTCGATGACCGCGCGGGGAATGACAGCTACAGCGATACCTGGTACGGCCAGTCGGCTACCGCGCATATGGGGATCAGCTATTTGAATGACGGCGGCGGCAATGACGTCTACACGTCCCTGATGACCATGAGCGCAGGCGCGGCGCACGACTTTTCGGCCAGCCTGTTTGTGGATGAAAGCGGCGACGACCAGTACCACCAGCAGGCGAACTGTCTTGGCCGCAGTCTCAACAACAGCGTGGCCCTGTTCGTGGATATGGCGGGCAACGACCACTACGAAGGCACAGATGCCTTCGGCACCAGCCGCAGCGATTTTGAGAAGGGCCTGCGCGCCGAAGTCAGCGCCACCGCCATCTTCCTCGACCTGGACGGCACCGACACGTATCCCGCCTCCGGCCCGAAAAATGACACCAACTGGCTGCAAAGCACTCCCACCCCCATTCCGCTGTTGCGCGGCGTAGGAGTGGACGCGAAAGGGCTGGTGGTGAAATGGGACTAATTGGGCAGCGGGTTTAGTGCAGGAGTTATGCTTGAGCAGAGAAGGCAGGCTTGCGCCTGCCTTCTCTGTCATTTCCTGAAAGGGTGAACTTACTTCAGCAGTGTAATGGGCCGGGTCTGGACCTTGTTGGCAGTCTCCAGACGGACGAAATACTGCCCGGAGGCGGCGGGCAGACCCGCAGCGGTGATGCCTTGCCAGGCAATGACATGGCTGCCCGCGGCGTAGTTTCCGTCGGCCAGTGTGGCTACCGTCCGGCCCAGCACATCATAAACCCGCAGTGTGACGCGGCTCTGTGCGGGCAAATCGAAGGGAACCTGCGTGGTCATGTTGAAGGGATTCGGGTAGTTGGGCAGCAAAGCAACATCATGCGGGAGAACGGCGGCGGTTCCCGAACCTCCGGACAGGAAGGCGCCGGAGCAGTCATAGATACCGAGATTGCTCATGCCGGCAACGAGGACGAAATTCCCGTTGGCGGCCACGCCGTTGGCCGAGCCGGGAGTGCCATAGTAACCGGTAAGCAGCGGAGTGGCGGGATCGGCGATGTCATAGGCCAGCAGTCCGCTCCCATTCGTCGTCAGCAAGACATGATTTCCGGCCACGGAGATCGCGCGGAAATTATCGCCCATCCCGCTGGGGAGCGAAACGGCGGATACCGGCTGCCACGTGTCCATCTGGGAAATGGCGAAGATCTTCAGCATGGCATCCTCCAGCTCGAAGAGATAGCCGGGGCTGGTCGTCAAGGCGCGGCTGGCTTGCGACATGGAGTAAGTGTTCGCCAGCACCGGCGCGGCAGGATCCGTAAGATCCAGCACCAACATCGAGTATTGAGCGCTGTAACCGGTCTCGACAAATGCATAATGGTCTCCGGTCGTAATCAGCGCGTTGCACATGACATGGCCGTAGAAGCCCACCTCCTGCACCGCGCGGGGATCGGCAATGTCATAAATCCGCAGACCGCCGCCTTCCAGGGCATAGAGGTAATGCTCATAGACCGCCGCTCGAGCCCCCGCGCACGCAACGGTGTCCACGCAGATGGGATGAACCGGATCCGAGAAGTCATACACGCGCATGCTTTCAGTCTCGGGGCTCAGCGTGAAACCGGCGTTGCCGCTGACGAGGAAATTGCACCACTCGCTCGGCAATTCGACATAGCCCCGCTCCACCGGCTGCTGGAAATTGGCAACGTCGAAGACCTGAACCCGCACTTCCGAACGGGCATACGCCAGGCCTGCGGAATAGATGACGTCCTTGAAATTGCCGATAGGATTGAAGCTCCTGGTTTCATGCAGGTTTGCCGGATCGGAGATGTCCGCCGTGCGCAGGCCATACCAGCCATCGGCAACATAGGCATTGTCACCGTCAAGCACAAAACCGACGATGTCGGTCGGCGGGCTGTAGATGCTGAGCACCTGTGGCGCGACCGGGTCAGACACATCAATGGCCGCGAGCGGACAGTCAATCGGTCCGTAATGCAGGTAGACCAGATTGCCGCGCAGTTCAAGATTGAATGCGTAGCTCAGTGAATCGATGTGGGCGACAAGTTGCCGTTCGGTCAGATCCAGCACGCGGAATCCGGCTTCTCCGCAGGCCAGATAGGCGTGATCATCTTTGACGCGGATGCCGACGATGTGGCCGTCTCCCAGATAGAAGTTCATAGAGTCGAGCCACTGCGGAGCGGAAAGATTGCTGATGTCGTACACCAGAACTCCGTTGGAGACGACATACAGGCGATCTCCGACCATATCGGCATCGAGGGCCCATGCATCCGCCTCCTGCTGCCAGATGATCTGCGGCTCCGTCGGTTGGCTGATATCCACGATGTGCAGACCGGACAGACTGGTGCAGACCAGCAGATAGTGGTCCACAATGCGGAACGAGTACTTCGATCCGTAAATGGGCAGGGATGCGACCTCATGCGGCTGAGCCGGGTCGGACACATCTATTACATAGACGCCGTACATGTCGTTTCCGGCGAGGTAGAGATAATTTCCGGACGCGACAATTCGGCGCGCCTGATAAATGTCCTCGCTGGACATGGTTGCGGCGACCACCGGCGCATCCGTGTCATATTCACGGAGAATGCGCAGGCCATCGCCGCCGCACAAAACAAATTCGTAGCCGTTGGTCAGGGCAACGTCGCTTACCGCGTCGTGCCAATTGGAATGATACTGGACAACCGGTTGAATGTTGAAGTTGTCCTGCGCCCTTGCTCCGCAGATAGTTAAGGCAAGCAAGGAGACCAGAATGATGAGTAGATAAGACTTCCCGTGCATGGTTGCTCCCTTCGTGATGTGAGCCGTTTTCGAAACGACTCCGGAGATAGCTAAACCGGCGGTAAGTTCACCGCCTGATGTATGTTAGGACCCAGGATTCTCGACCTAAATATCCATTATTCCTCAATAATGCTCTGGATAACTAAATATATAGTATAGTTTCTGTAAAAGCAATACCACGCGGCGAGACTGACTAAATTGTCTCGACATTCTCCAAACTGGACAACATACTCTATATCCATCGCAATTGTCCATTGGCAAGTTGGAGAGCACCAGAAGGCCAACCGGTTAGGGTTGGCCTTCTGCATATCTGACATTGCTGAAGCGAGCCTATTTCAGTTTATCGAGAATGTTTTTGGCACTCAGGCAGGCCGCGCCCTCTTCGCGCGCCACCTGTTTGTAGAAGTCGCACGCCATGCAGTTGTCCATTTTCAGGGCGAAAGAGCCTTGGACTTTGCCGCCGCACAACGTTCCGGTAAGGGCCCAGCAGGCCCTGCCACCGTTCTTGCCGCCATTCAAACCTTGTGTCCGCGCTTCGGATGCGGCGGGACAGAGACCGAGTTCGGCGACTTTCGCGCCGCCTGTTTCCCGTCCACACTTTTTGAATTCCCAACAGTTCTGTTTCGCCATAGTCACTCCTTACAGTCTCTGGCGTGTGAGTGAGGTCTACTACCTATCAAGCCGCGTCATGCGGCGCGTTCCTTTCAAAAGAGTCAAAATGGACTCGAGACTGAATTCCGCTGCCAAAACAGCGTCCAGCCGGCACCGTATGCCGGTACTTTGCATAAAGGATGCCACGGTCCACATTATCTGAGTCAGCGGAAGTGTCGTGAAATAATTCTCTTGACTTTTACGGCAAAGGTTATTAAATAGCATTATCTTGCGCGTTTATGTTCTCTGCTCGTATCCTGCCTTCCGCACAAGTCCACATCTTGAAGCGAACGTCGGATGTTCGCAACCACCCCGGCATTTTTTGTTTCTGATAATTCAGTAATTGCACTTCACCCGTGCATCCAATCCCTGGAGTCCATCCATGAACATTTTCGAAGAATCCTGCGAGTACCATCGCCGAGGGCGGCCTGGCAAGATCGAGATCGCGCTGACGAAACCGTGCCAGACTCAGCATGACCTCTCTTTGGCTTACAGCCCCGGCGTCGCCGGTCCATGCCTGGAGATCGAAAAAGATCCCTCGCTGGCGAATGTCTATACCATGAAGGGCAACCTCGTGGCCGTGGTCTCCAACGGCACTGCCGTGCTGGGCCTCGGCGACATCGGCGCACTGGCGGGCAAGCCGGTGATGGAAGGCAAAGGCGTGCTCTTCAAGAGATTCGCCGACGTCGATGTGTTCGATATCGAAGTCAATTCGCATAACCCCGACGAGATCATCAAATTCTGCCAGCTTCTCGAACCTACGGTCGGCGGCATCAACCTCGAAGATATCAAGGCCCCCGAGTGCTTCTACATTGAAGAGACGCTGAAGGCCACGATGAATATTCCCGTGTTCCACGATGACCAGCACGGCACAGCAATTATCTCCGGCGCGGCGCTGATCAATGCGATGGAACTGGTCGGCAAGGACATCAAGAAGATCCGCGTGGTTTTTTCCGGCGCGGGAGCATCGGGCATTGCCTGCGCCAAGATGTGGGAGACGCTGGGTGTGCAGCGCGAGAACTTCCTGATGATCGACACCAAGGGTGTGCTCTGGGAAGGACGCGAAGACCTTGACCCCAAGCATCCCAAGTACAACAAGTACAAGGCGCATTTCGCGCAGAAAACCAATCTGCGTACCCTCGAACAGGCGATGAAGGAAGCGGATGTGTTCTGCGGCGTGTCGGTCAAGGATCAGGTGACCAAGGACATGGTGCGCTCGATGGCCAAGGATCCGATTGTGTTCGCCATGGCCAACCCCGATCCGGAAATCACCTACCCCGATGCCAAGGATGCGCGCGGCGATGTGATTATGGCTACGGGCCGCAGCGACTATCCGAATCAGGTGAACAACGTGCTGGGCTTCCCGTTCATTTTCCGCGGCGCATTGGACGTGCAGGCCAGCCAGATCAACGAGACCATGAAGATGGCGGCGGCGCAGTCCCTCGCGCGGCTGGCCAAGGAAGACGTGCCGGACTATGTGTGCGCGGCCTACAAGATGGACCGCATCCAGTTCGGGCGGGAGTATCTGATTCCGAAACCGGTGGATCACCGCGTCCTGCTGTGGGAAGCCGTCGCCGTGGCTAAAGCCGCCTGCGAGACCGGTGTTGCCCGCAAGCCGATTACGGACTTTAACGCCTACCGCGATTCGCTCGAAGCGCGTCTCGGACAGGGCCGCGAAGTCACCCGTTTCTTCATCAACAGCGCCAAGCGCGCGCCAAAGCGTATCGTCTTCTCCGAGGGCGAGAACCAGAAGATTATGCGCGCGGCGGAGATGATCGTCGCCGAGGGCATCGGCACGCCGATCCTCATCGGGCACAAAGATTCCATCGTCAAGCGCAAGGAACAGCTCGGCCTGTCGCTGCAGGGCTGCGAGATCTTCGATCCGGAGCAGATGACGGAAGACGATGTGGCCGCATGGGCGGATGAAGTCTTCCAGCACCGCCAGCGCCACGGCATCACCCGCCACGAGGCGCGCAAACTGCTGCGCCATTACAACTATGTGGCGGCCATGATGGTCCGGCAGGGCAAGGCCGACGCCTTTGTCGCCGGCGTCAACCAGCACTATCCGGATACGATCCGCCCCGCGCTGCAACTGCTGCCCAAGAAGCCCGGCGTGAAGAATGTCTCGGCCATGTTCGCGCTGATTTTCAAAGACAAGACCGTCTTCCTCGCGGACACGGCGGTGAATGTGGATCCGATCTCAGCCGAAGGCCTGGCGGAGATTGCCATTCTCTCGGCGGACACGGTGAAGAACCGTTTCCACACCGAGCCCCGCGTGGCGATGCTCAGCTTCTCCAATTTCGGCAGTGTGAATCATCCCGAAGCCAAGAAGGTTGCTGAAGCGGTGGAGATCGTCCACAGCCTGCGGCCGGATATTGTGATCGACGGCGAAATGCAGGCGGATACCGCTGTGATGGAACCGTTCATCGCCAACACCTATCCCTTCTCCCGTCTGAAGGGCGGCGCGGCCAACACGCTCATCTTCCCCGACATGACCAGCGGCAACATTGCCTACAAACTGCTGGCGCGTCTGGGCAAAGCCGAGATGATCGGCCCGATCCTGATGGGCATGGACAAGAGCGTCCACGTCCTCCAGCGCGATTGCGACGTGCAGGACATCGTGCAGATGGCGGCCTTTGCGGCGGTGGACGCGAAGTAAGTTCAAGACCGTCACTACCTTAAGGGGCGGCGCGCGAGGGCCGCCCTTTTTTGTATGCGCGACGCCGCGGAAACTGCAGTGTCGCTGGTATTTGCTTGACTCTTCACGCAGTTGTCAATATATTTGAATCAAGTGACAGAAAACGCAATTTTGACTCGACAAGGAGGTACAAATGGGGAAAAGAGCAGCAGTTATCGCGTGGATCGCGACGATTTGGGCAGTGAGTGCCGGTGTCGCTCAGACTTGGGAGCAGCGGACGATCGGCAATGTGACCAGCTACGGAGAGATTTGCTTTGTAGACAGCCTGCATGGTTGGGCGCTGGTGAACGCGGGCACAGCGGGGATAGCACGGACGGTAGACGGCGGTGAGACTTGGACTGTCTATACCGATGACGACTTACAATTTCACACGCACTTCACCTTTGCGGACACGCTGAACGGTTGGGCAGTGGGAATCGCCGGCCAAATCGCTCACACCTCAGACGGTGGAATTACGTGGGCCGCGCAGACCAGCGGTGCGAATCAGTTCTTGAACGATCTCACATTCCTGAATCCGGATACGGGCTGGGTGGTCGGCGATTTCCAGACTATCCTGCGCACCACAAACGGTGGAGTGACCTGGCAACCTCAACATGACAGCGCCTCAGGTGCGCCATACGGGGTGGATTTTGTAGATGCCGGCACGGGATGGACAGCGGGCATGCATGGCGTCGTAATGCACACCACCAACAGCGGGGCAACGTGGGTGACTCAGTTGCAAGAGCCTCAATCCTACGCCATGTTCAGTGCGCTGTGCGCCGCGAGTAGCTCCAACGCGTGGGCCGTTGCTGGCGAAGGCAGCATCTGGCACACGAGCGATGGAGGGGCCTCATGGCAGACCCAGAGTAGTGGCACGACGGAGATTCTGATGGATGTCGCGTTCACCGACGCGAACACTGGGTGGGTTGTCGGGTGGAACGGCACACTTCTGCACACGACGGATGGCGGTGCGACATGGAGCACCCAAGACCCCGGCGTTACGGAAACGCTGCACGGGATCTCTTTCCCTGATGCGAACCACGGGTGGATTAGCGCGGGCCATTCGCTGCTACGATATTCCCCGCCGCTAACGACGCCGACCCCGACAATCCTAAGTCCGTCGAGCACGTACCTATCTCCTGCTTTTCCCAATCCCTTCAACCCTTCCACCACCCTGCGGTTTGGATTGCCGAGAGAATCTACCATATCGCTGGACGTGTTTGATCTGCTGGGCCGCAAGACCGCGTCACTTTACTCCGGAATGCTGTCGGCAGGCCAGCACGAAATGCTCTGGAATTGTCCGGCGTGTCCGTCAGGAATCTACTTGGCGCGGATGCAGGCGGGAGGACAGGTGCTGGAACAGAAATTGATGCTGCTCAAGTAACAGGGACAAGCATGAGAACATTAGGTCTCGCCGCGTTGGGGCTGCTGGTTATAGTTGCGGTGTGCGCGGCGCAGGGCTGGCAGTGGCAGAACCCACAGCCGCAGGCAAACGAACTGAAGGCGGTGGCCTTTTCCGGCGCAACGCACGGCTGGGCCGTGGGACTGCTGGGGACCATCGTCCACACCACGAACGCCGGAGTCTCGTGGACGTTGCAGTCCAGCGGAACGAACGACACGCTGAACGGCATCGCCTGCACCGATGCCCAGCACGCCTGGGTTGTGGGAAACCGCGGCTTGATTCTGCACACCACCAACGGCGGCGCAACGTGGCTGGTGCAGTCGTTCGGCGGGGATGATCTGTACGGTGTCTGCTTTACCGACGCAAACACCGGCTGGGCCGTGGGGGATGTTTCCCCCGGCGAGCAGGCAGGCATTCTGCACACGACCGACGGCGGCGAGCACTGGCTGCGACAAAGCGTGGCGGCGGGAAATCAGCTCCGCGCGGTGAGCTTTACGAACAGTACCAACGGCTGGGCGGTGGGCAGCCGCACGGATAACTCCACCGGAGCGATCCTGCACACGACCGATGGCGGCATGACCTGGACGTCGCCATCCAACGGATATCCTTCTGGTCTGCGCGGTGTGGCCTTCAGCGGACTTCTCTCGGGCTGGGTCGTCGGTGACGGCGGCACCATCCTTCACACCTCCGACGGCGGAGCATCATGGATGCCGCAAGACAGCCGGACCACCAACGATTTCTTCGGCGTGGCCTTCATAGACAGCACCACCGGCTGGGCGGTAGGTGGTTTGCGCGGAATACGCAGCACTGTCCACCGGACAACAAACGGCGGCGAACAATGGGTTCCGCAGAACAGCCAGGTGTTGTCCAATAGCCTTGCCGGTATCGTCATTACGGACCATTCAACGGGCTGGGCGGTGGGTGTCGGCGGGGTGATCGTACATACCACGGACGGCGGTGAGGTGTGGGCAAATCAGGTGCAGGGAACACCCGCGTGGTTTTCCAAAGTGGTCTTCGCCAGTCGAAACCTTGGCTGGGCCATCAGCTTTGGTGGGATCTATCGGACATCCGATGGCGGCGCCACATGGGCCAACCAGATCAGCGGCATCAGCACGTATCTCAGCGGGATCTGCTTTCTCGATGCCAGCACGGGCTGGGTGGTGGGAAATCAGGGCACGATTCTGCACACAAGCGACGGTGGAATAACATGGGTCCCGCAAAACAGTGGCACGGATCGCTGGGTCGAGGCCATTGCCTTTGCTGACCGAAATAACGGCTGGGCGGTCGGAAGCGGAATTCGACTGCGCACGACTGATGGCGGAGACCATTGGACCGAACAGACCTCTGTGGTGTTCGCGCCCGCCAACCAGATGATCTTCTCGGATGCTCAAACGGGATGGATCACTTCAGGCGTCAGTATCTATCGCACTGTCGACGGCGGAATGACTTGGACGTGCCACTATGATTATGGTTGGTATGAAGCTCAGGATATCACGTTCACCGATTCCCAAACGGGATGGGCCGTAGGCGGCAACGGTCGGATTTTGCACACGAGCGACCGGGGCGAAACGTGGCACGTGCAGGTCAGCGGTGTCACAGCCGCTCTCAATGCCGTGGCGTTCGTCGATTCCACCACCGGCTGGGCGGCGGGCGCTCACGGGACGTTGTTGTGCACCACAGATGGCGGCGAGTCCTGGGTTCGGCAAAACAGCGGAACAGCCAATAACATCACCGGGCTGGCTGCGAGTGTCGGAGAATGCTGGGCCGTGGGAGACTATGGCACGATTCTGCATTTTGCCGCGCCGTCTTCGGCCTCCGGTGCGCGGACCAGCCGGATTCCAGACGGAATCTACCTTTCCCCCGCGTACCCCAATCCCTTCAACCCTTCCACGACGCTCAGATTTGGTACTCCGCGAGCTTCACAGGTGACCCTCGATGTCTTTGACCTTCTGGGCCGCAGGACCGCGACGCTCTACTCCGGTCTGCTACCCGCAGGCGAACATGAAGTGGTGTGGGCTTGTCCGGCATGTCCATCAGGAATGTACGTTGCAAGGATGAAGGCCGGAGACTGGGTGCTGGAACGGAAGATGCTGCTCCTGAAGTAGACGGAGCGGACTTCCGTCTGGCACTACAAAACATCGGTTCCGAGGAGAGCCCGGCCAATGCCGGGCTTTCACATTTCCGGCATTTGAACATAAGATCCGAGAGTGGTTATTTGCACCGTGGAGGTTGAATACTTGGGAATAAATTGCTATGATAGTAGTTCCCTATCGAAGAATCCCGATATGCCGGTAGGAAATCACCTGCGACTCGCAGCCATAGACACCTTAGCCTTCGGAGAGTAGCCGCATGAGCGTCGTTCAAGAACCGATTCCTGTTCGTAAACAGACTGATAAAGCTCCATCCGAGCTTACCGTTCGCGCCATTCTCTCCGGACTGGTGGTCGGCTCGCTGATCGGCGCGTCCAATGTGTGCATCGGCCTCAAAATCGGCTGGACGTTTGGTGCGTCCATCACCGCCGCCGTGATTTCGTTTGCCCTCTTCCGTTCGCTGGCCGGAGTGCTGAAGACACCGTACGGGCCTCAGGAAAATCTGATTACCGCCACCACCGGAAGCGCCGCGGGAACGATGGCGTCGGCGGGTGGTTTTGTAGCCTGCATTCCGGCGCTTGAACTGTATTTCCGCAATAACCCCGGAACGGGCAACCCGCTGACGTACGGCCAGCTCGTGCTGTGGGCAATTTCCATTGCCTTTCTCGGCGTCTTCTTCGCGGTGCCGCTGCGCAAGCAGATGGTGGTCCGCGAAAAGCTGCGGTACCCTTCCGGGACCGCCGCCGCCGAGACCATCAAGGCCATGTACTCCTCCGGCGCCGAAGCGCTGAAGAAGGCCAAGGTGCTGCTCTATGCCGGAATTTTCGCCGCGGCGCTTAAGCTGCTGTTCAGCATCAAGCCGCTGGGCCTCGGGCATTTTTCGGATTTTTCCCTCGATGATATCGGCCTGGCGCACGTCGGCATCCTCGGCGTAGCCCTGGCATCGGTGAGAATGGGCATCAGCCTGTCGCCCATGATGATCGGCGCGGGCGTACTGGTGGGCCCCAAGGTCGGCTGGTCGCTGTTTGCCGGCGGCGTGCTGGCGTGGGGCATCGGAGCGCCGGTGCTGTTCGATCAGAACATCGTGGTGGTCAATGAACCGGGACTTTACAATGCGGCCTTCCGCTGGCTGCTCTGGCCCGGTGTGGCCTGCATGGTGGCGGCGGGCTTTTCCAGCCTGGCGCTGCAATACAAGGTGATCGGCAAGACCTTCACCTCCTTCAAGAAGCTGATGCAGGGACGCGGACAAGGCAGTTCCGAAGTGGACCTCGACGACGCGCCGGATCCGTTTCCCATCAAGTGGTGGGTCGTCGGCATGACGCTGGCCACAACCCTGACCACCACGTTCGCGCACCTCTATTTCGGAATTCCCATCTGGATGGGCATTCTGGCGGTCGCGCTGTCCTTCATGATTGCCAGCATTGCCGTACGGGCAACGGGCGAGACGGACATTAATCCCGTGGGGGCGATGGGCAAGATTACGCAGGTGGTGTACGGCGCGCTGGACCCGGGCAAGATTCCCACCAACCTGATGGCGGCGGGTATTACCGCGGCGGGAGCCAGCCAAGCCGGAGACCTGATGCATGACCTCAAGGCGGGTTACCTGCTGAAAGTCTCCATCCGGCGGCAGGTCATCGCACAGCTTATCGGCGTGGTGGTCGGCGTGTTCACCGCGGCGGGCGTCTATCGCCTGTTGACCGCGGCGTACCAGATTCCCGGCGACGATTTCACCGGCCCGGCGGTTATGGCCTGGCATGCCATGGCGCAGCTTCTGGCGCAAGGTCTGAAGTCCCTGCCGGCCCACGCGATGACCGCAGCGGCCATCGGCGCGGCCTTTGGCTTCGCCCTGCCGTTTCTGGCCCGCATCAAGGCCATCAGCAAGTGGCTGCCTTCGCCCATCGCGCTGGGCATCGCCTTCATGGTCACCCCTTACTCGTCCCTGTCCATGTGGCTGGGCGCGTTTCTGACATTCTTGTACAGCCGCAAGCATGCGGACCAGGTGGACCGCTACGGCGCATCTCTGGCGTCCGGTCTGATTGCCGGGGAGGGCCTGATGATGGTTGTGATTGCGATTCTGCTGATTCTGAAGGTGAGCTGGGTGTAGAACTTTTCGCCGCGGGCCATGCCGCCGCAACTTGGGAGATTTTGCTGTGATCCGCTTTTCGCGTCCCGTCCTCGTTCTGATCTGCATTGTCCTCTGCTCGACCGTCATTTTCGCCGCGCATCGCAAAGTCAGCAAGCGGGGACGGCGCGGCGGCAAAATCACACATCTGGCTCCCATTGGCCTGCTGGTTGAAGCCCAGGCCGCCCGCGACAGTCTTTCGCGCAAATCGCTGCCTCTCGTGGACAAGGTGCGCACCTCCCTGCGGATCGGGCAATTCGGCGAGTATGACAGCGCGTTCGTGCAACTCGAGCGCGCCGATTCCCTGACCGCGACGCAGCTTCGCGCGCAGTGGCTCTTGCAGCAGTACCGTTTTCCCGACGCGCGCGCCGCGCTGTCCAGGCTTGCCAAGTTCCCGCCTTCTCCCGAAACCGATTGGCTGAGCTACCGCTGGCTGTTTCTCACCGAAGACTTGCAGACTGTGGATTCCCTGACGGCAAAGACTCTGGCGAAGGATTCGTTGAATCTTCCCGCCCTGACGGCGCGGACCGAACTGCTGCTGCGCTTGCTGCGGTTCGAAGAAGCGACGGCCCTGGCCCAGCGCGCCCGGTCTCTTGCGCAGACCCCAGAGTGGCGCACCCGCACCACTCTGGAAATAGCCAAGGTGCTTTACAAACAGGACCGCTATCAGCCGGCCTTCGATACGCTGAGTTCGTTGCTGAACTCCACCACCCTCGATGACGAGGTGCTGGTGAATACGGGCATTGTGCTGGTGGGCCTCAGCCGCATCAATGAAGCTATCAGCCTGTTCGAAGAAGCGGTGCGCTGGAATTCGCTGAACGAGATGGCCCATTACTACCTTGGCAACGGCTATGCGCGGCTGGATTACAGCCAGCTTGCCAAGGCCAACGGCAACCGGCTGTGTCTGGCTGAAGGTGACCCGGCACGGCAACTCTCATTTGCCCTCGACGCGTTTGGACGCGGCGCGCCGGACAGCGCGCAGGTTATCGCGCGGCGCGTGGCAGAAGAGTTTCCGCGAGTCGTGGAACCGTGGGTGCTGCTGGGCTCGGTGGCGTGGAGCGAAGGCCGCTTCGCCACGGCGGAAAACTATTTTCTCGAAGCGCTGAACCGCCTTCCGGCCTATGGCCGCGCCCACAACGGACTGGCCAAGTCCCTTGAAGGGCTGCGCATGAGCCAGAATGTGCATCGCGCGGATGATTCGACCGCCTTTGCCAAACTGGCCATGCCCAATGTACCGCGCATCGCGGACTTTGTGCTGAACTGGAAAAGTCTCTCGCCCCGGCACCAGAAGCAGGTGGCACTGGCGATTGCCCCGTGGAAGCTCTATATTCCGGTGCTGGTGGAATGCGGCAGCCACTATTACATCAAGCCGCTGCATGAGCGGCTGTCCGATTGTCCCGGCCTGGCATCCATGCGCGATACACGGATCGACTACGATTCGCGGCTGTGGGATGACGTGCGCGGCTGCGGCGGGTTTACCACCGTGACGGGTGTCGAGGATGTGGAACGCAGCATCTTCGCCAACTACAACACGGTGCTGCACGAACTGACACATCAGGTGCATGGCCTGTTTCCGCCGGAAGACGCCGAACGCGTACGCGCCGCGTTTCGCGCGGCACGGGATGCCGAGGATCACGGCAAGAGCGCGTTCATGAGCCGCTACCAGCAGTCCAGCGTGTGGGAATATTTCGCCGAAGGCGCCAACGCCTACTATTCCCCGCGGCGCGACGCGTATGACACGCGGGAGATCGTGCGCGAACGCCTGCTGGCCAAGGATACCACGCTGGTATCGCTCGTCGAGTATTACGTCAAGGGACCGAACATCCGCGAGTGTTACGCCGTCGGTTTCGTCAATGCGGCGGAAAATGCGATTGAAAACCAGCGCATGCCGGAGGCCCTCGCCGCCGCGAGCAAAGCCTACGCGCGCTCCCCGCACAGCGAGAATGTGCTGTCCGAACTGTCGCGCATCTATTCGTATCAGGGAAACGATTCGCTGGCCGTCGCCTACGCCGACAGCCTCGTATCCTTCTTTCCCCGCAAGGGCGATTCCTACGTCGAAAAATCCAGCGCGCTCTTCTTCCGGCACGGCAACGATACGCTTTCGGTGGATATTCTGACACGCGCCCTGACCGTGGTGGATTCGACGGAACGCAATGCCATCCGCCAGGCGCTGGGCAATGCTCTCTTGTACGTGGGACGGTATGCCGAGGCCGCGACGCAGTACCGCGCCATTCTGGCCGAGGTCAGTGATGATCCGAATGCTCTGTGGGGGCTCGGCATTGCGCTGGGCGATGCCGGGGACTTTGCCAAAGCGGACAGCGCCTTCGGTCAGGCTCTCGGGCGGCGCAGCGGTATTATCGAACTGCGGCTGGATTATGCCCGCATGCTGCTGAGAGCCGGGAAGCTGGACGAGGCGGGAAAACAGATCGAAGAGGCGCAGATTCTCAGTCCCGGCGACGCGCAGGTGCTGACGATGAAGGGCTGGTACATGGCGCAGCGCGAAGAGTGGACGCTGGCGCTGGGGATGCTGGATCGCGCCGCGGAAATCGCCCCGGATTTGCGCCTCGCCGCCGTGCTGCGCATTCATGTCTTGCAGAAAATGCCGCCGCCGCGCCGCAAGCCGCCGGTGGTCAAACACTTTACGGCCGGACTGGAAGCGGCACTGATGGCGGAAGCGGAACGCACCGACAAGCCGCAGTGGCTGTTCCTGCCGCGCAAAGCCGGGTACATCGCCGCGCGCATCTGGCCGAAATTCCAACGGGATTTATTGAATCAATATGTGTCGGAAATTGGCGCGCTGCCCGCGCTTTCCGACACCGCCAAGGCCAAAGAGCCGCCCAAGTCGCTGCCCAAAAAGCGGCGCGGTCGGCACCGGTAACCGGCGGACACACCAACCTTGAACTGTGAAACCAGAACCTGAACATGAACACTTCAACAGATTCGCAATTCGTAACCGGCACCAGAACCAACGGTGAGCATGCCGTGACAATCGACCCGCCCGCGCTGCCCGCCAGCAAATTAGCCCGCCTGACCGGCAAGCCCAACGGAACATGGACCGTGGACGATCTCGTCACGCTGGTGCGGGAAGAAGGCATCCGCCTGATCAGTCTGATGCACGTCGGCGGCGACGGCTGGCTGAAAACCCTTGACTTTGCGCCGCGCGACGAATCACACTTGCGCGATATCCTGACCGGCGGTGAGCGCTGCGACGGCTCCAGCATTTTCGGCATGATGGGCATCAACGCCGGCGCGTCCGACATTATTCTGCGCCCGCGCGTCGAAAGCGCGTTTCTTGATCCGTTTGCCGACGAACCCGTGCTGGTGCTGCTGTGCGGGCATTGTGGCCGCGACGGCAAACCGCTGGTGGAATCTCCCGATACCATCGTGCGCCTCGCCGTGGAACGTCTCAAGCGCGAAACGGGCATTGAACTGCAGGCGCTGGGCGAAGTCGAGTATTTCCTCGGCAAACGCCCGAGCGATGAAGACGTCTACGGCTCCGATGACCGCGGCTATCATGCCAGTTCGCCCTTTGTGTTCGGCGAGGATTTGCGCCGCGCCGCTCTTGCTATATTGGCTGAGATGGGAGTTCCCATCAAGTACGGCCACAGCGAAGTGGGCTACATTCCGGCGGGCGAAAAAGAGAACCGCATTTGGGAGCAGCACGAGATCGAAATGCACCTGCAGCCATTGCCGCAGGCGGCGGATGCCGTGGTGCTGACGCAATGGGTGCTGCGCAACCTCGCGCACGCTCAGGGTATGCGTGTGAGTTTCGAGCCGGTGGTCCGGCAGGGACATGCGGGCAACGGTCTGCACTTCCACTGCTCGCCCACCGTGAACGGCCAGAACCTCTCGTTAGGCAAGACCAACGAGCAGATGCCTGCCGCAGCCAAGTGGCTGATCGGCGGCCTGGTGCGCTACGGCGGCGTGCTGATGGCTTTCGGCAACCGCGAAGGCAGTTCCTTCCTGCGGCTGTCGCAGGCGAAGGAAGC
Source organism: bacterium (assembly GCA_036504735.1). Taxonomy (NCBI): domain Bacteria; species bacterium. Next base: position 176,526 of record DASXUQ010000019.1, read on the forward strand.
CCCGAGTGCGGTGACCTGGGGCCGCTACAACCGCAAAGCTCTGGTCCGCATTCCCATCGTGGCGACCGACGAGCATGGCCGGCAGGTCAGTCCGGAAACGATTGAGTTCCGTCTGTCCGACGGCTCGGCTCATCCCCATCTGCTGCTGGCCGGCATCGCGCAGGTGATGACTGCGGGCAAGAGCATTCCCGACATCGACAAATGGCTGTATGATACCGAAGCCGGGCAGACGCAAGGTGCCGATCACGGCGCCACCATTCCCAAGGGTTTCGACGACGTGGCCGTGGCGCTGCGCAGCGCCCGCGCGGTGTTCGAAGCCGGACAGGTCTTCCCTGCCCATGTTCTGGACCGCACGATTGAAGGCCTGGAGCGGCAGAAGGCGCTCATTCTCTAAACCATATGACGACAGTGTTCCCGCATCCGTGTCTTCCCACCCCCTAAAGGAGCGATCTGATTCATGGCGGTAGTGTCCGAACCTAATAAGAAGATGACAGCCGAGGAACTCGAGCGCGAATGGTTTGAAAACGTGTACCGCGGCGACGACATGCCGCAGCTCACATGGCGCGCGGTCATCATGGGCTCATTCCTCGGGGCGTTTCTCTCGCTCCAAAATTTGTACGTCGGTCTGCTTACGGGCTGGGGACTGGGCGTGGCCATCACCTCGTGCGTGCTCAGTTTTACGATCTGGAAGAGCCTGCGCAAGATCATGCCGCGCATTTTCAAGACGGATATGTCGATCCTCGAGAACAACGCCATGCAATCCACGGCGTCGTCGGCGGGGTATTCGACGGGCGGCACCATTGTTTCGGCCATCAGCGCCTATCTGATGCTGAACGGCCATCATATCGGCTACGGCCTGCTTTCGGCGTGGGTGTTCTTCCTTGCCGTGCTGGGCGTGTGCATGGCGATTCCCATGAAGCGGCAGATGATCAATGTCGAGCGGCTGAAGTTCCCCTCGGGCATCGCCGCCGCGGAGACCTTGAAGAGTCTGCACGGCATGGGGCACGACGGGGGCGAGAGCAAGACGGCGAAGACGCTGTTCATGTGGGGCGGCATCGGCGTGCTGGTGGCGACCATCCGCGATTGGATCGGCCAACTCGGAGCCTTTGCGTCGCTGGCGGGCAACTACTTCCCGTCGCAGTTGAATCTCTTCGGGCAACGGCTGGGAATTTACACGATTCAGTTCGATATGAGCCTTGTGCTGGTGGCCGCGGGCGCGATTACCGGCATCAAGGTCTGCACCAGTTTGCTCATCGGCGCCATTCTCAACTGGGGTATTCTGGCTCCCGCGATGATGGAGAAACACGTCATCACCCATCCGGCGCCGCATATTCTCACCGAACAGAAGCTCCAGTTTCCACTGTCTGTACCTGCCGGAAGCGAACTGAGCATGGTGCTGATTTCGGCGACCAATGGGCTCACCTATGATCACGGCAGCGATACCACCGCGATGCGGTTCGTGTGGCCCGCCGCCGCCACCTACGCCAGCCTGCCGGAACTGGAATCCGCGCTGAATGATCCGATGCTGCCCGATGGTTCGGCGCCCAATCCGTTCCACGGCAAACTCACGTTCACCGAACCTGCGCAGACGTTCCAGAAGGGAATGATCGAGGTTGCCGCTCCCGCGCTGATCTACAATCAGGCCCAGCTCGTGATTCCGGAGTCGCAGAATCCGCAGATCGTTTCCGCCGCACCGCTGCTGAACTTCGCACCGGGCAGTGAGAATGAGCAGATTCCGGGCGGCTACCGTAACATCGTATCGTGGAGTCTGTGGGGCGGAGCCGCTTGCATGGTCACCAGCGGCTTGCTGGCCTTTCTCTTCGAATGGCGTACCGCCTTGCGCGCTTTTTCCGGTCTGAAGTCCATCTTCTCGCGGAAGAAGACCGGCGTGGCGGAAGATCCGATGGAACGCATCGAGGTCCCCGGTTCCTGGTTTGCCGGCGGCATGATTTTCGGGACCATCGGCATCGTCATCCTCGGCGCGCTTTATTTCGAGATCCCCTGGTACATGGGAATCCTTGCGGTGGTGCTCTCGTTCTTCCTTGCGCTCGTCGCGTGCCGCGCCTGCGGTGAGACGGATACCACGCCGGTCGGCGCGATGGGCAAGATCACGCAGTTGACCTTCGGCGCGCTGGCGCCGAAGCGGATGAACACCAACCTCATGACCGCATGCATTACGGCGGGTGTGGCCGATTCCGCGTCGGACCTGCTCACCGATCTGAAAAGCGGCTACGTGCTGGGTGCCAATGCCCGTAAGCAGTTTCTGGCGCAGTTCGCCGGCATCTTCATCGGCACGGCCATCACCGTACCGACCTTCTTCCTCGTCGTTCCCGATGTCAGCATTCTCGGCGGCACCCGCTTCCCTGCGCCGTCCGCTCAGGTGTGGGCGTCGGTCGCGCGGCTGCTCTCCAACGGGTTCGAGTCTTTGCATCCTACGGCGCGGCTGGCGCTGTTTATCGGCGGCGTGATCGGATTGCTGATTCCGATGGCGGAGCGCATGTTCCCCAAGTACAGCAAGTTCATCCCTTCGGCGATGGGTTTGGGTCTGGCCGTGGTGCTTCCCTTCTACAATTCGCTGTCGATGTTTATCGGCGGCCTTCTCGCGTATATCTTCATGAAGATGAAGCCTGCCACGGCAGAGCAGTATACCATCGCCTCGGCTTCGGGCATTATCGCCGGAGAGAGCCTGATGGGCATTTTCATCATGATGCTGCACGCTCTTCGAGACAAACTTCCGGCCTTCCTCGGCAGTTTCCTGCCGTAACCCGGCAGATTACCATCCGCAGACGCGGAGAAAGCAGGTTTAAGTATGGCACAAGAAATAACGACGACCACGCTTGATAATTTGATGGCAGCCTTCAACGGCGAGAGCAACGCTCGCGCCCGCTACATCGAGTTTGCCAAGGCCGCCGACGCCGAAGGGTACACGCAGGTCGCAAGCCTGTTCCGCGCCGCAGCCCGCGCGGAAGAGATTCACGCCAACAACCACGCGGTGGTGATTCGCCGCATGGGCGGCACTCCCGCTGCCGACATCCAGGCCCCCACGGTAAAATCCACTGCCGAGAATCTCAAGGCGGCGATTGCCGGCGAGACCTATGAACGCGACGTAATGTACCCGCAGTTCATCGCGCAGGCGCGCGCGGAGAATGACAAGGCGGCCGTGCGTACGTTCGACTACGCGCTGCATGCCGAAACCGAACATGCCGCGCTCTATGCGGACGCCTTGCAACACCTCGACGCCTGGAAGGGGGGGCCGAAGACCTTCTATGTTTGTCCGGTCTGCGGCAAGACGGTTACCGAGAAGAGCTTCGACAAGTGCGACGTCTGCGGCGCTCTGCAGGAGAAGTTCGAGACCATCAACTGAGTACATCTTTAGCACTCATGTATACTATGAAAAAGCCCGGACACACTCCGGGCCTTTTCATATGCGGCATTCACGAACGGTAGAAACCACACGCTGTGTCAAACCGTGTAACAAACGAAATAGTGAACGAACAAAATATCCGACACCCTTACAACAATTAAGAAAGGGATAGTAATGGTTACTGCAAAGAGGGTTTTTCCGTTTGTTCTGCTGATGCTGATCGCGTTTGCGCTCAGAGGTACCTCTCAGACACCTGACCCGCAAACGCACCCCATGGACATGCAGATGGGCATGATGTCCATCACTAGGGCTGTAGCCGTGCTGAATCCTGCCAGTGGCAGCCAGGTTCATGGAACCGTGACTTTTGAGAAGGTATCGGATGGTATAAAAGTGACGGCGGACGTGCAGGGACTGGCTCCCGGGCAACATGGGATTCATGTTCATCAGTTCGGCGATTGCAGCAGCATGGATGCCACCTCTGCCGGAGACCATTTCAATCCCAGCCACATGTCCCACGGCGCGCCCACGGACAAGAGCCGCCACGAAGGCGACATGGGCAATCTTACGGCGGGATCCGACGGGCATGCGCATTTGGAGTGGACCGATCCCATGATGTCCTTCATGGGGCCGCAGTCCATCATTGGCCATTCAGTCATCATTCATGCCAATGCCGATGACATGAAGACGCAGCCTTCGGGCAACGCCGGTCCGCGCATTGCCTGCGGTGTTATCGGCATCGCGAAGTAAGCATCTGCACCGGCGGATATGAGAAGCGGGACGCACATTGCGTCCCGCTTCCGTTTGCACACCGTCGCTCGTCAGGTCATGCTGCGATTTGACCTGAGTAGTTGCGTCGTCACTTCGTCTCGGGGGTCTTGGCGTCCGCCGGCTTCACCTCGGGCGTGGTCGCAGTCTTTTCCGCTTCCTTGGCCGGGTGAAGCTTGCTCAGAAACTTCTCGGGGTCTTTATTGAACTGGCCGATGCAGCCGTTGCAGCAAAGGCGCACAAGCTGATTGTTGTAGACGTAATCCACGGCCTTCATCTGGCCGCCGTCGAGCTTCTCGCCGCTGACCACGCAGGTGGTCAGGGGATACGATGCCCGCTGGGCGTCGGCGATGCCATTGTCGATCTTCTCGAAATACGCCGCCTTGTCCTTCTCGAACTTGCTGACGCAACCGTTGCAGCAGAACTTCACTTCGCGGCCATCATAGACCTTCACCACCGGATCGCCCATGCCACCCAGCTTCTCGCCGCTGACAATGCACTTGTCCAGCACATAGGGAACCGTCGCGGTCGATGCCTTGGCATCCTTCGCGCCATGCTGGCCTGCTGCCATGCAGGAGCCCTTGCCCGAACAACCGCCCTTGCCCTTGCCGCAGCCTTCCCCGGCGAACGCCGCGGAAATCAAACTCAGGCTGACCACCACCATGAGAGCCATGAGAATGCTCTTCTTCATCGAAGTCCCTTTCCTTGTTCTGCTGTCTGCAGGAAAACTATGTTGATTTCGTGTCAAATCGACGCCATGAGTGCCTCGGGCACTGATTCTCCCCATTGCAAGCCTTATGCCGAACACTAAGTCTCGCATTTGCAATGCAATAGAGTGTAAATCCTACTTGAACATGATAAGGATTTTTCAGCAAAGATGAAAGCTCTTTTCAATGGCCGCACAGCCGGGTACAAAAAGGCCCCCGAGTGACCGGAGGCCTTTTGCGTGCGGTCAAGCTGCGAATTATTGAGCCGCGACAACTCGGTAAGGAATAGCCCAGCTACCGGCATCGTAAGCGCCGTCAGAAGTGTAAAGGGTGGCGCGGCTGAGAAGATCCGGTGCCGTCATATGCACCCCAAGGCGCTGTCCAACATCAAAAGTGGCCCAATAGGTGTTGCTGCTGTCTGTGGCCCGCCCCATCGGTTGCCGGTGCATCCGCGCTTCCCGCCAGACGTGCGGATGCAGGAATGCCGCCACGGTATCGGTAACATTCGGAGTCACACTGACTTCGAGTACTCCGCCTTGCCGGATTTCCGGCAAGCTATCCCGACGGAACCAGGTGTTCAGCGGGTCCGTGATGTCGGCAATCAATGTGGGCACAAATTCGCCCGCGGAGTAGAACTGGACATGCACGGGGCGCACCGTATTGGAATTCGGTGCCGAGGACAGCAGCACTTCCGGCGTGACTTCGTAAATTCTCCAGTTCTCACGCGGGCGGTTGCCGTGGCCGACGCGCCGGGCGTGAGCCTTGCGGGTCAACGTATTCGCCATGGGCTTGCTGATCACGGTGCGCACGCCTCCGGCGGTGTCAATTACCACGCGGATGGTGCCGTTATAAGTAGCCGTGCGGGTAATCGTTGCCAGCGTATCACCTTGAATATCTACCGTGACGTTGGCCCGTGACCGGCGCCCGGTGCGGAACCAGTTGATCGGCGTTACGGCACTGTCCAGTGGACTCGGGCCGCCATCGCCGTCATCACCCGCCCAGGAATTCACCGCTTCCAGATCGGAATCGTCGGTCATCAGAGCGGAGAGCGCCGATTGATCGGTATCATTGGATGACGCCGGGTTAGACTCATCTTTGGAGCATCCTGCCAGCACCAACATCCCCAGTGCCACCCCCACCGCGAGAACCGTCCATGCTTTCTTCATGATCCCGCTCCTCCTTCACTTCCGTTTATTGGACAGATTCGTGATCAATTCAAGTTCCCTCCTTTGACACCGTGTATGGGAGAAGGTTTAATATCCGAGGGCATTGTCCCAATCGTGGAATCCAGCACGCTCCGGCGTGCTGGATTCCGCATACGCACCACGCGGAGCGGGGTGCCTAGTGTTGAACAGCGCCGACAGTGCGAGCAGCCCAAATCATTCTGACCCACTTGACTTTCCCATGTGGCGGTATTATATTGTCGACTGATTTAATCAATCGTTTGACTTTACTATGCCCACACCGAAAGACCACCCACACCCCGACTCAGAGGCATCGGCCTTTGCCTCTCTCCGCGAGGCGGCGAATTCCGTGCCCCCGGAGGATTTACGGCCACCGGACCCGGACAGCCCTCGGGGCCGCATTCTAAGCGCCGCCCGGGACCTGTTTGCCGCCCACGGTTTTGACGGAACCAGTACCCGCGCGGTTTCGGAGGCGGCGGGGGTCAACCTTGCCATGATCCACTACTACTTCGGCAGCAAGGAACAGCTTTATGAACGCGTGCTGGCCGGGGCAATTATCGAACTGAGGCAGGGTACGGTCACCGCCCTCCCGGAGGGAGTATCGCCTGCCGAGGCGCTGATCACCCTCCCCATTCGGATGATGAGCACGCTGCGCGCCGACCCCGTGCGCGCGGCGCTGATCCGCCGGGAAATCGCCACGGGAGGCACCTATGCGATCAAGGCGATTCAGGCGCTGGGCGAGCACGGTCCGCTGCGGCTGGTGGAGATATTTCGCAGCACCTACGGCAATGCCGCGCAGCATGGCCTTGTGCGGGATCTTCCACCGAAGGCCGTACACGAGTGTTTGATGAGCATTGCCTTCAGCGCCCTGCTTTTCGGCCCGGTGCTCTCGGCGGTTGCCGGGCGGGACTTTACCGATGATACGGCATGGGAAGAATGGAAAGAAACCTGGTCCACCCTGCTGCGGCAGGGATTGCTATTGGAGAAGCCGTAATGCACTTCACTTCGCGCAGGATGGGATGGCTCGTCGCCGCGCTGCTGGCCTTTGAAGCCGCCGCCTTTGCACAGGACAGCACGGCCTGGTCCCTGCAGAAATGTCTCGATACCGCCGTGCGCAATTCGCCGCGCCTGCAGGCCAGCCGCAGCGTTGCCACCGGCGCACAGGCCGCCGCAAAGGAATCGGGAGCGGCGCGTCTCCCAAGTCTCGGCGTCAGCGGCGCGTACTCTTACACCAACAAGGTGCAGGAGATCAATGTTCCGCTGAACCTGCCGATTCCCGGCTTTGTGCCGCCGCATATTGCCTTCGGCAACGGCAATGTCTATGATCTGGCGGCAACCGTCCGCGCGCCCATCTTTTCCGGAGGATCGCTGCTCGCCACCGAGCGCGCCAATGCCGCCGCGGCGCAGGCGACCCGCTATGATCTGGCCACGGACAGCCTCGGACTGATTTACAATGTGCGCCGCGCCTATTACAATGCTCTGGGAGCTGAATCCCGTTTGAGTGCCGCGCGCAACAGCACGGCGCGGATTCAGCGGAATCTGCAAACCATTATCGACGCGCAGAAGGTTGGGGCCAACAGTGAAGAAAACCGCATCACGGCGCTCTCCCGCCTGCGGCAGACCGAAGAGCTGGTAATCAGTTCGGAAAATCAGGCGCGCGCCGCACGACTGCTGCTGGGAAGTCTCGTGCTGCAGCCCGGTGTGGAAATCGCTCCCGCCGGAGAACTGGACAGCGCGCTCATCGATACGACCGTATTGTCCGCCCTGCCTTACGAAACCCGCACCGAGGTTTCCTCGGCGAACGCGCGCATTGCCCAGAGCAGCCACCTCGCCCGCGCCGCATCGGGAAGCCTCTTGCCCTCCGTGAGTGGAAACGCGGCGTATCATTACGCCAAGCCCGGCCTCGATGTCACCGCTAACCAGTGGATGGACTACTACACTGTCGGTGTAACCGCGTCGTGGACACTCTGGGATTGGAACGCGCGCGGCTACCGCGTTCAGCAGGCGCGCGCCAATCGCAGCGCGCTGGAATCCCGTAAGCAGGATCTGCTCACATCACTTCAGAACCGCTATCAGACTAATAGTGAAGCCTTGAGGGCGGCGCGCGCCGTGCGGGACAAAGCAGCGGAGCACGCCGATCTGGAGCGGCAGCGGCTGGCGATGGTGGAAGGCCGTTTGAAACTGGGTGCAGCTACCGAAACCGAGTTTCTCGACGCGCAGGATGACTTGACCACCGCGGAAACCGATCTGGCTGCCACCATTGCCGCGCTAAGAATGGCCGAGGCGGATGTCTTGAATGCGGCGGGGTATTGACCATGACACGAACCTTTCACTCACACGGAACAGATATGCAGATCATGACGCGCATCGCTTTCGTACTGCTCGTAGCCGCGCTCGTTGCAGGATGCGGCGGCGGATCGCGAGGCACCAATCCGTCGGGCACGCTGGAAACCACCGAGGTGGATCTGGCGTCGGTACTCTCCGGGCGTGTGCTGCAAGTGCGCCCCCGGCTTGGCGACCATGTCAAGTCCGGTGACACGCTGGTGGTGCTGGATACCGACCTGCTGCACTTGCAGCGCGAGCAAAACTCTACCAACCGCCAGAGCAACGAAGCCCAGCAATTGGTTGGCACGGACGCTCTGCGCCAGGCAAAACGCAATCTTGATCTCGCCGAGAGCACGCTCACACGAATCAAGGCGCTCTTTGCCCAGGGGTCCGCCACTCAACAGCAGGTGGACGAAGCCCAGACCAAACGCGATGTTGCCGCCGATGCCGTATCCTCCGCACAGCATCAGATCGACCTGCTGCGCTCCCAACGCAATGCGCTCGATGATTTGATTGCCCTCAACGACCGGCAGATCAAGGATGGCGTCATCGTCTCGCCCTTGGGCGGCACGGTGATTCTGCGTAATTCCGAACCGGGAGAAATTGCCTCGCCCGGCTCGGTATTGCTGCGCGTGGCGAATCTGGATACTCTCGAATTGCGCGTCTATCTTGCCGAGACAGATCTGGCCAAGGTGAAGATCGGGCAGCAGCTTCCGGTGCTGGTGGACGCGCTGAAAGGGCAAACCTTGAATGGCACCGTGACGTGGATCAGCAGTGAGGCGGAGTTCACTCCCAAGAATGCCCAGACACGGCAGGCGCGGACACAGCTCGTGTATGCGATCAAGCTCAGCGTGCCCAATCCCAGCGGCAATTTGCACATCGGAATGCCCGCCGAGGTCAAGCTGTAAGTGGATACTCCGCGTTTCGACAGCACACAGCCCCGGCTGGTCTTTGAGGACCTCCGCAAGACTTACGGTGACACCGTGGCGCTTGAAGGACTCTCCCTTGACGTGCATTCGGGTGAGATCTTCGGCCTGATCGGTCCCGACGGCGCGGGAAAGACCACAGCCATGCGGATCGCCTGCGGGATTTTGCTCCCCGGCGGAGGCAGCGCGCACATCATGGGGCTGGATGTGGTGAAACAGCCGATGAAGGTCAAAGAGCACATCGGCTACATGCCGCAGCGATTCAGCCTCTATCCCGATTTGACCGTCGCCGAGAACCTCCGTTTCTTCGCCGATCTGTACGGTGTGCCGCGAGCCGAGAGACTTGAACGCGAGCAGCGGCTGATGCAGTTCAGCCGCCTCGAGCCGTTCCGCAAGCGCCGCGCCGCGCAACTTTCCGGCGGCATGAAACAAAAACTCGCGCTCTCCTGCACGCTGATTCACACTCCCGATGTGCTGATTCTCGATGAACCCACCACCGGCGTGGATCCGCTCAGCCGCCAGGAGTTTTGGGGCATCTTGCGGGAACTGGCTTCCACGGGGCAGGCGCTGCTGGTCAGCACTCCCTATATGGATGAAGCCCTGCTCTGCAATCGTGTGGCCCTCATGCATCGCGGACGCGTGCTGGCCCTGGGAACACCGCAAGAGGTTACGGCACGGTTCAACCGCAAACTGCTGGAGATTACCGGACCCGGATTGAACGACGCCCGCCGCATTCTGAATCAGGATGGAATCGCCGGCATTTCCGTCGCGCGTTTTGGAGACAGGCTGCATGTCGTGTATGACACCGTCGGGCAGGAGCAGGCCATCGGGCAGCGAATTGCTCAGGCCAACGTCGAGCACCGCGCGGTGGAGCCGACGATTGAGGACACCTTTGTGGCCCTGATGGACGAGGGAAGGGCGGCCTCATGACGCGAACCCCGCAACCCTCTCCGGAATCACACGCCGATCACGCAGTCTTTGCCCGTGGACTGACACGGCGCTTTGGCAGCTTTGTGGCAGTGGACAACGTGGATCTGGCCGTCAAGCCACAGGAGATTTTCGGCTTCCTCGGCGCCAACGGCGCGGGCAAGACCACCACAATCCGCATGCTCTGTGGCCTCCTCGGACCCAGCGGCGGCGAAGCGTGGGTGGATGGCTTGGCCATTTCCACGCAATCCGATCAGATCAAGCGCCGCATCGGGTACATGAGCCAGAAGTTCTCCCTGTACAACGACCTGACGATCGCGGAAAATCTTGAATTTTACGGCGGCGTGTACGGTCTGAGCGCGTCCGAGATTACCGAGCGCACCAACCAGCTTGCCACACGGCTCGGCCTGATGAGCTATTTGAAAAAACTCCCCTCCGCCCTGCCGCTGGGCTACAAGCAGCGGTTGGCGCTGGGCTGCGCGGTGCTGCACCGGCCCAAGATTCTCTTTTTGGATGAACCCACAGGTGGCGTGGATCCCGCCGCGCGCCGCACCTTCTGGGATCTGATTTATGAACTGGCGGACAGCGGCACCACCATCTTTGTCACCACTCACTATATGGATGAGGCCGAGTACTGCGGGCGGGTTTCCATTATGGACAAGGGCCGGATTGTGGCGCTGGGTTCGCCCGATGAACTCAAGCGGCAGTATGACGCGGCGACCATGCAGGCCGTCTTTCTGAAGGTGGTGACGCCATGAGACGCATCTGGGCCGTCGCCGCCAAAGAGTTTCTGCACATTCTGCGGGATCCCCGCAGCCTGATGCTCGCCATCCTGCAGCCGCTGATCATGATTCTGCTCTACGGTTATGCGATCGACATGGACATTAAGCGGCTGCGGGTGGGCATTCTCGATCTGGATCACACCCAGCAGAGCGCCGATTTCGTGCGCCGCATGACCTCCAGCAATTTCATTCTCGATGCCGGACGCGTGGCCTCGCGCGAGGAGGTCGAAACCGACTTCCGCCGCTCGCGCTTCCACGCGGTGGTTGTCATCCCCTACGGCTATGCCCGTTCTCTGACCTCGGAACAGACCACGCCGGTGCAGGTGCTGGTGGATGGCGCGGACGGCACCACCGCGTCCGCCGCCGGAAATTATCTGAATGCGGTCATTGCGCTGCTTAGCCGCGACATTATGACCGAACAGTTCGGCACATTCAAGCCTCCGGTGGAAGCCCGCACGCGGGTGCTCTACAATCCCGAACTGATCAGCGCGCGCTTTATTGTGCCCGGCCTGGTGGCCGTGGTGATGATTATGGTCTGCGCGCTCTTGACCAGCGTGGCCATCACGCGGGAAAAGGAGTCCGGCACGCTCGAGCAGATTCTCACTACTCCGATCCGCCCGGCGCAGGTCATTATCGGCAAAGTGATTCCCTTCGTGGGCATCGGCGTGCTGGATACCGCAATGGTTCTGGCTGCGGGACGTTTTGTCTTCGGGGTGCCGATGGAAGGCTCGTGGCTGGTGCTAACGGGCTACAGCCTGATCTACCTTGTGATCTCGCTGGGCCTCGGGCTGCTGATTTCGGCCATCACCAAGACGCAGCAGATTGCCATGATGATGGCGCAGCTTCTGACCATTCTGCCTTCGATGATGCTCTCGGGTTTTATCTTTCCCGTCACCAGCATGCCGCGCGCGCTGCAATGGTTCGCCCATATCATTCCGGCAACGTACTATCTGCGCGTCATCCGCGGGGTGATGCTGCAAGGGGAATCGTGGTTCCCCTTCGAGGGCGGGATCATGATCCTGATGGCGGCGATTCTGCTGGGGCTGGCGGCCAAACGATTCCGCGTGAGGCTCGACTGATGAAATTCCTCCAATGGTTCCACGCGGTGCGTTATCTGATCCAGAAGGAATTCCGGCAGGTGTTCCGGGATCCGGCCATGCTGCGGATTATCTTCATCGCGCCGCTGATTCAGCTTTTCATTCTGAGCTACGCCGCCACCACAGATGTCCGGAATATCCGTCTGGCGATTCTCGATCAGGACAACACCAGCCAGAGCCGGCTGCTCGCTCAGTCCTTTTATCAGAACAATATCTTTATTCCGGTCACCCCTGCCGCCAATCCTTCCGAACTGATGGCCGACTTGCAGCAGCGGCGGGCGGATATTGCGGTGTGGATTCCTCTCGATTACGCGAAGAATATTGCCGCCGGGCAGCAGGCCACCATTTCGATTACCATCAATGGCCAGAACTCCAGTGTGGCGGCGCGGGCCCAGGGGTACGCCGAAACGATTGTACGGCAGGAAGCCAACCGGATTTTCGACGACGCCAGTCTGAAGAATCCCGCGATGAAGAACCGCATCCACCGCATCGAAGCCGCTACGCGTTTCTTCTATAATCCGGAACTGGAAAGCCGCTATTACATGATTCCGGCGATTCTGGTCATTCTGATGACATTGATCGCCGGCATGCTGACCGGGATGGCCGTGGTGCGTGAAAAGGAGATCGGCACGCTGGAGCAGCTCATGGTCACGCCGCTCACGCCCAGTCAGCTCATCGCCGGAAAGGTCATCCCCTTCACCCTGCTCACCTATTTCGAGCTGACCTTTGCCACCACCATAGCGGTGCTCTGGTTCGGACTTCCGCTGCTCGGTTCCATTCCGCTGCTGATGCTCTGTGCGCTGGCCTACCTGCTGGTGAGTCTTGCGGTGGGTCTGCTGGCATCCGAGATTTCCAGCACGCAGCAACAGGCCATGTTCACGATGTGGTTCTACATGATCTTCGGCATCATGACCAGCGGCTTCTTCTACCCCATCGAGAATATGCCCGCCGGCATTTATTACCTGACCTTCATCAATCCCCTGCGCTATATCGTCGCCATCAATCGCGGGGTGTTCCTGAAGGGCGCGGGGCTTACGGACGTTTGGCACAATCTCTGGCCGTTGGTGCTGATGGGCACCGTGCTCTTTACGACCGCCGTGTTCCGCTTCCGCAAGCGACTCGAGTGACGCGGCTAATGCCATGCACACAAAATGACACAGGCTCCCCGGTTGGGGAGCCTGTTGTGCCTCGGACCTGCGGTAAAGGAGCGACTCGTTACTCGCAGTTTCGGGAATCGGTCGTCCAGCGGTAGCCTACCTTGTAAACGGTGTGAATCCACACGGGGGCTTCGGGATTGGCTTCGATCTTCCTTCGCAGACTGGCGATGTGGCTGTCCACCGTGCGGTCGGTCACATCCGATTCATCACCCCAGACCTCGTCGAGAAGAGCCATCCGCGAGAGCGCCTGATTGGGATGGGCCGCCAGGGTGTAGAGCAGATCGAATTCCTTCGGCGTCAACGCGACGGCCTGCCCGTCGTGCGTCACCACCCGCGCGCCCGGATCAATCATAAAGCCGCAGGAGTGCAGGATCGAGGGAATCTCCCGCAGACCTGCCCGACGCAGCACGGCTCGCACCCGGGCAAGCAGTTCCATCAGCGAGAAGGGCTTCACCATATAGTCATCGCAGCCGGCGCGGAATCCCTCCAGCCGCTGCGTCTCCTTGCCCTTTGCCGTCAGAATAATCACCGGCACCGGATTGAGATGACGCCGCAGGGCTTTCAGGATATGCATGCCGTCGAGATAGGGCAGCATCAGATCCAGCAGAATCAGATCCGCCACCTCGGCGGTCGCCGCTTCCAGTCCACTGCGCCCATCGGTCTTCCAACTGACGCGGTAGCCTTCCAGTTCGAGGTTCTTCTTGAGGCGGGACCCGAGGTCGGGATCATCCTCGACGATCAGAATGTGCGCCACTCGTGCTCCTGATGTGAATCGCGGTTCCTTCCAGCGGCAAGATCACGGTGAACCGCGCACCGCCCAGTTCGCTGTCGCCTACCGAGACGCTGCCACCGTGCGCCTCGGCAATATCCTTAACGAGCGCCAATCCCAGACCCAGTCCCGAGGCTCCGGTGAGCGCCGGATCCGAGCCGCGTTCAAAGCGGAGGAAGATTCTCGGACGGTCCTGCGGCGGCACGCCGCCATCGCTGTCGTCTACGGTGAGGACCGCCGTTCCGTCGGTGGTGCGTAACGCCACAGCCACGGTCTGCGGCTTGCCCGTACTCTTCTGCAACTGAATCCGCGTGTACCGCAGTGCGTTGTCCAAAAGATTATCCAGCATTGTGACGATCATCTCGCCGTCGAATTGCCCCGGCATTGCCCGCAGAGTGGACGGCACTTGCAGCGCAACACCCGTTGAGTGAAATGTGGATTTCCACGGATTCAGTGCATCGCCGATAATCTGCGAAAGATCGTCCGGCCTGCGTTCCAGCGTCTGTCCGTTTCCGTTCAGACTTATGGCGGCATTTTGCACCGCCCGCTCGATCCGCCCGCACTCATTGCCGATGGCTTGCACCACCTCCCGTTCTTCTTCGGGCGAAACGGCGCGCTTCTCCTGTAGCGTGTCCACCTCCAGTCGCAGCCGTGCCACCGGCGTGCGGATGGAATGCGCCAAATGCGTGAGCGCGGTTTGCCTTGCCAGCCACTGCCTGCGCACCAGTACCAGCATCCACACCAGCAGCAGCGCGAGCCCACCGGCAATCACGTCCACGATAACGAGCATGATGTACGGCTGGCGCTGATAGGCTGCCCACCTTTTCCACTCCGCGGGATCCTCGCGATAGACGGCGGAGAATGAAAGCCACGGCATAGCCGGCCCTGTTAACGCCGGGAATACATATCCCACATCCGCCGATTTGAGGCCCTGCCACCAGACCGTGTCCCCAAGGAAGATCACTCCCAGGCCATCCAGCCACGTCTGCGTGGTATCAATTGGAGAAGGTGACCAAAGCACGAAACTCATGCGGCTGTAGAACACGTCCTGCATTCGCTGGGCTACTGCCTGCCGAATCCACTGCGGATCCACATCGAGTGCGATCACATAGGCAATCAGAGACGGATCCGTTGCCGCCACGCGCAGAAACGGAACGACGCACCCTGAGGAGTCGAATCCGGCAAGGATCATCCGTATAGTATCCCCTTGCACGGGCATGTCTACAAAACGGGCCCGGTTCTCCATACGGTTGGCAATCTTCGGAACGTAATGCGTCGCGCCCACCGGGTACTTCTCGAAAATCTTCCGGCAATCGGTCAAACCATCGGCCAGACCGGCGGGAGCAGGCTCGTTGCCCCACAACACAGTGGCTCTGTTTGCCAGACAGTAGGCATGCCGCACTCCGGGAAGCATTTCGAACCGCCGCAGCAGAGCCAGCATGGAGTCTGAGGCAACTTGCTCTCCAAGCCGTGTCTCGTTCAAAGCGTTCACGTGAGGAGCAAAGACGTCATAGGTGTAGTCCCGCGCCGCCACAGCCACGTCGAAACAGGACTTCCATCGGTCATATTCTCGGCCTGATTCAAACGACGCCTTCAGCCGTTTCACCGCGGTCCATTGGAAAAGGCCGATTCCGGCCACAATCAAGAGCATTACTGCAGCCAGCGCAATGCCGAAGCGACGGCGCGATTTCATCACGGAAAGAAGATTGAGTTTCATAAGGGCTCCAAGAATTAAGCTTGGCCCAATATACGCGAGCGCACCGGCTCTGTTGTGAAGAAGTTGTGAAGAACGTCACACGCTCTCAAGCAACGAATTTCCCCGGACTAAATCAACTGCTGACCATTTGTTCAAATGTAAACCCTTTGCATCTGGCCTTGGGTTTGATATATTGTGGCTTATCTGATTTTTGAACTCTCTATCTGACTCTCTAACAACGCTATGACTCAGCCCGCATCAACCGCTGAAACTCCCACCCCGTCGCCCGCGCCGGAAGAAGAACAGATCTCCGTTAAGGAGAGCTTCCGGCTTCTCTTTAAGGCCTCGCGCGGCTTCTGGCTGGTGAACCTTGTGAACTTCGGCGACGGCATTGCCTACTTCGGCATTCTCAATCTGCTGACGCTGTACATTCATTGGGATATCGGCATGTCCGACCAGGCCACCGGCGTGGCCGTGTCGCTGTTTACCGGTCTCGTGACCCTGTTCATGTTCGGCGGCGGCTTTATTTCCGACCGCCTCGGTGTACGGCGGGCCCTGACGCTGTCGATTGCCGTGGTGCTTATCGGAAGGCTGTTACTCGTGGCCGCGCCCTCTGCGGGCGGTCTGGCCGCGATCACGCTCTGGTTGGGACTGATCTTCATGGGCGTGGCCGAGGGCGTGGTACAACCCGCGCTGTATGCCGGTGTAAAGGAGTTCACTGATCCGCGCACCGCCACCATCGGCTATAGCCTGCTGTATGCCATCATGAACCTCGGCATTGCCGCCGAAGCCTTCGTCTCGCCGTTCATTCGTGCGCGGGGAGACATCGGCGGTGTTTTCTGGGTGATGATCGGGTTTACGGTGCTGATGCTGGTGTGCAACCTGCTCTTCTTTACCAAAAAAGTCGAGCAGCGCGACCGGGTGGTAGAATATGCAGCGCCGACAGGAACAGACACGCGGCACTGGAAAGAGAAACTCAAGGATCTGCCGTTCCTCGATACCCGCTTCATCTTTTTCATTTTCGTGCTGCTGCCGGTACGGACTCTGTTCGCCCACCAATGGCTGACCCTGCCCGACTATGTGATGCGCTGTTTCCCGGCCAACATTGGCGCGCGCTATGAGTGGTTCCAGGGACTGAACCCGGTCATCATCGTCATCTTCGTGCCGCTGATTGCCGCGCTCACCCGCAAGGTGAACATCATCACCATGATGATTATCGGCTCGGCCATTTCCGCAGTCACGACATTCATCCTTGTTCCCGGACCGCATCTCTGGACGTTGATTACCTATGTGGTGATGTTCTCCTTCGGCGAAGCCGTGTGGTCCAGCCGCTTCCTCGAATATGTGGCCAATCTGGCCCCGGCGGGGCGGGTTGGAGCATATATGGGGCTGGCAGGTATTCCGTGGTTTCTGGCTAAGGCCACAACGGGGCTCTATTCCGGTCACATGATCGCCGCCTTCCTGCCGGAGCATGGCTCGATAGACCGGAGCGGCACCATGTGGCTGATCTACGGCTGCATCGCCATGATCTCGCCGATTGGCCTGATCCTCGGCAAGAAGTGGGTGCAGAAGGGTGTGAAACACGGGGCATGAAACGCGAATCGCTGAATGCCCTGTTCGCGTACCTGACCCTGTGCATCGTGTGGGGCACGACCTATCTGGGGATCAAGATCGCCCTTGAGGGCTTCGATCCCTTCTTCATGGTGGGCGTGCGCTTTCTGATTGCCGGCCTCTTGATGTCCCCGGTGTTGCTGCGCAAGCGCGCGCAGTTGCCCGCAGACCGGAAAGAGTGGCTGGCGATCATCGTCTCCGGTATCTGCCTGCTGGTGGGCGGCAACGGTCTTGTGACGCTTTCCGAACGCTACATTGCCTCCGGCGTTACGGCGCTCACCGTGGCCACCAATCCCGCGTGGGCGGTGCTGATCGGCGGCTGGTTCTTCTCCCGCGAGGAACGCTACGGCAAAATTGCCCTCACCGGAATGCTGCTGGCCATGGCAGGAGTCGTGCTGCTGCACCATAACCGCTTGAGCGTCGGCAACCATGATCTTCCCGGTGTGCTGGCCGCCTGCGCCTCACCGATCCTATGGGCCACGGGTTCGCTCATCGCGCGCAATTACATCCGCCGCACCGATGTGCTGACCACCACGGCCTTGCAAATGCTCGCCGCCACCATTCCGGTGTTTCTGATTTCCCTCGCTCTCGGAGAATCGTGGCATGTGACCCTCACCGCGCGCGTGGTATGGGCCATGGTCTTCCTGATTCTCATCGGGTCGGTGCTGGTGTATGCCGCCTATGTCTGGCTGACGCAGCATATGCCGATCTCGCGGATCGTCACTTATACCTACATCAATCCCGTGGTGGCATTGATCCTTGGCAGGATCGTGCTCGGCGAGCCTATCGAAGCCCATGTCATCCCTGCTTCGGCTCTGATTATCGGCGGCCTGCTGCTTATCTACTTTACCCGCTTCCGAAAAGCAGCGAGCCGGTCTTAAAGACCGGCTCTGCACTGGAATATGATTCAGGCGAACCGCAAGGCTCGCCTGTTTGTTTATCCCTTGGGCGTGTATTGCGCCAGATCGTTCAGCCCCAACCGCTTCTCGAGGGCGTCAACTTCATCGAGGACTTTCTCAAATCCATCTTCGCCGAAAAGCTGTGTCTCCTGTTTCTCGAAGGTGTCGCCGAGCTGATGGAGTTCATGCTCGCTCATCGCGTCGCGCAGCGCGGGAAACAGCACCGTATCTTCCCGCGCCTTGTGGGGCCGGTACATGCGATTGAAGGCCTTCAGGCGATAGGCAATTTGGGCGCGATCCGTATCCGTCTTCGGAGTGCCGGCCAGAGCCAGCCGCGTAATATCACCGGTAAGCTGCCGCCCCGCATTATGCTGATCAAGCAGCACCCGCACCAGATCGGGCAGCCCACCGGGCTTGTTCAGGCGCGGAAACACATAAGCTTCCTCGTTGCGTTCATGATAGTCTTCCACGAACCGCCGCACAATTCCCGCCGCCGCTGCCAGCGCGTCCATCGGAAAGGCTTTTCCTGCCGTCAGCCGGTTTTCTGCCTCATCGTAGATCAGCAGCACGCGGCTCAGGAGTCCGTGCTCGCGCATCAGATCTTCGGTCGGTGGCAACTTTTCCTCTTTCTTCTTCGCCGGTTTGGGATCGATGGCTTGCGCCAGCAAAGTAGCCGGTCTGAGGGTAAATGTCGCCGCGGCAATCAGACCTCCCGCGCGCAGAAACTCACGTCGGCTCGAATCGAAGTGCGTAAGTAGATCCATATACACCTCTATATGGCTTAATATTCAACCACGAGATAATTTATGTAATCAAGTTGCACTATACGGAAGATAAGGCACCCTGTCGGCATTTACAAGCGCGAATGACACCAGCTTAAAGACGGCCCGCCGCGAGACCGCTTGGATTCATTCCGGCATAATGACCTGAAGGTCCATAATCAAATAGTGAGGGGATCGAGATCTCAATTTTGAGAGGCATGTAACGCATAGGTTTATAAGACCGTTATCGCTTAGCAAAGGTTGGGCCATATCCCCTCGCGAGAGGCAAAAGAGGCATCGGCAGCAGGAAGGTCGGGACCGTAAGTCGCTCGCAATCTCGCATACCCGTTCCCGCTTGAGCAACTCTCCGTAAGGAATAATAACCCTATCCCACCTGTTCGCACCCTACACTTACTATAGAGCAACTTATTCAAAGAAGTTTCTGGAGATTATAGTCCTAAATAGGGCACTCGCGCCAATGTGCGCAAGATTTTGCACACAGTCAGGAGTATTAAGCATACCTTGCCCCCCTGAATCTCCTGCATGAATAGTGTGAGGATTTGACGGATTATCTCTTGTTTTCGCCGATCCAGTTTCGTACATTCCACGCGAGAGTAAATTGCACAACGGACTTGCCACTCTCGAAAAGAATAGGCGGGCCGGGAGGGCCCCGTCGCTGGCCTATTGTCACTGGAGGATTCGGGTTTTCGATTCCTTTTCGGCTTGGCGATGAAGAAGGTGGTGACAGAACACGGGGATGCCACTCATCCCCAAGGTGGAAAGGAAGCTGGAGGATGCTGAACATCTATGCAGGCAACCTCGCGTACTCCGTGACGGAGGAGGATCTTCGCCAGGCTTTTTCAGCCTATGGCAAGGTGGAACGCGCGTCGGTCATTATGGACCGGCTGACCGGTCGCAGCCGGGGGTTCGGTTTCGTCGAAATGCAGGACGAAATGGAAGCTCGGTCAGCAATTGAAGGGTTGCATGAAATGGATCTCAAGGGTCGGAAGATGCTGATCCGTGAAGCCCGTCCTAAGGGCGAGCAAATGGCTGGTGCGCGTAGAGAACGATAGGCCGCAAGCGAACCGTCGTGAGACCCAAGAAGCCGTGCGATTTCCTCGCACGGCTTCTGTCTATGGCCAACCTTCTTCCCAGCATATTCGCCCTCAGAGCCCCGCTCTCTGCCGCAAGGCCTTCGCCTGCATTACGGCGTCACGCCGGATCTGCTCTTCATCCCCCCGCACGAGTTGCCCGTCTTTTACGACGAATTCTCCGTTCACCATCACGGCCCAGGCGCGATGACTGCCGCCGCAGAACAGCAGCGCCGCAATCGGATCTCCCGCGCCGGCATAGGACAACTGCTCCAGATCGAAGAGCGCAATGTCGGCCGCCTTGCCGGATTGCAGAGTTCCGAAATCCGTTCGGCCTAACAGCCGCGCCGAGTGTTCGGTGGCCAGCGAAATCACCTGATGTGCACTCAGCGCCGACGCGCCGTACATCACGCGGCCCAGCAGCATCGCCTGCCGCAATTCGCCCAGCATGTCCGAGCTGTCATTGGAGGCGCTGCCGTCCACGGCAAGCCCCACGGTCATGCCGCGCGCCAGCATGTCCGGAACGCGCGCCACACCCGATCCCAGGCGCATATTGCTGGACGGACAGTGGGCAATGCCGCAGCCGGTTTTGCTCAGCGTGTCCAACTCCGAGTCGTTAAAATGCACGCCATGTGCGAACCACACATCCTCTCCCACCCAACCCAAATCTTCCATAAGTGCCAGCGGCCGCTTGCCGAATTTCCGCAAACAAAAATCCGTCTCATCCAGCGTCTCCGCCAGATGCGTATGCAGCCGCACCTTGTGCTGCCGCGCCAGCAGCGCGGTTTCGCGCAGCAGCCGCTCCGTGACATTGAATGGCGTACAGGGCGCAAGGTGAATCTGGCACATGGAGCACTCCGCCGGATTATGCCAGCGGCGAATCACCTCTTCACTGTGCCGCAGCACATGGTCATCCTCTTCGATCAGTTCTTCCGGCGGCAGACCGCCCTGTGACTTTCCCATGGTCATCGAGCCCCGCGTCCCGCAGAAGCGAATGCCTAACTCCTGCGCCGCGTCTACATCGATTCCGAGAGGATCATCGGCCATTCCTTGAGGGAAGAGATAGCAGTGATCGGAGGTTGTGGTGCAGCCCGTCAGCAGCAGCTCGCCAATGGCCAGCCGCGCCGCAGCCCGCATGGCCTCCGCATTCACGAACCGCCAGACTCCGTAATGGTATCTGAGCCAGTCGAAGAGCTTGCTGTTTTGAGCGGCAGGCAGGCAGCGGGTCAGAGTCTGAAAGAAGTGGTGGTGCGTGTTCACCAATCCCGGCAGGGCCACCTTGCCCCGGCAGTCGAGCACGCGCGCTCCCTCCGGCTGCGGCAGATCCTTTCCGACCTTCGCCACCCGCTTGCCTTCAATCAAAAGGTCCACACCCGCCTGTTCGGAGCCGTTCTTTTCGAACACCGCCTCGAGATTCTTCAGCAGCCAGCCCGCCATCGTTCGCCTCCCTAAAGTATTTCTGACTGATAATATACAAATTTCCATCAAATGAGGTAGAGTGCCGCCTTCCTCATGCCGCGAACTGGTTAACGGCCCAACCACTGCCCGCCCCCGGCAGTTCTTCGTGAAAATTCACCTTGACTTTTGATCCACAGGTTTTTACATTCAGGTATTCGGCGTCTTAGCTCAGTTGGTAGAGCAACGGACTGAAAATCCGTGTGTCCCCAGTTCAACTCTGGGAGACGCCACCTCCCCCCTGTAAAGCCCACTGATCTTCGGATCGGTGGGCTTTTGCATTACAAACAACATCTTAGCCAGATCGCCCACTTTGCTTCCGCCGTCTGATGCCCAAAATCTAACCAACGGTTAACCCTCCGCTTCCCCGCCCCTTCAACTTCCGGAATCGCGGCTCTTGATCGTCTGCCCTAATTCGGCTCCTCCTTCGGCCTGCTGCAAAGCCATCCTCACCCCGGCAAGGATTTCGTAAATATGTGGGTCTGCCCTTGAACCTCCCACAGAAAGCTCGTATATTTCGAGAAAACGAGGAGGATCATCATGCGCGCTGTTCTCTGTTTCCTCTTGATCATATTGTCCGGAATGTGGTTTGTGGCTTTCGGCCAGCCGGACACTCTATGGACACAGCACCTGCAGATTGGCTATTCCGTGTCTTTGTACCGGGCCGTTGAACTGGCGGAGGGAGGCTTTGCTGTAGCCGGGTCGTGCAGCCGTGACGGTGCCACGCTGGATTGGTTTGTCGCCCGGCTCTCCGAAAACGGCGACGTGACGTGGTCCCGCGCTTTCGGCACAACCGAGCAGAGCGAGCAGGCCAATTCCATTGTGCAGACCGCCGACGGCAACCTGATGCTGATCGGGCAGAGTGCTGCCGTCAGCGCCTCCTCGCGCACACTGGCCCTGATGGGTGTCAGCATTGCCGGAGACAGCCTCTGGACGCGCAGCTATTCCGCCTCTCAGGGATTGCGAAAGGGTATGGATGGCGCGGCCTTGCCCGACGGAAACGTCATGCTCGTCGGCTACAAACTGGGGACGGATCAGGCACACTCCGATATGTGGCTGCTGAAGGTCAGCGCTATCGGGGACACCCTCTGGACGCGGCTCTACGGCGGGAATGACACGGACACCGGAAGCCGCATCCTCGCTCCCGGTACCGGAACCAATGTCTATCTGGCCGGTCAAACCAAGAGCAACGGCTCCGGCGACTACGATTTCTGGCTCCTTCAGACGGACAGTAGCGGTCAACAGATCGCAGATCATCCCTACGGCACGCCCTTCATCGAGAAGTGTTTTGATATTGCACTGGGTAATAGCCATCTATATCTGGCTGGACGCACACAGGACAGCCGCAGCGATGCCTATCTGGTCAAGGTAAGTTCGAACTATGTCGCCGAATGGTCGCGGGCCTACGACAACGGCGGGGATGAAGAGCAGATTTCCGGCGTGGCTGACCGGCCCGGCGGCGGCGCGGTCTGCGTGGGCTGGACCGGCGCAAGCACGACCAGCACTCTGCCATGGCTCTTCCGCGTCAATCGCCACGGCACCCTCGAGCAGTCCTGGACGTTATCGACGGTTCAGTCCGGACAATTCGCCGGCATTTTGCCCATTACACATGGCGGCTATCTGGCTTGGGGTACGATCACAGCCGCAGGAAATAATGAAGGCTATGTCGTCAAGTATGCGCCCACCGGCGAGCTTTGCGGCTTCGTGAATGCGGAGGATACTCAGCAGCCTATCGGCGGCGTACACGTGTCTCTTGCAGACGGTTCGGTGATGGCCGTGACGGATTCGCTGGGCCACTATTCGCTGGATCTGGTTCCCGGCACGCATGACGTCAGCGCATGGGGGCCGTGCATCTCGCGGCGGACTCTGTCCAATGTCATCGTGGGGCAGGATTCGTCTACCAACACGGATTTTGAGGTGGGATCACCGCAGTTCGAATGCCGGCAGACGTCGATTAACATGATTGTCCGCAACCATATTCCGAATCAGGCTCCGCTTGCCGTTTACAATACTGGCGAGGGAGAGTTGGAACTGAACCTGACCGTTGAGATGCAGCAACCCAATAGCAACTGGCTTGCGGTGGAACCACTGCACTCGGTCATACCGTCCGGTGACTCGCTCATTCTGAATGTTCGGGTTTCCGCCGACACAACGGACAACGGGATTTTCGAGTACTACGGCTTTGTTGTGGTGCATACATCCGCTTGCCCCGACAGCATTGCCCGGGTTCCGGTATGGGTTTCGGTCCTCGATGCTCCCGGCACGCCGCGCACGACCGCGCATGCTTTTGCGCTTGAACCGGCTTATCCGAATCCTTTCAATCCTCAGACAACGTTGTCCTATTCGGTACCACGCGACACCCACGTCCGTCTCGCCGTTTATGACGTCACGGGCCGCACCGTAGCCATGTTGTCCGACGGATGGCAATCTGCGGGTACCCATCAGGTTCGTTTCGACGGCACGGGGTTCGCCTCCGGCATATACTTTGTCCGCATGGAAACCTCCGACTTCTCCGCCATGGAGAAACTCATGCTCCTGAAATAGACCTGTGCTGACGTCTAAACCTTCCGGCCTGCATCCCCCAATCCTTGTCATCCTGCATCCGTCTTCGGATGCAGGATCTCTCTTTCCGACAACGCCACCGTCTTCCGTGGGGAGCGGTTACACCGGCCAGTGAGCGGATGCACCGATCCGTGGGCGACTGCAATCCGCTCCTACTTCCGTTTCTATCCTTTCTTCGGCGGACCCCAGCAAAAACAAAAGCGGATCGGGGGTTCCCGATCCGCTTTGTAACATTGCGCGTTGTGCGCTATGCCCATCGCTTACTTGTTGAAGTCGTACTTCAGGGAGACGCGCGCCAGCATGGCGTTGGTCTGGCCGGAGATGAAATACGGTCCGTTCAGGATGAAATTGGGATCAACCTGCACGTCGAAGATCATGCGATTCCAATAGGCGGTGGCGCCGAGGTACGTGAAGGTCTGGCTGAAGCCGGCTTCGGGGCTGACCGCGGGGGCAGCGCCGTTATCCTGCTTCTGGGCAACCCAGTTGCGCTCCGCACCGAGGCGGCCATTCAACCAATCAAAAACCTTGGTCTCGAAACCGATGCGCCAGTAGGGCAGCGCATTGTTGGTGTTCTTCACCGTGGCCGCCGTGCCGCCGTTCGGTTCGGTCTTGTTCTCGAACGTGTTCATATCGATACCGAACTCGAAGATCGCCAGAGCATTTTCCACCGGCGTCCAGTTGTGGCCTACGCCAAGCTTAATGTCGGTCGTCGTGAAGGTGCGCTTGTCGCCATTGGCGCCCTTAGCGGCATCCTTCAACGTGAGGAAACGGACATTGGGAACCAACGCCAGTTTCTCAGCATACATCCACCAGTAGCGGCCGGCAACGTTGATCGCCATCGAGCCGTCGGTCTTGTCTTCGCCGGAGCCGTTGTTGCCCGGCTTCACGCTGCCACTGACCGTCTCAAAGCCGATCGCGGCGTCGAGTTTGTTCTCGAGGAAGCTGCCACCAAGGTTGATGCCGATGGCGGACGCCTTCAGTTCATTGGCCGGGGTCGCGTTGTCCTTGAACGAATGCTGGGAAATGTTCAGGGCCGCGCCAACCTTCATCCCGTTCCAGGGCATGCCCCACGTGAGGCTGAGCTTGCTGGCCGGGGTGTTCGAGGTCGGGTCAGAAATATTCGGAACGGTCGTCAACTGCGTGTAGCCCGGGCTGTTGAAGAACATCGAATTGATGCCAGGCAGCTTGTCCAGGGAGACCTGCAGTACGGATGCGTTGGGGAAACTGTAGTTGAGGTAAGCTTTGTTGAAATCCCAGGTGCCCGTCGCATTGTTGAATTCAGCACCGGCCAGGTTCGGCCAATCCGCGATCAGTTGCGGCCAAATCTGGGGGTTGGACGCGTCCTTGATGATGTAGTTGGTATTCAAGCCGCCCAGACCGACGACGCGGGTGATGGTAGCATTAGCGGCGAACGGAAGCAGTACGCACAGCAGAACGGCTACAAATATCCACTTACTCTTGAGCATGTTCACTTCTCCGATTTTTGTTGGGGGAACTCCGGCCAAGTATAACAAAATACAACCGAATTGTCAATGCTTTCTGTGTATAGGTGGTATAGGCAGGATCTGCCTACTCTTGTTCGCATAAATAGTTGCCTACCCAAATTCCTAACATCCTGAAAGCACAACAATTTCCCTTTTTGCCCGCAAACCCTCTCTAAAACCATCTCAAAACATTGGAGTTATCCACTTATCCACAGGAGACCATGTCTGACGCGCTGGCTACATCTTACCGTATTGAGGACCACTCCGGTGACTTCAAACTTGAGGCTTGGGGTCGAGATTGCCTGGAGGCATTAGCCTCCGCCTCCCAAGGATTGGTCCAACAGATCGTCTCCCTCGACCAAATCGAGGAGCGCGAACAGCTACCCGTTACGGTTCGCGGCGACGATCAAGCCGAACGGCTTATTGCCTTTCTGAATGAACTGCTCTACCTCGTTTACACCCGTCACTGGCTGCCCCGGAGAGTCAAACTGCTGCGCCAATGCAGTCAAAAGGACTGTACTGAACTGGAAGCGGTGCTCACAGGTGAACCGCTGGATGCTGCGCGGCATGAAGTGAAATATGACATCAAGGCGGTCACCTATCACAATTTTCAGATCCGCGAGGAAGGCGGCATTACCACGCTGGAGTTTGTCTGTGATCTATAGCAGGAGGAGTCTATGAAGAGCGGCGCTCTCACTATCGAGCAGATCGGCCCGTTCCGCTACCGCATCCCCCGCTCATCCCGGCCCGACATGAACACCGACGGCATGATGTTTCTGAATGACGCGCTGCTCGCGGCCATGCACGGCGATGAGTCTCCTGCGCAGGTCGCCAATGTCGCGACGTTGCCCGGCATTGTCGGCAACAGTCTGGCCATGCCGGATATGCACTGGGGCTACGGCTTTCCCATCGGAGGTGTCGCGGCTTTCGACGCACAGAACGGCGTCATTTCTCCCGGTGGCGTCGGCTACGACATCAATTGCGGCGTCAGCCTGACACGGACAGCCTTCACTCTGGCCGAAGTCAAGCCGCGGCTCTCCAAGCTGATCGACCGCATGTTTGAGCATATCCCCACGGGCGTGGGCTCCCACGGCGCACTGAAGGTCACCAAACCCGAATTCGAACATGTGCTGACTTCGGGCGCCAGATGGGCGGTTGAACGCGGCATGGCCTCCGAAGAGGACCGCCTGCACATGGAAGAGGAAGGCTGCCTTGATGGCGCCGATCCGCATCAGGTTTCGGAACGCGCACGTGAACGGGGATTCGATCAACTGGGCACGCTTGGCGCGGGAAATCATTTTGTAGAAGTGCAGGTCGTGAAGAAAGTCTTCGATGAAAAGACCGCGGCGGCTTTCGGACTCTTCGAGGGGCAAATCTGCATCATGGTGCACTCCGGCTCGCGCGGTTTCGGCTATCAGATCTGCACCGACTATCTGCCCGTGATGAACAAGGCGGCGGATAAATACGGCATCGCGCTGGTGGATCGGCAACTGGCCTGCGCACCGCTCACCAGTGAAGAAGGGAAGAACTATCTCGCCGCCATGAAATGCGCGGCCAATTTTGCCTGGGTGAACCGCTTGACCATGCACCACCATGCGCGCCATGTGCTCACCGACGTCATGGACACCCGTGAGGAGCGCGGCGCATACCGTCTCGTTTACGATGTCTGCCACAACATCGCCAAGTTCGAAGAGCATAAGGTCGACGGCAAGCCGCGCCGGGTGTGCGTGCATCGCAAGGGAGCGACCCGCAGCCTGCCGCCGAATCATCCGCTGCTGCCTCCCGCCTATCGCCATGTGGGGCAACCCGTGCTGATTCCCGGGGATATGGGCAGAGCCTCGTGGGTGATGGTCGGCGATGAAAATGCTCTGACAGAATCGTTCGGCTCCGCACCGCATGGAGCGGGCCGGTTACTCTCCCGCCATGCAGGCGCAAAACTCATGCGGGGTGAAGAGGTGCGCCAGATGCTCGCCCGCCGGGGAATCATTGTGCAGGCCCGCAGCAAAGCCACCCTTGCCGAAGAGCAGCCCGATGTGTACAAGAATGTCGATGAGGTCGTGAATGTCGCCGCCGGTGTCGGTCTTGCCAAACCTGTGGCAAGGCTCGAACCCCTCGGCGGAATCAAAGGTTAGGGCGACCAATGGCGAGACGGGCACGACATGGCCGGTGAAGCCGAGATCTCGCTCTGCGGATCGTGCCCCTACGACGGATTCCTTTTCGGGTATGATCGTGCCCGCAGACCCCCATCCCCCGGCCCCCGCCTTCGTCGAGGTCTGGGACCTTTCCCCATGAAATGGAGAAAGGGGAGAAAGAGGGACCGCGCGGTCTTCCCGCGCTGTCCCCCCGCCGGTAGGCGGCCCCGGGTCAAGGGGTCACCCCTTGGGCATGGGGTTTGCAGAACTCTGGGGCGACAGATGGCGCACATTTTACAGGATGGAGAGATATGTTGCCGCAAACTCCCAAGTGTCTGGTGGTCGATGACAGCGACAGTATGCTGCGGATGTTGTCGCTCTTTATGGAGCATCTCGGGTTCGAACCGTTGACCGCGCGTGATGGCGATGAGGGCATCAGTGCGGTGCGCGAGCATCATCCGGACCTCGTGGTATCCGACATCCACATGCCGAATCGCAACGGCCTGTTGCTGCTTCAAGACATCAAAGAGCTGAATCCCTCGCTGCCGGTCATTTTGATCACGGGCTATATCCATTTCAAGGCCGACGCCAATGCCGTCGCCACGCAACCCGACGTCTTTATGGAGAAACCGTTTACTCTCGAGCAGATGCGGGATGCGGTAGACAAACTTAAACCTGCCATCGAGCGGGCCTGGAGCGTTCATTAAGCGGTGCCGGCGAGCAGCGCATGAGATACAACAAACCCGGCGGATTCTTCCGCCGGGTTTGTCATTTTCAGTCCCCAAGCGCCGCAGCGTTACTTCAGCAGCAGCACCTTCCGCACGGCAATCGCGTGCCCTTGTGTTTCAAGACGGGCGAAATACACGCCGGTGGTCAGGCGCGTCGCATCAAAGCTCTGCGTGTGCACACCCGCCGGGCAGACGCCGTCGAAAATCACCGCCGCTTCGCGTCCCAGCACGTCATACAGCGCCAGCCGGATTGTCGTCGTGCGCGGCGCACTCCACGAAAAGGTCGTTGTCGGGTTGAAGGGATTCGGATAGTTCTGGTTGAAGACATACTCTTCAGGCAGCGCGTGAGGCGACGGATCTGCCACATTGGTTGCCAAGGTATCCGAGGTGATCAGCAGCGAGCGGCCCGCCGCAATCGGCGCGGCGTGGGTGTCGAAGTTCCACTGGAAGCCGTATTGTACGCCATCGGTGCCGCTGGGTTTCTCCAGACCGATAGTCATGTAGCGGATGCCACGGCTGACCTGATTGTACTGGAAGCGGATCACGCCATCACCCGTCGGGCTGCTCACAAAGTGCGGATCATAGAGGATGGCCTGGAACGTTGCCCGGCCCGTGCTGTCGTAATTCTCGACGTTGAACCACTCCACAATCACCCGGTGGCTGTCAGCCTGGCTGTAGTAAAGGACGCGTCCACCCGGATGCTGCGGCTCCCAGTCGGCCCACCACGGAGCCATGTAGCCGTTGGGCCGAAGCGTGCTCGGGATCGGTTGCGGAGCCCAATCGGAATCGAGATTCGCGGTGTAGGTTCCCGGCACGATAAAGCCGTTGGCGCTGATCGAAATCTGCGAGTAATCCGTGCCGTAAAAACGGAACATGAACGGCAGCGTTTGCGGAATCACGCCGTCACCGCCCGTGTTCACCTGCTGTCCCGGCAAGCCGCCCGCATTCGGATTGATCTCCACCCAATCGAAGGCCGCCGCCGGAGTGTCGAAGTTGTCATAGATGAAGTAGCCGGCGCTGTCCGGACCGGTGGGCTGTGTGCGCGGCGAGAGCAAAAGGTTCAGCGTGATCGCGTGATTCTCCGGAGTAATGACCACGGCCAGAGTGTCGCGGCGGTAGGGAAGTTCTCCGAAGACAAACCGGTACAGGCCGCGGTGCGCTTCAAAACTCGCCACCCCGGAAACATCCGTGGTGAGCATCGTCTCGCTCAGTTTGAGCACAGTAATTCCCGCACCTTCCATCGCCGGATTCAATTGCAGTGTGACTGTGATCGCCGGACCTGTAATCAATGTAACGTTTTGCGTAATCGTGCCGCCCGCGGCATTCACGCTGATCACGGAATCGGACAGGCCTTCCTTCTCGAACCGGACATTGTGCGTGCCGGATTGCAGCCAGAGACTGTAATTGCCCGACGTTCCACTGAATACCGGATTGGTGCCTTCTGCGGAAACGCGCACATCGGCCAGCGGACCGTTGGGCCCGGAGACTGTGCCGCTCAACAGAGTCATTTGCGCCACACCCAGAGTAGCCGCGCCATAGGGACGGATCTTGCCGAAACCCCATACGGTATCAAATCCCGCCGCTCCCGCATCGACAGCGCTGTTCACAATCAACAGATAGGCTGCTTCCGGAGTAATTCCCGGAAACTTGGAATAAATCAGCGCGCACGCTCCGCCGACGTGCGGCGTCGCACCGCTGGTGCCGCTGATGGAACTGCAGCTCCCTTGTGAACGCATCGCCAGAGAAGGAGTAATGGTCGGCGCGGTGATGTCGGGCTTGGACAGCCCTCGCTGTTCGCCGTGATGATATGGATAATCATTATACGGGAAGGAATTCCCGTGTCCCGGAGGGCCGCAGAAGGCCATGCGCGGATCCACGCACAAATCTTCCCGCGACCACGCGCTCGGCCCGAAGGCGCCTGAAGAAAGGCCGCCCGACGAACTGTAGGCGTTGACTCCAATGATCGAACTTAAACCGCCATGAATCGGATGCGAAGGCGTCATGGCAGGCGGCGGACAATCGGAAGGAGCCGCCAATGACAAGGGCACATTCGGCGAGAGCTGATTACCTGTCGAATTCGCGTGAATCAGTCCTGCCGCCAGTTCCATTTCGCACACGATCCGGTGCGCAACGCGGTTCGGGCAATCCAGCGCGCCCGTCGGATAGGCTTGACAATCCGACTGCTTATAGCTGACGCTCGAGGAGATCACCTGTGCGCCTTTCAGAATGGCGTATTGGCTGGCCTCCCAGAAGGCGGCCTGCGAAAGGAACGCGGACAGTTCCATGATCTTTGCACCGGGTGCAACCGATACCGTATCGCAAGGAGTAAAGTTGGCGCTGATTACCGATGCGGTCTTGGTGCCGTGACCGTAGTTCTGGCTGGCGCGCGGATTGTCGCGAATATCGTTATTATCCTGATCGAATCCCCAGCCCCAGAAGTCGTCTACATAACCGTCGCCATCATCATCCACGCCGTTGGAATCGGCTGCCGTAACCGCACCGTCGTGATTGACATCTTCGCCCGGATTGATCCACAGGTGGCCCGCAAAGCCGGGGTGGAACAGATCCAGGCCGGCGTCCTTATGCCCCACAATCACTCCACTGCCGTCCGCCCCGAAATCCGTCCAGAACTGCGGCGCCTGCATGTCCCGTACACCCCACCCCGCGTTGTCCAGCGTGTTTTCATGATCGGGATTCCCGGCAATGTACGTCACTTCCGGAAAGCCGCTGTCGAGGGCGGAAATCAGATCCGCCGTGCCCGTCACACGCACCGCATTCAGGATCCACAGCGGCCGCAACAGAGTCACATGCCCGTTCTTCTTCTCGGTTTCGAGGTAGTCCATCACGCGACTGCCCATTTCCTTGAACCGGGATTGCAAGGTCTGCACGACATATTCCCGGCGGGCATCCATCGGCAAAGAGACCGCCACCGGATAGATATCGTCCATGGTCAGACGGTTATCCAGGAAAAGGACCAGCGGAACTGGCTGTCCGGCCTCGGTAGACGCCACCAACTCATCCAGATTGGGCGCGTGCTCGGCGGCCCATGCGGTCGCGGCCAGCAAGGCGGCGGCGGCAAGGATTAGAAGTTTTGCCAACGATTTCATATATTGAATCCTCCTCAGTGTTGCAAACCTCAGCCAATTTGCTATAGGGAATCCCGAAACGCACGTATCATCCCGCCAAACGTGGGCTGACTGGCGAGGCTGGCCCTACCTCCTGATTGGGATAGCGGTGCTGCTTCGCACGGTCCACATTTTCAACAGCCGCTCCAACCCGACCTTTTGGGCGCCGGCAATCGATCCGGCGTGGTATGATCAGGCGGCCTTGAACATCCTTCAGGGAAACTGGGGGCCGTTTCCGCTGTTTCGCGCCCCGCTCTACCCCGCCCTGCTCGCCGCCACCTACGGCGTTTTCGGCCACGATCTGGTCGCCGCCCGGATGCTCAATGTCCTCTTTCAGGGCATTGCCGTCTGGATCATCTACCGGGTCGGGCGATCCTACTTTTCTGCCCCGGTAGGCGTGGTCGCCGCCGCCCTCTTTGCCGTCAACGGCATGGCGATCTATTTTGCCGCCGAGATGGTTTCCACCAGCGCGGAAGTCCTCGCCGCCGCCGTCATGATGTGGGCCACTCTGCGCCTGACCCGCGACACCAGCCCGGTGACGCTGATTCTATGCGGCCTGGCTTGGGGCCTCAGTGTGATCGTCCGCCCCAATTTCCTGTTTATGTATCCCGTTCCGGCGCTGGTGATCTACCTGCTCTCGAAGCAGGGTCCCGCTGACCGCTGGTGGCCGCAAAAGGGTGACCTGATGCGCCGCCTTCTGCCCGTGGTTATTTGGGGCGTGGCCGCCGTGGTGCCGATCTTGCCTGTCACTGCCGCCAACTGGATAAAGGGCGGTGAACCGGTGTTGGTGGCCACACAGGGCGGCATCAACTTCTGGATCGGCAATAATCCCGAGTCCACCGGTATACTGTCGTTCCTCCCCGGATACGGCAGCACTTGGACCATGGAGGATGCTCAGACCGAAGCGGAAGCCGATGTGGGCCATCCGCTGAAACAGGGCGAATTGTCAAACTACTACTTCGCCAAGGGATGGCACTACCTGCTCTCCGACCCGCTGGGCTCCATTCGGTTTATGATACGGAAAACCTTGCTGTTTTTCAACCATATTAAGATCTCCAACAACAAGCATATCGGATATTTTTCAGCTTTAAGCCCCTGGCTGCCTCCCCTGACCCAAATAGACTTCGCAGTTCTTATCCCCTTGAGCTTACTGGGGCTATGGGCTTTTTGGCGGCGAATGGATGTCAAAATTCTGGGAGCGATGACCGCGCTGTATACAGTCAGCGTGGTCCTGTTCTTCATCACCAGCCGCTTCCGGTTGCCCACTACGCCCTGGCTGAGTGTCCTCGCAGCGGCGGGTGCCGTGTGGACCGTTCAGACTATCTTAAGCCGCCCACGCCTGAAACAGCTTGTGCCCCTATCCATTCTGGTTCCCGGTACGGTGCTGGTATTGATGAACCCCTGGCACATGGAGGATGCCAACGTTGGTTGGGCGCGCTACATGGAAGGCAATGCCTACCTGAAACTGAACAACCTCGACTCCGCCCGTGTCTGCTTTCTTGACGCGCTGAAGGACTCCACCGCGGTGGCGCGCGCGGAGCTGAATCTTGGGGTCATTGCGGGCAAGAAGGGCAATCTCGCGGAGGCGCGTAGTTGGTATGAAGCCTCTCTCGACTTCGATTCCTCCAACGCCGACGCGTGGAATAACATCGGGACCACCCGGGAATCGCTCGGCGATACCAGCGGAGCACTGGAAGCGTATCGTCATGCCCTCACACTCAGGCCTACCGCGCCGGATCCGCGCCACAATCTCGCCGGAACCTACTTCCGTCTCGGAGTCAAGGCGCTCAAGCAGGGCGATGATGCCACGGCAATCCGGCAACTCACCTCCTGCGTGGAACTCGAACCGGCTTCGGTCGCCTATTATGATCTGGCCATTGCCTATGGCCGCAGCGGAGCCACGGAACAGGCGCTGTCCAGTCTGGATCGCGCGCTTTACCTTGATCCGCGCTATGTGCCCGCGATGCAGCTCAAGGAGATGATTGCGAAGGGGACTGCAACATATCCAAAAGCCGGCGGGACTCCTTAAGGTCCGGCGCCAGTTGCAGCGCGATGGTCGCTTCATCCCGCGCCGCGGAAATATCTCCCCTTGCAGCCAGAATCAGCGCCAGATTGTTGTGGCATTGCGCGGATCCGGGAGCTATGGCCACGGCCTCACGCTCCATTTTTAGGGCCGCATCCAGTTGCCTCTCTTGTGTGAACCGCCCCGCTTCGGCTTCGTAGAGGCCCGCCCACAGCGAGTCACCACGGTTCATGACCAGCTCGTAGATGCGCCACGTGGTCTTGTAGAGCGTGCCGGGCCTGAGCAGGGTCATCCGGTACGGCCAGACCGGTTTGGCGTCGGGAAAGGTCTGCACATACAGGGGATCGGTCGCCCCAAGATGCAGCCATACGGTATCGACATGGGCGCCGCGCAGTTCGATCAGCAGTTGCCGCAATTCGGTCGGATTGGCCGCGGTAAAGAATTCATGCTCCGGCCACAGCGGCGCCAGATCCGCGCACTGTGACATTGTCGGACAGATGATGGGCGTTCCCAGCTTCGGTCCTCCGAAG
Source organism: bacterium (assembly GCA_036504735.1). Lineage (NCBI taxonomy): Bacteria > bacterium. Next base: position 210,626 of record DASXUQ010000019.1, read on the forward strand.
CGGATGCGGTCGGAGATCTCGGCATAGCGCGCCTGCACCAGCGCCGCGGAACTCAGCGTTTGCACGGCGGTGAGGGCCAGTAATACACCGAAGGCCCAGCCACGCGCGCGCCCGGACTGGTACAAATCAATCAGCAGCAACGGCACAGCCGCAAGTAAGATTCGCGGTCCCCAATGGACACCTTCCCAGACCGGCGCGCTGAGAACAGTCAGCAGGATCGTCGCCAGAGCAAGATAGAGCGCCGGGCGGTTCCGGTACGGCGGCACGGCCAGCAATGCAACCCAAGGCAGGCAGGCCAGCAAGGAATTGGCGTACATCAGCACCAGCGGCGGGAGCGTGGCCGACCAGAGCCGGTACTGATACAGCCCAACCCACAGCAGCAACAGTCCCAGAGCAAGGCCGAGCATGGTCTTGCTCTTTTTCTTTTCTGCATACAGCAGCAGGCCCACACCGCAGGCAAAGCCGGCCAGCAGCAATGCAGAGAGCCAGCCGGCGAGGTCCATTCGCACGAGCAACCCATAGAACGCCTCAGGACGCGCCGTAAGCCATCCGGCAAGGCCTTTTTGTCCGGGTCCTATCAGGTTCAGGCCGATCTGCGTCAGCGCCGGCTGTGTGGACGTCAGGGCATGCCACACCATCATCACTGCAATCCCGGCGGCAGCTCCAGCGGCGAGCATCAGCGATTTGGCATAGGATCTCGTGATCAATAACCATGCTCCCAGCACCGCTCCCAGAAGTGCCGTTTCGGGACGCAGCAGAACGGACAGTGCGAACAGAAATCCGGCAGCCGCCGGCGGCAGCCCACCCGCGCCGGATTTCGGCCTTGCCGTCAGCCACACCGCCGGCCAAAGGAGCAACCAGCTCGCCACGTGTTCCCACGGCACCAGGCCGTAAAACGTGAGAGGCAGCAGCAGAAAGGCCCAAGCGAACCCGCGCCGCGCCAGCACCAGCCACAGCGCAATCGCGAACAATGCCGGTGCCAGTCTCGACAGAGTATTTCCGCCGAGCGCGATCAGTTTGAACAGGGCGCGTGTCCAGGGAGAAAATCCGAAGGCAAAGCCGCCCTCTACCCGCGTGGCGAACGGCGCATGCAGCGGTGGAAAGGCTGCAGGGTCGGACAGTTCACTGCGGACACTGCCATCCGGCAAAACATCTGCCCACGGCCCCGTAGCGCTCCGCGCGGCAATGTGTTTGATGCTGTCATCGATGGTCCATGCGCCATTACCCGGTAGAAGCAAGGCGGTGGCCACTAATGCCAGAGCCCAGAGGATTGCCAGCCTGCGCGACAGATTCATATGCATGTGTCCAGAGGAGTGCAAACAGCGAGGGCTGCGGAGAATTTTCCGCAGCCCTCGGACCTCACAACGTATCGATGATTTCGTCCCTGCGTCCGGATCAGGGATTCGGACGGCCGCCGCCGAAGTTGGTACTAAAGACGCGCGGCTGGTTGAAGAACAGGGCTTCATAGGCGATGACCGCGGCCACCTTCGTTCCACCCATTTCCGGCACGTAGTCGTTCTTGATAAAGGAAAGCGGGAAGGTGAACAGACCCGAACGGAACCGCGTCCACAGTTCGATATTGAATCGGCCCTGATCGCGGTTGTAGGTGATCACGCTCTGGTAGCGGATGTAGTTCGTCGCCACCGGCTGATCGTGGCTGGGTTGGATCGGAATGTAGGTGTAATCGACCTGCAGTGAATCCGAATCCTGCCAGGCACCTGCGGTTGCCGGCGTGGAGACCACAATGCGCCACTCGCCGGGAAGACCACTGGGCAGAATCTCGCGGTCCACGGCGATCACTTCGCCTGCTACGCCTCGTGTTGCATTGAACACACGGCTCACATTCAGAATCCGCGTGTGGCCTGCGGCGGGACGCAGATTGGCTCGCGACGGCGTGGAGGAGACTACCATGCAGTCCACATTGAACGCGCTATCTGACGCCAACGACGAGCAGGAATTATAGTTGTAGAGGGACACGGTATATTCCGTGCCGGAAGCGGCGCCGCTGCGGCCAAAGTAGTCCACCTCGGGCAGGCAGTAATAGCGCTGGCTATGGTAGATCATGCGGTGCACAAGGGCGGTATCCACTTCAAGGCCCGGCAGCAGCCGGTCGGTCGTCGTGGCGCCGCCGAAGTCCGCCGCTTGCGACATGTTGGTCGCCTGCTGACCCTTTGCGCACACCGTCGAAAGGTTGTGGTAATCGCGGAAATGGCGATCTGCCCAGTTGGAAGCCGTAGGTACAAGGTCGCCGCACTGAGTCAGACCGAAATCGCGGAAGACGCCGCGGCCTGAAAACAGAACCTGACCGCCAACCTTCATGTATTCCTGCAGCACCTTGACGCGAGATTGAATATCCGTCGGTGCGTTACGGGACAGATTGTCGGAAATGACCCAGACCCATTTGTAGTGACGGATATGGTCAATGGGCACCCGGTTATTGAGCGTGAAGTCCTTGTCAAGATACCAGTCGTACTGGTTCGGAATCGGAGTCGGATTCGCCAGCGGGTTTAGCGCACGCCACTGCTCGGCCAGCGCCAGACCTTCCGGGATCACGGCATTGTAAAAGTCCGTAATCTCCTGATCGTTGCGCATACCGAAATTGGTGGAGTCGATGCCGGCGGTGGGATGAGCAGTCCAATCCACCACCAAAAGCTGACGGTCGAAGTTGCGGCCCTCGACGGCGCTGACGGCGCGGAACGTCGCCCAGCATACCGAATCCGGTGTGGATTCGGTCAAGCCGTCGTCACGCACCTTGAGGTAGAATTTGTAGGACCCGTCCAGTTGGAAGTTCGGGTCAACGGCGAAGGCCGCCGCCGCCGCAAACGTCACCTGAGCCTCGGAACTCCATGGGCTCCATCCCTGGGCATAGCCGACGACATGGTTGCTGTCGTCCCGAATGGCATAGGGGAAGATTTCGCCGGTCGTCTCATTCTGCAGCATGTAGCTGTAGGTGAGCGGGATCACATTCAGCGCACGGCTGTCCGGATCACTTCCCTTCCACAGGAAACCGATGCCCGGATAGGTGGACGTCAGCGTGTCCCCCCAGAACAGGGTGTCGGGAATGTCATAGTGAAGCTGATAGTCCTGCGGTCTGTCCGGCGAAGTGCGGGTAACATCCAGCGCCCACTTGACCGACGGGGCGTAGGGCGGATTGTTGGTGCGGAAGAATGTGCGCACCTTGACGGAGGAGAACGCGCCCTTGTCGTCCACGCAGCGGAGCATGAACACGTGCTCCGTGATGGTCGTGTCGGCGGCGCGGCGCAGATAAACGGTGTCCGCGTTGCTGTACGTTGTCACCCAGGCTGAGGCCGGCAGCGAGTTGATGTACTGCTGCAGGGCCGCATCGCCCGCCCGGTACGCATTCACCGCGGCGGTATCGCCCGCGTCATGGTACTGGAAAGCGTTCACCAGACCGTCAGCATCGTACCCGTACCAGCGCACGACGGGAGCATAGCTGAAGGTCGTGCTGTCCAGCGGGATATTGACGAAATGAACCTCGGGCGCGCGATTTTCCGAAAGGCCGTCACCCAACCGGTTACATCCCCAGAAACTCGTCCCCAGGAAAATAGCCAGGATGACAGCCAGCAAAACTTTCGTTCGATGAAGCATAGTGGTCTCCGGTAGCGAACCGCACGCCAGCGCCGCGGCTCAGCAGATCTGCGGGATCCCTTCAGGAATGTTAAAAGATCGGCTTCTTAAACTTGTATCCGAGGGAGAAGCGGTGGATGTTGTCGAGGAACGTGATGCCGGTAAACGCGTAGTCTACACTCAAACCGATCTTGTCGAACCTGAAGCCGGCCCCAACGGTCGCGCCGTTCTGGAAGAACTTGCCGTCCGGCGAGAACAACGGGTATTCGGCAAACGGATCATAGTTCTTAGCGTCCTGACCGGCAAGAATCCGCTTCTCGTATTCGTCCCAACTGTACCGTTTGATGGCGTTGATCTTCTTGCCAAAGCGCAGGAAGGCCATGTTCTGGTAACCGTATTCCAGACCGATATTGTACACTTCAAGGTTATCGTTCGGGTGCGACCAGGATAAACCGAGCAGCAGCGCATGCGTGCCGACCGAGTCCGTGCCCGTCGTCCACTGGTAATCCTTGGTGTTCAGCAGGTATCCGGCCAAGCCGAACGTGAAGTTCATCGGCATGGGATAGGGCGTGTTCACCATCTTCATGTCCGGGCCGAAATTCGACGTCAGCATGGCGATGCGCACGCTGCGCCAGCCCGTGGCATAATAGGTGCCCACGTCGGCCGACCAGCCGTTGGCCGACTTATCGGCCAGCGTCTCGTTGATATACTTGATCGTGCCACCCACAGAGAACTTGTCGGTGAGCTTCTGACTGTACGTCAAACCGCCGGCGATGTCTCCTGCGGAGAATGTGCGTCCGGTGCCTTGCGGCATCAGAGTCGTGGTCTCGTCCATGTCGCCCGTCGTCAGATAGGTGACCGACACGGCCCACGCGCCATTCCATTTGTTCATGGGATGCGAAATCCCGAGGTATCCGTAGCTGAGTCCCGCGGCATAGTCCACATAGCTGACCATCGCCTCGGGGTCGGCCAGGCGGGCCAAGGCCCCGGGGTTGTGATAGATGGCGCTGGCATCATTGGCGACTGCCACATATGCCTCGCCCATTCCGACCGCGCGGCAACTCGGGCTGATTTTGAGGAACTGCACTCCGGCGGTTCCCACTTTGGCCTGAGCCCACACGGCTTGAGGAATCAGTGGAAGTACGGCCAGCAGGACAAAAAGCGGCCATCGCTTCATGGGAGGGTCCTTCCGTCTATATAAAGCATCTGAAGCTTAGCGAATGATGACAAACTTTCCGGTCTCAATCTTGTGTCCATTCCCCGGCGTTAAGTCTTCCACGGAGAACAGGTAAATGCCGGACACCACCTGTTGCCTGTTGCGGGAGTTGAGGTCCCACCGCTCGGAATTCAGACTCGGCCACGCGGACTTGTCGCCCGTCGTGTTGTGGGGAATGATCTGCACAAGGTCGCCGGCCACGGTGAAAATCCGGATCAGGCACTGGTCGGGCAGGTTCATGAACTCAAGGCGGCGGTCAGCCTGCGGATAGAATCCGGTTGTGCCGTCGTTCATATTCTCCCAGCTCCCTCCACCAGGGCCGCCGTAAGTCTGCGTGTAATCCTGGTAGGCACGGTACGGATTCGGCACCACGCGCACCGGATCGTGGGCACTGCCGGCGGGCGCCAGCAGCACCGCGTTGGCGGTGGGACGGGTCTCCAGCGGACCAAGCCCCGAATGCGGATCGCCAAAGTCCTTAGCCACCACGGAATAGTAACGCGGCCAGAGACGGTTCGCCTTGATATGATATTCGTACGTCGAATCGTTGCCCGCCATGCGGATCGATTCGAAGCCCGTATTGTTGCTCACCGCATGCAGCGTGCCACGCTTGCCCAGAATCGTGCTGTCACCTCGGCCCGCGGCCATCAAAGAATCGTACATCGCTTTGTTGACCGGGATCGTCATCATCGAATCGGTATCGATCGAGAAATAGGCGAAGTCCACCAGATCGAACTCGTCCAGCAAATTGTACTGGTCGTCCTGGTTTACATTGGCCCAGAGGATCTTGTAGCCTTCGAAGTCCTGCACCCGCGAGAAAGGATCACGGTAGTCGACATTTTCCGAGGACTTCTTCGCCCAGCGCAGAATCACTTCGTCGCCCCGCAGCTCGTAGCCGAGGCCGCCGATGTAGTCCTGGTCCGTACGCACCACACCGCCCGCATGACTCGCGGAGTTGTGGGTGCCGGGCAACGCGTAGAGCAACGCCGGAATCGGCGGAGGCGGCGGACCGGTAAAGTCCGGAACACCGTCGCCCTGATCGAGGAAACCATTCCCCGCCATCCAGCCCATATCCCAATCGCCCAGTTTCGGGACACCATGGTAGATCAGATTGTCAGGGATAATCTGGTCTTCGGAAGACCATGAATTATTGGCGTTGGAGACCGAGTCAATCCTGCCGTTGCGCTCCGAACCGTCACAGTCAGGCCCGGTGTAATAGCCGGCGAATTTCGCGTTAGCGCCGGCGTGCAGCGCCGGATCCCCTTCGGTGAAGTACCAGACGGGGATACTGTCATAAGGCTGGCTCGGATCGTTGCAGTTCCTTGGGCGGAAGCCGGCGGGCATTTCGGTATAGATACCGTCGGTGCCGACGTCCTCGCCGTACCAGCCATCGCCCACATCCGGTTTGCCGTCGCCATCAAGATCCCACATCGGCGTATCATGCATCCGGTTGTCGTAGACTTCCAACGCCCAACGCGCGTTCTGGCGCAGATCCGAGAAGTTGAACAGGCTCGAATCGATATTCTGGTTGGACGGCTGCGGATGGCTCGGATCGTGGAAGTTCTCGCCGCCCACGTAGGCGATCGTCATATTGAACTTCTCGCCCGGGTTCAGGCGGTAGATCCGACGGCCGGATTCGTCGGTATAGTCGTAGACGCCCAGCGGACCCCAGGACAGCAGGTAACGAGTATCGTACCCATTGGCAATGTCCGCGGCGTTCGGTGACGGGTCGTCCGTGCACCAGCCCTTGTTAATCGGATTGCTGACGGTGCCGATATTCTGCGGCGCAACCTGGGACATCTTGTCCACCATGATCTGCCAGAAATCGAATTCGCCGTTGCTCAGGATCTGATACTTGTGCTCGTCGCCCATCGGTGTTCCGAACAGGCGTGTCCATCCCATGCCCATACTGTCGCGGCGGCAGTAATCTTCCCAGGACGGGCCGTAGTCCAGCGTCACGTCGCCGTTCGAGATCCACCAGTTGAAGGAGGTCTTGAGGCGCGGGTTCGGACCGCGGATGACGCGGGTGCCGGTCACATTCGGGACAATCAGCGGACCGGACGTCATGGTTGGATCGCGCCCGTCGTTGTCCGCGATCCATGCCACGTTGATCGGAATCGTCACCGTATCGGCGCCGTTCACTTCCTGATAATTTTCCAGGAAGCCGCAAATATCGTCCGTGTGCTGATTGAGCATGTCCTTCCGGCCCACATCGGCGTCCACATACAGACCGACGTAGAGATTCTTCAGGAAGTTCGAGGCGATATTTTCGATCTCAAAATCCACGAGGATGAAGTCTTCGGCAAACGCCTGGCTGAACGCATAGGACTTCTGCGAAATCTTGATGCCCAGCGGACGATGCACACCGTCCACGGGATCGTTGTCCACGAAGCCGGGATCCTTCAGCGTGTCGGCGTAACTGCAGATGAAATCCTGATCCGAAACCGCATTGGCTTCATCGGTCACATACTCGCCGAGGCAGTTGGTGCGGCCGGGACGCGTCGAACGCTCAATGATGCCATTCGCGGCGCCGGGGCCAGGCCAGAATTCGTTGATCGACGGGGAAAACCAACCGTCGGTACCGGTACTGACGCGCTTGGTTTCGAATCCCTGTTCAACGATCAGCGCGCCGACCCACAGACCGGCCTGGAACAGATATTCCTGGCCGCTCCCTGCGGGAAATTCGCACTGGTCGGCCCACTGGTTGGGCGGACAGGGATTCTTGAGGGCGGTGCTCTGACCGGGGCCGTCATTTCCCAGGTAGCCGTGGTTGGTGATGTTCATCTTCATCTTGCCCACGTCATGAACCCGGTTCTGGGCGTTGGGCCGAGCGAACATTGGGCGCACCGGTCCACGGACCCGCGATGCGTCAAATGGTCCGTTCGCAGCCAGAGCACTCAGCGCCAGGCCGCAGACAAATGCCACCGATAAAACCACTCGAACAGATAATCTGTGCATAGATGTCAAACCTCCAGCGGGTAGGCGGCCGGTGCCGCGCCCGGTGTGTTCCAGCTTGAAAATCACTTTGAAGCGAGCCCGCCGGATGATTGCCGGATGGCTCCTGCGCCGACACTGCCGCCGTTCGGGCCGCCGAAGGCGCCCATATCCGTCGGCGAGCCGTCGGGATTCATGCCCGCGTTACGGCAGGGTGAGGAGGCGGACAGGTGGAAGTCCGTCTCGCCGGCAAACTGCGGATCCGCGTTGAGATCCGTCAGATGGGCGATTCGGTCTGCCGGCATGTAATTCCAGTCCGTGGAGTTCTGCCCGCTGATGTACACATGCCCGAAAACGTCGTTGTAGTCGAGAACCGGCGTGGACGATTCCACGACATACAGTCCGTACCGGTCGTTATGGTAGACGATCGTGTTGCGGAGATGCGGATCGCAGTTGTTGGTCATGTCCATGCCGTGATAGCCGTTGTGGGCAAACACGTTATTGGTGAGGACCGGACTGCTGAACGCCTCCAGCGCCAGACCGACCGTCACGTTGGAATGCACGATACAGTTCGTGATTTCCGCCGCCGTTCCCGCATTGCGCAGCCAGATGCCACGGCCGCGGCTGGCGCGGATCACCGTGTTGCGGATCGTCGTCGCAGAACTGTCCGCCTTGATGCCGTACAGACCGCACGCGTTGAACGTGCAATCCGCGACACGCACGGTGTCGGTAAAGTCGGGGGTCTGTGTGGCGATCTGCATGCCGTAGTCGAATCCGTGGTCGAACAGACAGTTCTCGAACACAACACCCGGCTTGTAGACGTCAACAACTTTATAATCCACCATATCCAGACCCCGCACCGTCGAAGGCGTAAACAGGGAGTCCGTATTGAAGAAGCGAATACCGCCCCACAGATCGCCGCCCGTCGCGCCCACCGAAATGCGCGCGCGGGACGTGGAGTTGCCGTCCACGATCAGCTTGCCATGGACTTCGATAGTGTACAGACCCGTGGTTTCGATGTGCGTCCCGGCGGGTATCGTCAGGATCGTGCCCGGATTGATGCGGACGTTGCAGGACATGCGGTAGGTAATGCCCGCATTCAGGGTGCCGGAGACCACGCCGCGCAGCTCGCCGCCCGACTGGACGTAGGGCAGCGTGCCCATGTCGGCGCGGGTATTGTCTACCTGGTCGAGGTCTTCACCCGCCGGGCCGGCATCAATGGCCGGTGAGCAGGATTGCAGCGCCAAATCGCTGCCGTCACGCAGCCACGTGCGGGGGGGATCCGCCTCTGTGCCCGTGTCGCCCATGTAGGTCAGCTTCGGATCCAGATCGATGTTGAAGAACCGGTCGCAACTGTCCAGATTCTGGTTGGTCTGGAATTTTACGCCGTACCGCGAGGAGTCGTATCCCATCAGGAACGAGATCGCGTGGTTGCCGCCGACGCAGTTGTAAGACACATCGGGGCGTCCGGTTTCGCCGACTCCTTCGGGGAGTTGCACCGATGTGTCGGCGCGAACCGCCGAAGCGTCGTTGAACGTCAGCACATTGTAGCGGATTCGCGGAGCGCTGCCCGCGCCCGTCATATAGACAGCATTGTTCTGATTGGCCACCACCACGCAGCGTTCGATAACCGGGCTCGAGTTGTTGATCGCCAGCATGCCGCGGTAGGTCTGCGCCTCGACGTTGGTGGTGTCCGTGTCATAGAACGCGCCCCAACTGAATACGCAGTGCTCAAATCTCGAAGGATCGGTGGGATTGTGCAGTTTGAAGCCGCGCCACTGCCCCATGGCCGGACTGGTGCGGGCCGACGTAAAGATAATCGGCTGGGAGGCCGTACCGACGGCGGTAATCTTTCCCGCCACGTCCACCCACCACAGACTGTCGAACATGATCTCCGTACCGGCTTGGATCTCCACGGTCCGGCCTTCGGGGATCACCCAGTTCTCCGACACAATGTACGGCCTGTCGGCGCGCGCGATGTAGGTCGCGTTTACGTCGAGGGGGATGCCGTCACGAAACTCGGGCGGCGGAGTCACGGGATTCGAGTCGGGCTTGGAACAGCCGATCAATCCCGCGATGATGAGCAGGCTCAAAAGGGAGCCGCGAAGGAGTTTAGATTTCACCATGGCTTTCATGGGCAAGATTCGAAAACGGGACGCGCCGAAACGCGATGAACGTAAACGTGCCGCTTACACCGACAGCTTCACGTGCAGCAGAATCTGCCGCGGTGCGCTGTAGTTGCGCGGATTCATGTCCGAGTCCGATCGGCCGGGCACCCACGTCGGATCCAGCCGATTGATGGATTCACCGGTGGTACCGGTGGCCGGATAGATGGCCCGGACGTTCCCGCGGTTCAGCAGGTTGTAGATTTCGAAGCCTGTGGCGAGCTTGAGCTTCTTGCTCAGGTTCCAGAATTTGTCGAACTTCAAGTCGGTCGAAACCGTCGCCGGCATGCGCGCCGAATTGGTCAGGATCTGATTGGCCGGAACCCCCGTCGTGTAGGTGGACGGCGTGTAGGGGTAGCCCGAGCCGTACGTGAATTCCAGCGTCGCCAGCCAGTTGTTGGGGATCTTCATTCCCAACGGCTTCGGATGATCCTTGTCGCTGATCATCAGCGTCAGGTAGGCCGACACCGTATGGGTCTGGTCCCAGTTCAGCGGGTGCTCGTCATAGTTTTCCGGCACGTTCGTGTTGCGGTTCAGCAAGCCGTCCGCCGCCGCCGACTCCTTGCCGTAGGCATAGGAGAAGTCATAGTTGGTGGTCAGGGCCCACATGCTCGAGAACTTCTTCTCCAAAGAGAATTCGAAGCCGCGGGCACGAGCGTATCCCAGATTGAAATAGCGGTTGAAAACCAGCGGGCCGTCGCGGAACTGGACGGTACCGATCTGGTTGAACACGTCACGGTAGTAACCCGCCACGTCAATCACCCAATCTTCCGCGAACTCCGAGTTCACGCCGACTTCGTAGGACACCGTCTTCTCATATTCGAGATTCGGGTTGCCGACGAGGGTGTTGGGAGACAGGTTGGCCGTCGCGCTCGTATAGAAGTACTGGAACTGCGGAGTCTGATAGTAATGCCCGTAGTTGAAATACAACTTGGACTTGGCGGAAATCGGATGGCTGATACCGAGACGCGGGGCAATCGTGAACCGGCCGCGCTGCGCCAGCAGGGCACCCGGCTGATTCTTATCGAGCTGCTTCTGCGTTTCGTCGATCAGGTCGTTCGGCTGGATGACGAAGTCGCTGCGCAGACCCGCGCGCACGATCATACCCTCGAACTCCATCTTGTCCTGCACATACAGTGCGCCTTCCCACGGACGATGCTTGTAAAAGTCGCGGATTGCGCCGCGGTCCGGATAGGGCGAACCGGCCGGCAGCGGAACGTCCGTATTGGTATACGGCTGGTCCGGACCGGAAATCGAATTCATCGTCAGCGTACGGTATTTGAGTTCGAAACCGGTCTTCATTTCGTGGAACTTGTTGACCTGGCTCGTCAGATCGAATTTAGCCGACCACTCGCTGGACTGGCGCTTCTCCCACAATGCCGTGGCGTCATACTGGCCGGGGTTGAGGAAGAAGTCCGGCAGGGGGTCCTGCGTGCCGTTGCCGTTATAATCGGTATAGCTCTCGCGCGGCAGGTGGCCGGTCTGGCCGGGATACAACTGCTTGCCGTTGTCCCATACATTGTTGGGCGGATCGAAGATCCAGTGGGCGCGCTGGCTGAAATCACTGCCACCGTCATCCAGCGTCACGTTGGTCCACGTGGACTTGCCTTCGATGTAGTGGTAATATCCGGGGATGCCGTTGGTCATCGGCAGGTTCAACCAGTCCTGGCCCGTGTAACGTCCGCCGGCGTCGCGCATGCCGTTGCCCACGTCGCCGTAGGTGTACAGTACGGGATACCGCGGATCCGTGCCGAATTCCATCCGGGCCGGATAGGTAAACAACTCGTATTCGTCGAAGGCGCTGTTGGGGCCGTCATAGATGCCGTCCGTCGTCGGCGTGCCCGATCGCTGGAAGGCGCTGACGTAGGAGCTGGGCAGATCGTACCAATACTCGCCCGAATCCCACACGCCATTGTAGTTGCCGTTCGAGTCGGGAAGATCGATAAACGGCTCGCCCGTGTCAAACCACTGGTCGCCATCGACGAACGGCTCGCCCAACGCTTCCTTGCTGGCGTCGAACAGGTCGCGCGTGTTGATCTTGCCGTCACTATTCTTGTCGTCGAAACCTTCGCCGAAACCGTCGTACTTGCCGTTCTTGTTGGCATCCTGGAAACGTTCGCCGTCCCATTTGCCGTTGTGGTTCCAGTCCTGCTCGGCAAGCTGCGGTTCCGCCGGATCCCAGCGACCGTTCTTGTTCAGATCCACGTAAGGATCCCACGGGTCCTTGACTCCGAGGTTGTTGCGTCCGGTGACCGGATCGGCAACATCGACCCACGGTTCGGCTTCATCATAGACGCCGTTGCCGTTCAGGTCTACCCAGTCTTCGCCGCGGTCCCAGCGGCCGTTGGCATTGACGTCATCGTAACCTTCACCCTGACCGTCATACTTGCCGTTGCGGTTGGCATCCACATAACCGTCGGGGAAACCGTTCTTGTCCTGGTCCACGCCACCCGTCACCCGGCGGCTGTCGTCCTCGGCATCCTTGGAGAGCGTAAACTCGTCCGGGTTCTTGCCGCGCGACCGAATCGTGGTATTGGTGGTGAAGTTGCCGACGCTGATTTCGTAGAGCGTCGTTTTCGAGACATTGTGGGAGAAAGACAGGCTGACGGACTGGCGGGTAGTTTCGTAGAAGGGACGGTTGGCGACATTATACTTGTACTGCCAGCCGTAATTGCCGTCGACCGCCGCTTCGCCGTCCGGATAGATGTCGTAAAGCTGATAGTCGCGCTGGAAGCTGAGGTTCAGCTTGCGCTTCTGATCCATGCGATAGGTGAACTTCCAGAACGTCGAGTAGTCGTTGTCCTGACGTTCGGGAAGTTTGATGCCGACGCCGAGAATGTCCGCGGGGCTGCGGCTGATGCTATAGGGCGTATAGGTGTTGCCCATGCGCGCCGTGCCCGAGGTGAAGAAGCTGAGCTTCTGCTTGCCCAGGAACCTGTCCGCAAAGGGAACCGGACCGGACAGCGAGTAATCGTACTGATCCTGATCGAAGCTGGCATTCCACAGCTTGTTGGACTGGCCGTAGAAGGGCTTGTACGGATCGGCGGTCTTGAACAGCCGGTCCGTGCGGTACTCGAGCACGCCCGAGTAGTCGGTCATCGAGCCTTCCGGCGTCGTGACATTAATCAGGGCGGCCTGGAAACCGCCGTAGCGGGCGTCGCCGCCCGTCAGCACTTCGATTTCCTCGACGTTCAGCGCGGACATATTGACGAGCTGCTTGGAACCGGTGACCAGCGGGTCACGGAAGTCCATGCCGTCTACCTTCACCAGCATGTCGGCGCCACGGCCACCGCGCACATGCATTTCGCCCGCCGGGTCCACCTTAAAGCCCGGCTGCTTCTTCAGCATGCCGGCAATGCTCGGGACGGCGCGGGTCTGCATGTCCTTGGCCGTAATACGCACTTCCTTCGACGAGACGTCAATCTTGACGGCAGGCGGCGTATACGTAATAATCTGTTCCGTCGTCTGAATGGCCTCTTCAGTGAGGGTCGCATTCAAGGTCGTCGTCAAATCGCCGCTGACACCGACATCCCGGAAGGACTGGGGAGCATAGCCGACACTGCTGATACGAACGGTGTAGGACCCCGGCTGCACGCCAAGGATCACATACTGGCCGTCCACACCCACCGCAGCGCCCTGCTTGGTCTCCGTCACCTGCACGGACGCACCGATCACCGGCTCACCGCTGGAATCCACGACCTTGCCGGCGATTTTGCCCGGTCCCGCCAACGCAGGACTCACGGCTAACATCAGGACGCCGGCAAGTAAAAAACCAAAGAATAAAACGCGTTTCATGAAGCAATCCTCGCAGTTGAGGAAGTCTTGTGGCAGTTTCTGCAACAAGGAAAGCAATCTATCGTCTAACAAAGGGAGGGCTTTGTGCACCCGGTAAACACACGACAGACCTTGACAGGACTTCCGCCGGTCTGTTCTATATATGGCGGATAATTTCGTCCGCAAATTCGGACGTCTTCAGTTTCGTCGCGCCGTCCATCTGGCGGTGGAGGTCGTAGGTGACGCGCTTGGCGTCAATCGCTCCGGCGATCCCGCGATGGATGGCCTTGGCCACGTCGCCCCAGCCCAGATAATCGAACATCATCGCGCCGGAGAGAATCACCGAGCCCGGATTGATGACATCCTGGTCCGCATACTTGGGGGCCGTGCCGTGCGTGGCCTCAAAAACCGCGTAAAAATCGGAAATATTGGCGCCGGGAGCCATACCCAGACCGCCCACCTGCGCGGCGCAGGCATCCGACAGGTAGTCGCCATTCAGATTCGGCGTGCACAGCACCTGATATTCATCCGGGCGCAGCAGAACCTGCTGGAAAATGGAGTCGGCAATGCGGTCCTTGAGCAGGATCTTGCCCGCCGGGAGCTTGCCATTGTGCTTCGCCCACAGATCGTCTTCGGTGACGACCTGATCGGCGAATTCGGCGGCCGCGCACTCGTAACCCCACTCGCGGAACGCGCCTTCCGTAAACTTCATGATATTGCCCTTGTGCACCAGCGTCACGCTCGCCAGCTTGTGGTCAATCGCCCAGCGGAGCGCCTTGCGCACGATGCGGTACGTCCCGGTCTTCGAAATCGGCTTGATGCCGATGCCGCTGTCCAGGCGCACGGTCTTTCCCAGCTCTTTGATGACGTCGATGAGCTTCAGAGCTTCAGGAGAGCCGGCGGGCCATTCGATGCCGGCATAGACATCTTCCGTGTTCTCACGGAAGATGATTACATTCAACTTCTCCGGATGCTTGACCGGGGAAGGCACGCCCTGAAACCAGTTCACCGGACGCACACAGGCGTACAGGTCCAGAACCTGACGCAGCGTAACATTCAAAGAGCGGATGCCGCCGCCGATCGGAGTCGTCAGCGGACCTTTGATGGCAACGATGTACTTCTTGATCGCGGTCAGCGTATCTTCGGGCAGCCAGACGCCGTCGCCGTAGGTCTCCACGGCTTTCTCGCCTGCATAAACCTCGAACCATTCTACACGGCGCTTGCCGCCGAACGTCTTTGCAACGGCGGCGTCAAAGACCTTGCGGCTGGCTTTCCAAATGTCGCGACCGGTGCCGTCACCTTCAATAAATGGAATAATCGGATCATCGGGGACGTTAAGACGGTTACCCTCGATAGTAATCGGGTGCCCTTGAGTAGGAGGCACGAGCTTTTGGTAATCAGTCATGGTAGTGAATTGGAGAGCGTTAGGCTTATTTACCGGACCCGGAGCGGGAAACGGCAGGACATGGGAGAATTCTGAGGAGTCTGCGGATGGATAACGGGCGGTAAACAGCCTGAACCGGGCATGACCGGGCGGTCATGGGACCCGATGAGAAGAGGACCACCGACGGCCAGAAAGCACTCGATAGATCGAGTTGGCCGTCCTCAGGCTTGTTATCCAATTCTCGAAGATACTCAACTTTCCACCAAAAGTCAACCCCAATGTCCTTGGAAAAAAAACACCGACCATAGTCGGTGCTTTCAGCGCGCGTCCGAGGAGAAGAGAAGACGCTCAACCAAGAGAGATAGTGCCGGATGCCCCGATAACCGTGGTGACGACTCAAAGGTCGCTGCCCTCTAAATTGGGGATCACTGATGCAAAATAAAAAGAAGAAGGGAAGGCCTCGCGAAAACAAGGGTGCGGTGCGAGTCAACCGTGCCGTGGTGCGATACTAAGAAACCGTGCCTGATGCTGCGCAAAGAAACCGTGCTGGATGAGATGCTGGAAACCGTGCCGTCATCTTGTGCGAACCACAACACCGGGGAACAATCTAAGCAGGATGACGTTCTCCGGAGGCCTTCCTTCTTCTTTTCTATCACGCTCCGCCACCGGCCGATTGGTGCCGCGCAAGGCCGGGCAACGGAGGCTACCCGGAAGTATCCGGGAGGAGGAGTCATTGTCTGACTTAATGTATAGCAACCAGTATGCCAGCACAATATTTTACAAGTAAACAACAGCTTAGTATTATCTGACAAGTTAGAGATAGTGCAAGCCTTGCGTTGATCACGCCAGGTCTGCACAACGCTCTATTTCCACCCTCACTCCTCCGCTACTCCCAGAATCCGTCACGTCGTACGCAGATGCTGAATTACCATAGTGATCCCATGGCCTGCCGGTCTCCAGTTACCCAACAGAGCATTCTCCGGAACCTACGCAGAGATGTATCGTTGAAGGGGTGAAAATGGCGGCTAACTACGCCGCAATCTTTACAAGATGGTCCAATTCAATCGAGGAGAAGTCTTAGAATGAAACACCGCCTGTCGGTTCTCATTACCGTTGTCGCCTTCGCATTTGCCACGGTTGCCTTTGCCCAGACCGCGCCGGATTCGGTCAAGAAGGCAGAGCCCGCTATCAAGCATCACAAGGTTGAGGCGACGGAAAAATCGGGAATGGAGAAACCCGCCAAGCCCGGGAAGATGCAGGAAACCTTGCTGCAGCGCATCAACAGCGCAAAGTCTCTGTCGACCTTTGCTTCCCTGCTCAAAGAGGCCGATCTGGAAAAGACTCTCGAGGGACCCGGTGAGTATACGGTGTTTGCACCCAGCGATGAGGCCTTCAAGGCCTTGCCTGCCGAGACCATGAATTCGCTGAAGCAGGACAAAGCGAAGCTGGCTGATGTGCTGAAGAACCATATCGTGGCCGGCAAGCGGATCTCGCGCATGGAACTGGCAAAGATGAAGGGACAGAAAGTTACCGCCCAGAGCGGTCTGGCCTTGGCCATTGCCCAAACGGGTGGTAAGTGGATGATCGGCAATGCAGCCCTGAGCGGTGTGAACCTCAAGTCGACCAATGGACCGATTCACGAGGTCGATAGCGTCATCACCGCTGGCGAAGCAGCGGCAGCGCCAATGGAAAAGACGGTTCCGGATCACACGGGCGTGAAGGCAGATAAGAAGTAAGATCGATTTAGAAGCACGGCAATCTTGGCAAGGCCCCGGTCATTTCGACCGGGGCCATCATTTTGAACATCGCTTATATTAATCTTATTAATACTTTACGGCAATTAGTTGCACCAACTACCTCCGGAACTGCCATGCTCACGGAAAAGTAAAAAGGTTTGCTTGGTGTTACTCGAACGTGGCACCCGGCCAAGTTGTAACACTATTAGAGCGTCAGTTTAAGCAGGAGATATAAAAGATGAACCGCAGAACAGTTACTACCCTGGTTGTGATCGTGGCGATGCTTATAGGCAGCGGAATGCTTCTCGCGCAAGAGCGTGCGAACCGTAACCGTACTACGACGACAAGGACTGGGAGAATGAGCGAACGCACCATATGGGGCGTCGCGAAGAAGGATAGAGCACTGGGGCTGGACAAGTTTGCCAAGTGGGTGGACAAGGCCGGCATGGAAAACCGGCTGGACAGCAAAAAGGGTGAGTACACCGTATTCGCGCCCAACGACGCGGCGATCAACACTCTTTCCCCCACGGATAGCGCCTTCTTCTGGGCAAAGAATGACACGGCGATGTCCAATGCCGTGAAGTACCATGTGCTCAGCGGCCGCCGACTGATGGCATCCGACCTGATGCAGATGGACGGCCAGATGCTGACGATGGATAACGGCCTGCAGTTGCCCGTGAAGGTGACCAACGGCAAAGTGATGGTCGGCAATGCCAATGTCGTAGATGCCGATCATATGGCCAGCAATGGCGTCATTCACGTGGTGGATGCCGTACTGCTGATCAACAAGATGATGCCGATGACGAGCGGCAGCCCGACCTCGACGCAGCAGCGCGAACAGAACACTCCGATGTCCGCGCCCACTCCGATGGGCACGTATCCGGCTGACACGATGAACAGCATGGACACGATGCGGATGCCGCGCAACCGGTAACGGGTTGTGACGATGTTCCGCAAAGCATACAGAGCACAGCCCCGATCTCCATCCGGTCGGGGCTGTGTTATTACAGACCAGAGATGTTCAAGGAGGAAGTATTCATGAGAGCACGGATGATGGTCCCGCTGGCGATGGCACTGGCATTGCTATGCAGCACGATGATTGTGGCGCAGGATAAGGCCGGCCCGATGACGACCAAGGTGCCGACCAATACCGCACGGGCGAGTATTCTGACCACCGCGAAGAACGACAGCGTCATGGCGCTGTTTGTCAAGCACGTCAACAAAGCCGGCTTGGGCAGTACGCTCGATGCGAAGGGGCCGTACACGGTGTTCGCGCCGACGAACAGCGGCTTCAATGCCCGCACAAAGGAAGATATCGATGCCGAGCATGCGGACACGGCGGTGCTGAACAGCACGATGCGATATCACATTCTCAGCGGCAAGGCGCTGACGACATCGGACCTGATGAACATGAACGGTCAGATGCTGACGATGGACAATGGGATGCAGCTTCCGGTCATGGTGCAGGGACAGGTCATCCGGGTGGGCACGGCCACGCTCAGTGGGAGTGACATCCTGGCGACCAACGGCGTGATCCATGAGGTGGATCACGTGCTGATCCCCGGCAAGGAGATGCCGATGGGTACCCCGGTGCCGATGGGCAAATAGCGCGCTTTTCGAAGCCCTTTTTGAAGCCCTAACCTTTGGTTGGGGCTTTTCTTATGCGGTTATCTTTACACGGAATTTTATTTGGACCAAACGAACCCCTTTACCGTAGGAAAATACTGAAAATCTGAAGGGCTGAACGGCTGAAAAAAGGGCAAAAAAGCCCAAAAAACCGGGTGACAAAGGTGAGAAATTCATTCTTAGAAATTCATGATGCAAAGGGAAGAAGAGCTGCCCGCTTATGGGAGTAAGATAACTCTGGAAGGGAGGGAATACAAGGAAAATTATTCGAATGTTCAAGTACCGGTGCCTGCGGTGGTTGACAAGGAGGATTTGTGGACAAGGTGTGGCGGGAATGGTGTTTTGGAAGGGGTAAGTGGGACGTGCAGAATGGGGAAGGTTGGGGATTTGTGGGGAGGCGGGAGGGGGAAATCCCAAATCCCCCAAAATACAAAAGCGGCCTCATTACGGCGATGAAGGAAGGATAGGACTTACGGGCAAACATCACGGCACGAATCCGGATATCAAATCTTCGCCTCGTAAGTCTCCATGAGAAATGTTACGAGGGTGGCTGCGCTACCGACTACGAGCCGAGCATGACGCACTGAGACTCCGGATCGCTTGGTTCTGCCATGTCCTGTGCCATACAGGTTGCGTAATTCGTCAATACCGATAGCGACTTGACCCAAATTGCTGAGGACGCGGCGGACTGTATCAGCTCCTTTCGCGTTTACGGTGATCGCACTCGGATCAAGATCGAGCATCTTTTGAACACGCCGCAGAAGTTGCGGGAAATCATCTCCGCCCGGTTTTTCACCGCTACCTTCGATGATCACTTTCAGAACGCTCTCTACCAGTTCCTTTGCCGAACCAATTGCCTGCTCCGGGTCAGAATCAACGGCTTCTCTAATTCGCCGCAAATGGTGTGTTACGTCATGCGAATTGCGAATGGCTACCTTCTCGAGTGGTTCAAAGATCAGATCGGGGTCACCGAACAGGTAGCTTGCTTCGCTTGGATAATTCTCCTTGAGCCAGTCGCGCAGCTTGATGAAGTCAAGCATTGCGTCCACGACCTGAGCATCAGCCTTAATGAGCCCTTCCACAACGTCGAAAATACAAGACTTGTAGTCCTCGTCTCCGAAGAACATACTACGGAAGAGCCGTGGATGCTCATAGATGATCTTCTGGCCATGCGTTATATATGCGAGTTCATCCCATTCCGATTGGCTGAACGTGGCGTGGATGCACCGGACAATTGCCAGCACAAGCCTGTCGCGCTCTTTCTTTCCTGATTGCAGTTCGATCGCTTCCATATTGGGTTTGTCGGTTTTTCGGCGTGGCTGGTTAAGCTTTGCGCGTCCACTCGCCTGCTTCGGATCGATTGCAGTCCTTGTGCTCCAAAACGTTCGGGGCGATGATCTCGAAAAGGCCGTCAGATATGCGCATCTGACATAGGGTCAACAGCGGTATCTTCGTGGGCAAGCATCTTCTGTAGGGCGGGAGTCAAAATCAATCCGCCATCTTGCATGCCTTTGATTGTTGCCATCGCAACAATGGCTGCTGTACTCCGATACGCTACAAGCGCATCAGAAGCTATGTCGTCGTGTGGTTTCGAAAAGTAGTGAAGGTACTGCCTGCGAAGTTTCCGAATACGCGTAAATTCGGCCATATCGTCCTTAGTGATAACCTGGCGACTGCGGAGTTTGTTAACGCGTGTATCCTGCGGCCACTTCCCATAATCGATCTTTGCTTGTTTCTCTCCACTTACTGCGCGAATGAGGTCTGGGGTCTCGTTGAAGGGGACCCATTCAAGGAGGAAGATCGCCACCATTTCAGCGACAAAACCACACAGCGCAATCACCGAAAGGTAATTCCCGAGCATGAAGCTCGCCTTCGCATTCCGCATCGGCCAGTAGAATTTCTCAAGCACCACTGGAAGTCCGGGCACGACCGCAAAACGCGGGTTGTCGTCCCCGATCACGGCATACCGTTTCATGATACTGTCGGCATCAGAGCCGACACCGGGTGTGCATAAGAAATCCAAGAGCGTGTCGAACGGAAGTTTTCCGCTCTGCCTGATGTCCTCGGCGCCGCCAAGACCACCAATCTCAAACTGGCCAATCCATCCCGGAATTAGTTTGCCTTCAGCCACAGCATGTCCTTTCAGATTGAAACTACGTGAGGCCTATGGAGCGAGAGCGCGGACTGTCGTCCTGTACTACGACAGGGACGAAGGACCAGCCTCAATAGGTTGTGAGGTTCGTTCAATATACATATAGGGCAAGTCGTTGTCAAGGCTGGGAAGTGATGATGGTGTTACAAATTGATACTCCTTTTTGCAATATATATGTTTTGCGCGGTTATGGCGTGGAAGTGTAGGGAAATTGTACAGAAGGGAAGGAGTGAAGTGGTGGGTCGGCTGTCCGCTTTCGGTGAGATTGCGAAGCTGACAAGCGGCCATACATCGCAGGGAGAATTCACGTGGGCGCGGC
Source organism: bacterium (assembly GCA_036504735.1). Lineage (NCBI taxonomy): Bacteria > bacterium. The sequence goes on from DASXUQ010000019.1 coordinate 231,517, forward strand.
AGGGGGGCTGAGGTCCTTCCATCGCTGTGCGATGTCAGGATGACAGGTGGAGTTGCGTGGGGTTGCGCGCGGGGTAAGGACACCCCGCGCGGCGAGGCCGTGTGTGATCGGGCTCTTGTGTTGGCTGTCCGCCTTTGGCGAGATCTCGTTTCGCGGATAAGCGGCCATACACAGTGCGGAGAAATCACGTGGGCGCGGCAGGTGGGCTGAGGTCCTTCCATCGCGGTGCGATGTCAGGATGACAGGCGGGGTTGCGCGGCGACGGTGCGAGAACATTGGCGGGGGACTCTGGAGAGTCCTCACTGCGCTTTGAGAGTTGAGAATTTCGGGCGGGCGAGGGCGCCCGCCTCGGCGGAGAGAAGATGCGCGAGGGGGGACGGTATCTGGCTCAAATACGAAATCGCGGCGGGGGACAAAGAAAACGCCCGCACAGGCGGGCGGTGACGTGATCCTTGCGCGCGATCAGGTCTCATTTGTGTCCACGGTTCGGAATCGTTTGGGTCACGGTTGTCTTCGGACTCTGTGCGGCACTCTCTTTGGTGGTGAACCTGCCGGTTCCGCAATCGCGGACTTCTTTTCTGCTACTCGATCCAGCCATGATGGTTCTTCCTTTCCGATTCATACAAGGGGTTCATGTATGCTGCGGCGCACGTGGGCGCACACACAGGTGCGCCCCTACGATCGGACGGTGGCTCCTTCCCTTTCACCTTCATTCGAAAGGCTGGGATTCGGTATGTGATGCGGAGATCAGGTTACGAATTCCGGTCTATCCTTCAGAGGCGGAGAAGACACAGGGAGAAGCTCGTGGGTGCGGATGTCCTCGACGAAGGATGCTTCATCAAACCAGGACTTGGGGGGGATGTGGCCCCAGAAGGTGGCGCGGCGGGGATCGGACAGGCTCCAGCGGACGGGGGGCATATCCCAATCACTCAGCAGATAATCACTGGTGAAGAGTTCGATGCGGTTGCCGTCGGGATCGCGCACATAGAGAAAGAAGGCATTGGAAATGCCGTGGCGTCCGGGACCGCGCTCGATGGACGACGCATAGCCCATGGACGCGAGCACATCGCAGGCGGTAAGAATGCTGGTGCGGTCATAGACCCAGAAGCCGATGTGATGCAGGCGCGGGCCGACGCCGTTCATGAGCGCGATGTCATGGACATTCTGTTTGCGATGCAGCCACGCGGCCCAGATTTTTTCGGGCTGATCATCGGTGGCGGTGTATTCGGAGCAGTGGAAGTTCAGCCGTTTGGTGTACCAGTCATAGCCCTTCTGCACGTCGGTGACCTGACAGTTGAAATGATCGAGACGCATGACGGACGCGCCGCGATATTTGTGGAAGTGCTGGATCTGCCAGTCGCGGCGGGTGTGCTTGTGGAAGAACTCGATGGGAATGCCGTTGGGATCCTGAATGCGCAGCGCTCTCCCCTGCCCCGGCTCGCCGTCGGGATTGACCCAGACCGTGGGGAGTTCATCTTCTGCGGCGATCTGCTGGAGCGCGTCGAGGTCGGTCTCCTTTTCCACGCGGAAGGCGACATGGGACAGGCCGGGGCTCTCGGCTTTGCGGAGCACGAAGCTGAAGAGGTCCCGCTCTTCCATGCCGCCGAGGAAGAGCGCGTCCTGGGTCTCGCGGGTGACAAGAAAGCCTAACGTCTCCACATAGAAATGCCGCGCGGCTTCCAGATCGGTGACGCGGTACTCGGCATGGGCGGAACGGAGGATGGTGGGCATTTGATCCTAAACTATAAATTATAAATTAAAAATGAAAAAGGAAGAACCGATCCGCATTCCTTTTTGGTTTTTGATTTTTCATTTTGTAAAACTACCACGGATCATAAAAAATGTGGGCAGGGCCTTCGGCAAGGTCATCGCGACCGGGGGCCAGCAGACCGCCGCCTTCAAGCCGGACATAGCGCCCGCGAAAATAGAGCAGCGGGCGGTCGGGGTTCGTGCCCTGAAACAGGCCGACCACGGTGCCGATGACAATCCAATGGTCGCCGCCTTCAAGCAGCTCCGCCGTCTCGCAGCCGATGGCCGCCAGCGCTCCCTCCAGCCGCACCCCGCCCGCCCAGGTGACAAAGCGGATCTCGGGCATGACTTCGGGCCGGCGGTTGGCCCCTGCAAAATGGTTGCTGACGCGCGACTGGTCCTCCCGCAGCACATTCACCGTGAAGGGCACGCCGGGTTTGAGCAGCACGGCCATCTTCGCCTTCTTGGCCACGCAGATGATGATCTGCATGGGGTTCAGGGAGAGCGACGTCACGGCATTGGCGGTCATGCCGTGAATCTCCTCGCCGATCTCGGCGGTAATTACGGTGACTCCCGTGGGCAACAGGCCGACGGTATCCTGATAGCGCCGGGCATCGAGGCCTTGTGGACTCATATGCGGATAGAGGTCTCCAGCAGGGAAACTTCACCTTGCTTGTCGGAAGGAGCTTCGCTCTGCGCTTCGTCCTTGCCGCGCGCGAGAAACTCCCGCACCAGATCCATGTAGGGCCGGCGATCGTGGGCATTGAAGACGGCACTGGACATGCGCACCGGATCGCCGAAGAAATAGTATTCATACAGAACCTGCCGCGTGGCAAAGGCGGACAGGCTGGCGTCCCACGCGAGACGGAAGAGCGGAATGCGTTCCCAGGCATCGGCGCGCGCCGACTGGAAGTAGCGTTTGATATCCACGGCGAGGGGTCCTGTAACGTCGGCCTCGGTCGGCATGGACACCAGACCGCTGGCCCCGAGTTGCTGAATGATCTGAATCAGGCGGCCATAGGTTTTGGGGAAGAAGTTCCGCGCGGCGTCCAGCGGATTCCAGGCGGGACGCATCACGCCGTAGCTATCGAGCGCGGCATCCTCTTCGGCAGCGCGCAGGAAGGCCTTGAGGGATTCGAGGGTCACCCAAATGTCGGACACCTTCTCGTGGATGTGCTGGAACTTCTCGACGCCGATAGCATCCACCATCAGCGAAGCCAGACCCAGCAGGAATTCCGTCTTGGCGATATTCTTGACGACCACCTGATGAGACATGTGCATCACCGAGCCGGTAGCGGCGTAGGCGCGATTGCAGCGGTCCACGTCGCGATAGAGGAACACGCGCTCCCACGGCACGAAGACGTCTTCGAACAGCACCACGGCATCCTGCTCTTCGAAGCGCGCGGCGAGAGGATGATCGTACACGCTGCGGCCATAGTCCACGGTCTCGCGGCAGAGGAACTTGAGTCCCGGCGTGGCGCAGGGGATGGCGAAGCCGAAAGCGTAGGGTGCATCATCGGGGTTGCTGGTAAGCAGCGTGGACGGAAAGACCATGATCTCATCGGCGGAAGGCAGCGTGGCCAGCATGCGCGCGCCGCGGATGATGATGCCGTCGTCGCGTTCTTCCTTTACCCGCGCGCCGAGGAAGGGATCGGCCTGCTGGGCGACTCCCGCACCGCGATTGGCCTGCGGATGAATCAGCGTGTGCGTCAGGCAGAGATCGTTCTCCCGAATGTGATGATGGTAGCGGCGGATATTCTCAGCAAAGCGCGGATCCTGTTCCCCCAGGAAATCTGCACCGCCGGCGTAGGCGGAGATTGCGCGGTTGAGATAGTCCGGCGAGCGCCCCATCATTCCCATGCTGAAGTTCGCCCAGTGCTTCATCATGCGGCTGATGCTCTTCAACTCATCTTTAGTGCGCGGGATCATGAAGGAGCGGCCCACCTTGTCGCCGGTGGCCGGCGACTCGAAGAGCATTTCGGAAGGGTGCTCCCATTGCAGATCGTAGAGCGCCGCGAGGCTGTGCACGCCGTTGGCAAAACCGGGTGCGGTCGTGACGTCCTTCACCCTTTCTCCCCGGTGCCAGATTTCCGCCGGGTTCTCGCGCAGCCTTCGCAGAACGTCCGCGCCATGTCGTGCTGGCATAAATATTCTCCTTCAGTTCGCCGTTAAGCTTATTGCATGTGTATTTGCATTAGCGATATGATATGCAGACATAGTTTGGCAGACGGGCACGGCATGGCCCTTCGGCCACCCCCCTGAATCCCCCCACTGAAGTGGGGGGAACACAGAACCCCTATCCCCTACGGCCGATTCCATGCCTCGATTTGATGGTGTCACAGACCTCTCTCCTTGCCATTGTCGTGCAGGAGAGGGTTAAGGTCTGCCGCAACCTTCCCGTGTTGCTTATTGCCGGGATCATAGCGGGCGGGCGGACCGTTATTCCCTTTTGATTGTGCCGGCAGACCCCCATCCCCCCGGCCCCCTTTCCCCATGAAATAGGGAAAGGGGGAGCGGAAGAGCCGGGCACAATCCTTCTATGTGCCGGGCATGCGAAATCTTAAGACGCATGCCGCGGCGAAGCGTGGGGGCACAGCAACGCGTAGAGTCGTGCGCACTTACCGTGTATGAGTTGACTCATTCCTGCCTCTTTCGACCCCGATGAATCGGGGGGCTACCAAGATGGTAGAGATGAATCGGGGCTGCCAACGGTTATGGGCCCTAGTAATCGAAGGTCACGGTGATGCCGTCGCTCACTTCCAGACCCGTAAGGATCAGATCGGGGAAGGGCAGCCAGCGCGCAAGATCCACGGTGATGTCATTGCCATCCACGGTGACGGGCTGGCCCTTCAAGGCCTCCTGAATAAGGCCGGAGGTCAGATGGGACATCAAATCTATAGGCGTCTCGCCGAGAATGCCCGCGTGATTCAGAGTCAGCTTGAGCCGTGTACCATGGACCTCGAAGCCGGTGAGTTCAAGATCGAAGGCCGGGATCAGGGGAATATCATGTTCGACATGCACCGTGATGCGGTTGAAGTCAAGATGAATGTCCTTGGGTTCGACGCGGGCGGTGCGCCCCATCGGCAACTGCACACCCTTGAGGGGATTGTAGCGTTCCAGCGTGCGCCTGATGAAATCTTCCGACACGCGAATTTCATTCAGCATGGTATTCCCTCGCGATAATGACGTTGAAGCGCTCGTCAGCCGATTTTGGGAATGGGATGATCTGTCAAGGGGACCTGAACAGTCTTGGTCTCCATATAGAATTCTTCGAAGCTCCATCGGCCACCTTCGCGGCCAATGCCGCTGAACTTGCTGCCGCCGAAGGGAGTGCGCAGATCGCGCACGTTATGGGAATTGATCCACACCATGCCGCATTCGAGACTCTGCGCCACGCGGTGAGCGCGCGTCACGTTTCCTGTCCAGATATAGCCTGCAAGGCCGTAGCGCACATCATTGGCCAGGCGGATGGCTTCGGCTTCATCGGCAAAGGGCATAACGACCAGTACCGGGCCGAAGATCTCCTCCTGGGCAATGCGCATGCTGTTGCGCACGTTGGCGATCAGCGTGGGAGCGAAGTAGTTGCCTTTGGCAAGGGATGAAGGATGAAGGATGAAGGATGAAGCCGGGCGGTCTCCGCCGACGAGGATTTCGGCGCCTTCTTCGCGGGCAACGTCCATGTAGCTGCGGACGCGGGACCAGTGCTCGGGGTGAATCAAAGGGCCGATTTCAGTGGTAGGATCATTCGGATCACCAATGCGGATTTGGGCGACGCGTTCAGCGAGCCGTTCCACAAAGCGATCATAGATGCTCTGTTCGAGCAACAGCCGTGAGGCGGCGGTGCAGCGCTCGCCGTTCAGGCTGTAGACCTGCCAGAGGGCAGCGTCGAGGGCCCGGTCCAGATCGGCATCGGCAAAAATGATATTGGGTGATTTGCCGCCGAGTTCCATGCTGTAACGCTTGAGGGTATCGGCGCCGTTCTTGATAATCAGTTGTCCGGTGGTGGTTTCGCCGGTGAAGGAGATAAGCTGTACAGCGGGATGGGCCACCAGCGGCGCGCCGGCGGTTTCGCCGAAGCCGTGCACCAGATTGAAGACTCCGGGCGGCAGATCGGCTTCCAGAATGATCTTGGCCAGCTTGTCGGCAGAGAGCGGCGACCATTCGGCGGGCTTCAACACTACCGTATTTCCCGAGGCCAAGGCCGGCGCGACCTTCCACGTCTCCAACATGAACGGTGTGTTCCACGGGGTGATCAAACCCGCAACGCCGATAGGCCGATGCACCGTGTAGTTGATCCACTCTCCGGTCACACTGTACGCGTCGCCATGAAACAGCGAAAGCTGATCGGCAAAGAAATAAAAATTGTCCGCCGCCCGGGGGATAGCCTGACCGGAAACCTGACTGCGGGGAATGCCGGTATCTTCGATTTCCAGTTCGGCGATTTCGGCGGCGTGTTTGATAATCAGATCACCGATTTGCCGCACCTTGCGGGCTCGCTCGAGCACCGGCATGCGGGACCAGACGCCGCTGTCAAACGCCTTCCGCGCGGCTTTGACGGCGCGGTCCACGTCGGCAGGCTGGCCGCTGGCGCAGCGGCCGATGACCTCATTGGTGAGCGGAGTGAGAACGTCAAAGACTCCGCCGTCTACGGAGTCTTCAAAGCGATTGCCGATGAAGTGCTGGATTCGGTGGCTCATGCGGGATCCAATCAGGATTTAGTGGGAAAGCGGTACGCCGTTTCCGGGCCGCGTGCTATGGGATTTTGCAGCACGCCGATGCCTTCAATCTCCATCCGCATCGTGTCTTCTACGTAAACATGGGAAATCCCCTTCGGGGTTCCCGTCCAAATCTGGTCGCCGGGCTCGAGCGTCATAATCATGGAGGCGTACTCGATCATCTCTTCGAGAGAGTAGATCAGGTCGCGGGTATTGCCCTGCTGCCGCAGTTCCCCATTGACATAGGCGCGCAGTTCGACGTTGTGCGGATCGGGAGCTTCATCGGGAGTCACCATCCACGGCCCGACGGGACCGAAGGTGTCCCAGCCTTTGCCGATGAGCGGCGGTCGGAAGTAGTTCCCGATGTAGTCCCGCACCGTGACATCATTGCCCACAGTATAGCCCGCCACCACATCCAGCGCATGCTCCGCCTTCACATAGCGGCAGCGCCGGCCAATGATGGCCACCAGTTCTGCCTCATAGTGCATAAACTGGCTCCACGGCGGCATCAGTACCGTTCCCATGTGGCCGATGAGAGAGGTTTGGGGCTTGAGAAAGATGGCCGGCAATTCCGGCTCGGCCAGCTTCAATTCCGCCGCATGGTCGCGGAAGTTCAGCGCAATACCAATCACTTTAGACGGCACGCTGGGTGGCAGCCACACCACGCTTTCTTCGTGATAATAACTTCCATCCGTCGCGATGAGCCAGTGATCTTCGCAGTGGCCGTCCAAGATGCGGCCAGCCGCCGCCCAGCGTGCAAGTTTCATGGCAAAAACCAAAATGTTAAAATGCCAAAAAGCCAAAATGTAATGGCGGACTATTTCAACAGGACGGCCCGGCGAATCTCCGTGAAGCCGGGGGCAGACATACGGATCAGATACAGCCCGGACGCATGTTTGTCCGCGTTCCATTGAATGGCATGCTCGCCGACGCTGAAATTCTGATCGGCAAGGGTTTCTACAAGCTGCCCTTCCACGTTGAACACCTTGAGGGTTACGCGCGCCGCGCTGGGGACCTCAAAGCGAATCTCTGTGGCGGGGTTGAAGGGATTGGGATAGTTCTGGCGCAAACTGAAGCTCCTGGGCAGCGACGGCGGCGGATCACCCACGGCTGACGGGGCAGATGCCCGGGTGGTGTACCAGAACCCCGCCGAATCGGCATAGGAAGCGCCGGTGGACACGCTGATAATGGGTTGACCGACGGTGCCCCTGATCTGGTAACTGGCGCCGAGCATGCTGCTGGCGCCATTAGCTACTGCGCTGCTGGGAATGGCATATTGCTGTGCCATGGCCGCCGAGGCGAGCATCAGAGCCAGCAATACCACAAGGGGCAGCCCTTTGTGTGTATGACGAAGCATAGCGGCTCTCCTTAACGGGCTTTTTCGACAGACTTTTGCGGGTGGTGGCTGCGCATGGCGGCAGCGGTTGCCGCTGCAGCGGTGGCCGGATACCATGTGGCGGTTGTACCGGCATACCAGAAGTGGTCAGCGGTATCCTGGCCTTCGAGCATCTGGCCATTCAGGTAGAAGGTGTAGGTTCCGGCCGCCGCAACGGGAACGACCGTTTGCACGGGGAGCGTCACATCCTGATACTGGGTCGGTTCATCGGTGGCAATCAGGTAAGTTGAAATCATGTCGTAGTCGGGGCCTTGGCCCGTGGCGGTCGTGTCATGCGTGACTTGCACCCGGTCTGAGGTCCCCTGCACGTGGTTGATCTGCAGCCACGCGGTGGAATGCACAACCACATACCCTGGGCCGGGGCAGTATAAGGTCAATTGCTCGTCCTCATAATTTGTCCATCCCGTGCTAATGGTCGTTGTGGCGCTGGAACTCACAAACCCCATCACCGGCGCATTCAGGCTGTAGGGAGAAGCCGTCAGCAGCGTACGGGGCGAAAGTTCCGCGCCGCCGGCCACTGCGACGCCAAGGAACAGCGGCTTATCGAAGGCCTTGGTGATGGGCACCACAGATCCGAGTACGACATTGAAAATGCCGTGGCTGACAGCGGTTAACTGGGCTTCGGTCCAGAGGGCGGTGCCGCCGCTCAGGGTGTCATAGAGAGACAGAGTCAAATCGTAGTTGCCGTCGGGAACCACCACGCCGGAGGCATTGGTGAGGACTCCCTGATAGCTGATCTTCTGAGGGACCGCGGCGAATGCGGCGCCCGCCACTACCAAACTGATAACCATCATTACCATCATCGTGCGTTTCATCGAGCATTCTCCCGACCGGAAATCCGGTCACCTTTGGTTAAGATCAAACGTCATACCTTCGAGCCCATACTGTTCGTTGTAGTCAACAAGTGATACGCGGACATGACATCCCGCAGTTTCTTTTCGTTATCGTCACTCATCGGGGCCAGCGGCAGGCGCACTTCGGGGCTGATTTTGCCCATCCAGCCGAGCGCGGTCTTGACGGGCACCGGATTGATTTCGAGGAACACGGCGTCGTTGATCGGCAGCAATTGGAAGTGCAGGGCACGCGCCTCCTCCCATTTGCCGGCCTTAGTCAGATCATACAGCCGCGCCACCTCGGTGGGTAGCACATTGGCCGTAGCACTGACATAGCCCGCGCCGCCGATAGCCAGAATGGGAAAGCATAGCAACTCGATTCCGGAGTAGACCAGAAAATCGCTGCCCATGCGGTAGATCAGGCGGTTGATGTGCTCGAAATCCTTGTTGGATTCCTTGACGCCGATAATATGGGGACAGAGATCCCGCAGCCGCGCCAGGGTGTCCACTTCAAGGTTCACCGCCGTGCGTCCGGGAATATTGTAGAGAATGACGGGCAGCCCGACCTGCGAGGCCACGGCTTTGAAGTATTGAAACAGCCCCTCCTGCGAAGGGCGCGAATAATACGGAGTGATGATCAGCAGGGCATCCGCGCCGAGTTTCTGGGCGTGATGCGAAAACAGCAAAGTCTCTTCAAGATTGTTCGAGCCCGTACCCGGGACAAAGGGCACGCGTCCGGCAATCGCTTCTTTGGCGACGTCAAACACCCGCAGCCGCTCGGGATGCGACAGGGACGAGGGCTCGCCCGTGGTGCCGGTCACGGAGATGCCATGCGAGCCGCTCCGAATCTGCCAGTCAATCAATTGGGCGAGGCCGTCCTCATCCAGCCTTCCATCCCGGAAGGGCGTGACCATGGGGACAATAGAACCCGTGGGTTTCATATTATAAGTGAAACAGTCTCCGTGTCATAGACGCGGGGCGGGGGTGAGGCAATTCATTCACGACAGGACAGAGAGCGGCATATCACACAGCAACAGCGACTGTTAATTGAATGCATCGGCAAAAGAAGATGTTCCGGCTTGAACAATCCACATCTAATTGTATCAACCATTCCTGAGAAGCATCTATTCGGAGTAGCTGTTTTCACTTGCGTTTAATAGTTATTAGCGTTATCTTTCACAACTTTTTAGCCGAACTATGGCTACAGAATCTGCTCTTTAAGTCACCCACGAGATGCTTATGCGCACATCCCTCCGCAATACTGTTGTTCTGATCGGCAGTGTTGTCCTCACGATCATTATCGCCGCTTTGCTGGTCAACATTTTTCAGCACAAGCAGGAAGCCCGGCTGACCTACGTCCACGTGACACAGGTTCAGCCCGGAGATCCCAACTCCGACAACTGGGGGCCGAATTTTCCGCGCGAGTATGACCTGTACAAGCGCACCATGACCACAACCACCTTTACCGAGTACAGCAAGTACGGACGGTATGGAGGCAGTGAGAACTACTCGCGGCTGGACAAGTACCCGAATCTGCGGCGGATGTTTGCGGGGTATCCGTTCTCGGTGCAGTATACCGAGGAGCGCGGCCACATGCATGCGCTGGAGGATATGCTGGCCAGCCAGCGATTAGGAGACAAGAAGCCCGGGCCATGCATCACCTGCAAGAGCCCTCAGGTGCCGCAGTTTATCGAAAAGTACGGCGCGGAGCGGCTGTATCATACTCCGGTGAAGACCTTGGTGGACTCGGCGGGCTTCAAGTTCACCATTGGCTGCGCCGACTGCCACAATGCGGAGACCATGGCGCTGACCGTGCGCCGCCCGGCCTTTATCGAAGCCATGGCCAAGCGGGGAATTGATGTCAAGAATGCCACGCATTCGGAGATGCGGATCTATGTGTGTGCGCAGTGCCACGTGGAGTACTACTGGCCGAAGGAGACGCTGTATTTGACGTTTCCGTGGGCCAAGGGGACCGTGGTAGACAGCATCGAAGCGTATTACGACTCGCTGCATTTTAAGGACTGGATCCATGGCGAGACGGGCGCACCGATGATTAAGATGCAGCATCCTGAGTTCGAGATTTTCACGTCGGGGATTCATTACCGCGCGGGGGTGAGTTGCCCGGATTGCCATATGCCGTATATCCGCGAGGGCGCGACGAAGATCACCGACCATTGGATCCGGACGCCGCTGGCGCATATTCAAACCTCCTGCCAGACGTGCCACCGCGAATCCGAAGAGGAACTGCGCAGTCGGGTGTTCCAGATTCAGGACCGGACCTTCTCCGAGTTGAAGCGGGCGGAGAATGCGATTATCGCCGCGATGGACGGGATTAAAGCGGCAATGGCGATGGGAGCGACGGATGCGGAGTTGGATGTGCCGCGGGCACTGCACCGCCGGGCACAGATGCGTTGGGACTTTGTCAACGCGGAAAACAGCATGGGCTTCCACAGTGGACAGGAGACGGCGCGGGTGCTGGGCGACGCCACCGACTTTGGCCGGCAGGCGGAACTGGCGGCGTTTCGGGTGCTGATCGCGCACGGCGGCAGCGCCGTGCCGCCGCCCCAGCCACAGGGCACGCCGATTCCATCCACCACACCTACCCGACACTGAAAGGGTGGCCCGCATGAAAGCGTCCACCCTTCTGACGGTGCTGCCGCTGGCCGCGCTGGGCATAGTGCTCGGCATCAGCGCCTATACCTTCTATTTTGCGCGGGGCTATTCCTACCTGTCCAACAACCCGGACGCCTGCGTCAACTGCCATGTGATGAAGGACAAGTTCGACGCGTGGCAGGTCTCCCCGCACCGCTTTGCGCTCTGCAATGACTGCCATGTGCCGCACAATCTGATCGGCAAATATGCCACCAAGATGGAACACGGCATCCGGCACTCCTATGTCTTCACCTTCGGCAATCCGCAGGTGATCCGGCTGAAGAAATCGGGCGAGGCGATTGTGGAAGGCAACTGCATCCGCTGCCACGAGACGATGGTCTCGAAAATCTTCCATGGCTTCAAAGGAGACCGCCGCTGCTTCGATTGCCATCGCGGCATGGGGCACGCGTTTTAAGCAGGGGTACCCCCTGCAGCAGGCGTGACGCCTGCACCCGTGTCGCCTTCGGCGCGCTATCGATGACGAAAGGGCAACCCTGTGGGTGCCCTTTCTTTGTAAGCGATATGTGATTCAGCTTATCCGTCATCATGTTTAACCTTTGCGAAGATTCGCAGGGGCTATTTTATGAGCGGGGGTGAATGCAATGGGTTTGCGGGCGAGCTTCCGATAAAGAGCCATGACCGCGCCGTGGATGACAAGCAACGCGGCCATGGTGGTGAGAATCGTTGGGGCGGCAGGAGTGTCGAGCGAGAAGGCGGTGAGCAGGCCGATCACACTGCAGAAGAAGGCAAAGCTCCAGCCGACAGCAAGGCGCACTCCGGTGCGATCTGAGGCCAGGACTCCGGCAACAGCGGGAATGACCAGCAGGCCAAAGACCAGCAGCACCCCGGCAATGCCCACCGACGAGGTAACGACCACGCCGAAGCTGGTGTAGAAGAGCACATCCCATAAGAAGAGATTGCGACCCTGTGCCCGTGCCTGATCGGGGTTGTTGGTGATCTGAAAGAGCGGCTTACGCATGACGAAATGCAGCGCACCGATGATGCCGTAGATAATGGCAGTCTTGATGACCGTGGCTGGGCTGACGGTGAAGATTGTGCCAACGAGAGTCTCTTTCAAATGCTCCGTACCGGAAGGGCTATGCTCGAGGATGAGCAGCACCAAGGCCTGTGCCGTGGCGAAGACGATGCCGATGAAGGCTTCGAGGGGCACGCGATGCTCGAGATGCCTGAGCCAGGCAAAGACCACTGCGCCCACGAGGGTCATGCCCACCGGGAAAAGATAGTTCGCCAGCGGATAGTCATGCAGGTTAAGCAAAATGGCCACGGCCAGTCCCAGCGCGGCCATCTGGGCCAGCGAAAGATCCACGAAAATTACGCCACGTTTGATGATATGAAAACCAAGATAGGAGTGAATGCCCGCCAGCACAAGGCAGGCGGCAAGCGCCCACCACATGAAGGGATAAGTCAGTGCGGTCAGCATGGGTCAACTCACCGTTTTGAGTGCATCGAAGATTTGCTGAAAATGATCGAAGTAAGAAGTCGCATCCACGCCATTACAAGACGGCGGAAGCTTGAGCACTTTGACGGGAGTCTGCCGCGCCAGATAGTTGGCGGCATCCTCGGAGAAATACGGTTCCTGCAAGGCAATCTTGACGTTGTTTTCGCGGATGATATTCAGCAATTCGGCCAAATGGCTGCCGGTGGGCGGAATGCCCGGCACGGGTTCGATGCGGGCCACAATGTTGAAGTCAAAAGCATGTGCAAAGTAGACCCACGACGAGTGATAGGTGATGATATTGCGATTGGGGATGGCAGCGGCGGCCGCTTTCCAAGCGGTTTGGCGCTGCACGAGATCACTTTTGAATTTCTCCAGGTTGGCCGCGTAATCGGTTGCACCGCCCGGATCGGCCGCCGTGAGGACTTCGGCGATATTCTGTGCGATGACGACACCGTTATCCGGGTCCAGCCAGTAGTGCGGATTGCCGTCCGGATGCACGTCGCCCATGGACGCATCCACTTTGCCCACAGGTTTTTCCAGCACGGCAATGCCGCGCGAGCAGTCCATGACACGAACAGCGGAGTTGCGTGCGCCGTCGATAATCTGGTCGGCCCACTGATCGAGGGCCAGTCCGACTTTCAAATATATATCGGCGTGCGAGACCTTCACCATGTAGGTGGGCAACACTTCCACACTATGAGGATCGGCGGTATTGCGAGCAATGGAAAAAGCCTCGATGCGGTCGCCGCCGATGTACGAGGCAATAGATGCCAGGTCCGGCAGGGACGCCGCGACCTTGACTTTGGCCATCGCGGCGTGCCCAACGAGCAGCGACAGCGTGAGCATCAGCAGAATACGTTTCATGAATATCCCTCGCTTTAGAATTGGTGAGCCTTGTGCGGGCCCATGGACCAGACGATTTGCAGTGTGTAGAGATTGGAGGCGGCGCCGCTTGCGGGAAAGATACGGTTCCAGTTCAGGCGAAAGAGCGTAGTCTCTTCCATCGGCAAAAAGCCCGCAAACAGGCCAACCGCTTGCTCCCAGGGCTTGCCCGGCTCGGAACGCTGAAAGCGCTCATAGGTCGCGCCGCCGTCGAAGCGTTTGTGATAGGCATAGTCGGCAAAAAAATAGCCGCCCAGCGGGCGGATATGGCTTTTGCTGAGGGCTCCGGTAACGCTGTCCACGGCGGCCAGTTCGCGATCCTGCGCAAGGAATTCAGCTTGCAGAATCAGCGCATTCAGCGGGGAGAACCAGAGCTTGGCCTTGGCATCGGCGCCGTAGATGGCCGTGTGCGTCTCGTGGAGGACATCGTTAGTGCCCTCCGTGGCCGAGACGCCGACCTCCATGGAGGATGGATCTTTCAGGCTGAAGAAGTTTGCCCAACGCGCCACCCATGCGGGGCGCGCCCCGGATTGACCGGGATGAAAGGTGTTGCCCTGCAGGATGTCGGCGGAAATCGTCGAAGAAAGATCACCGGGCAGCGGCAGTCGATAGGAAACCTGGCCGCCGACGTCATTGTAGGATTCCGGTCCGGGCAAATACTCGGCCAGCACGCGGAAGCGATAGATGAACGGATACGCGTGCGGATGTACCGGGTTCAAGCGTCCAAAGCCGACGCGGTATTTGCCCGCTTTGAAGGCCAAGCCGCTCGGAAGGCCGCGCACGATGTTTAAATAGCCCTCCTCCACGTCAACGCCACCGTTGGCAATGGAGAACACAAAGGTGCCGTGAGCATAGGGATTGAGTGCGGCGTCGGCCACCACTTCGGATTCATCGAAAGAGAACTGCGCACGATTGCGATTGGAGTCGCCGCGGTCATCGGTCATGAAGGTGCGCATCTGACCGATAACGGAGATATCGGGATTGGTCACGCCGGCGAAAGCAAGGGAGCATAAAGCCACCAGCGCCAGAGCGGACACGAAAAAGCGAACGGAGATCATGGAGTAACCTCGGGATGTGCAGCATAGCTATGCGCGCGTACTCGCGCAGCATGAGAGCCGCGTGGAGTCTACAGCAGAAACTGAAGAATCGTGAGGTTACAGGACGGGAGGAGCGCGGGGATCGGACGGGGAAGGGAGCGGGCAGCCTGCTGGCAGGCTGATGAGAAGAGGGGCGCAGATGGCGGCGGGTTGGTCCACCGATAGGTCAAAAACGGCTGTGGTCGCCGCAGCGGAGGATGCCACGGAGCAGAGCGCGCAGCGGTCGGGATCATGGCGCGAGGTGTCCGTGCAATCATGTTGGGCGGCGGCAAATCCAGATCCCGCCAGAAACGCGCACAACATGACCGCCAGCAGCGAATGTAAAAACTTGCGGTTCAGCCTATCGCCCATTAAAGTGCAGATGGATTAGCTAATAAGAAGATTTGGAAACGTCATAATTGCCGAAGAGATTTACCCAAATACAAAGGGCAGCGAGTTACTGCTGCCCTTCTTAAACATGCAAACCGGGAATCGGTTCCTACCAGGTCTTCAGGCCGATCCATTCGGCCAAGGGACCCCACCAGAGACCTAAAATCAGCGTGGGGGCAATGGCGAGAAGAGACAGGGTGGCCAGCAGGCCTTTGAACTTGATGCCGGGATTGGGCAGCAGAGCCGCCGTATCGGGCATGGGCTCATAGAGGAACATGTCGCGGATCACGCGAATATAGTAGTACAGCGAGACGACGGTGTTGGCAATGCCGATCATCGCCAGCGCCCACAGCTTGCCCTTGACCAGCGCGGCAAACAGCAGGAACTTGCCCGTGAAGCCCGCCAGCGGCGGAATGCCGGTCAAGCTGAACAGGAACACGGCCAGCAACAGAGCAGGAACGGCATTGGTGCGGCCAAGGCCACGGAAGTAACTGATGGCGTCGCCGCCGGTGTGGCGCTCGATCAGGTCCACAATCAGGAACGCGCCGAAGTTCATGAACAGATACACCGCAAGGTAGAACATGATCGCCTGCGTCGCCAGCGCGGCTACATCCATTGAAGGATTGGACGCCAGCACCGCAAAGCCCATCAGGATATAACCCGCGTGAGCAATCGACGAATAGGCCAGCAGCCGCTTGAGACTGGTCTGATAGAGCGCGCCAAGATTGCCGAAGGTCATGGTGACGGCGGACGCCACGGTGAACAGCGTGAGGGCATTGACGCCCCAGCTCGTGTTCAGCGACGTGAAGACGCCCATTAAGCGGTACAGCGCGGCAAAGCCTGCGGCCTTGGGAACGACGGAGAAGAAGGCGGTCACCGCCGTCGGCGAGCCTTCATAGACGTCCGGGCACCAGAAGTGCATCGGCACCATGGCGATCTTGTAGCCGATACCGGCCAGCACCAGTACCAAGGCGATCAGCAGCATCGGATCGTTCGCGCCGATCTTGCCGAGATGACCCGCCATGTTCACCAGCGAGGTGGAGCCGGTCATGCCATAGAGGAAGGAGAAGCCGTAAAGCATGAGGCCCGAGGACATCGCGCCGAACATCACATATTTCAGTGAGGCTTCGCCCGAGCGAACATCGTTGCGTTTGTATCCTGCCAGCACATAAGACGGTATGGACACCAGTTCCAGCGCCACAAACAGCGTGACCAGATCGTTGGAACCGGCCAGCAGGAACATGCCCAGCATACTGGAGAGCATCAGCAGGAACGGCTCGCCGTCATTCGGAAAGCTGAAGACCATCAATCCTAACGAGAGTGCGGTTGCGGCGCAGAAGAAGATGCGGAAGAAGACCGTCACGCCGTCCTGCACCACCGAGCCGAAGAGATACTCTCCGACAGATTCGTCGCCGCCCATTGCGAACACGCAGACGACGGCCAGCAGGATCACGCCGCCAATCGCCATCACCTTGCCCCGCCCGCGCTTCACCACAAGGTTGACAATCAGCAGCAGCAGCAGCCCGGCTGAAAAGATCAGTTCGGGCAGCAGCGGGCCGAGGTCGACCTGCAAGCCGGACATCATAGTGCGCTCCCGGCGGTTTGAATGGCCTGAGTAATCGGGTGGCTGCCTGCCTGCATGATCTGCCCGAGATATGTCATGGAAGAATTCATCAGATCGAGAATCGGCTGCGGCCAGATGCCGAAGATCAGCACGATGACCGCCAGCGGAACCAGCGTAATCAGTTCGCGCGTATTGATGTCCGGCAGCGAAATGTATTTCTCATTCACCTGGCCGAAGAAGACGCGCTGCAGCGTCCACAGCAGATAGGCCGCCGTAATCACGATGCCGCCGATGGACACCATGGTGTACAGACGCCAGATCGGGAACGCGCCGATGAAGCACAGGGCTTCGGCAATGAAGCCGGACAGGCCCGGCAGACCCATTGACGCAAAGAAGGCGATCGCGGTCATGCCCATATACTTGGGCATGACGTTGGCCAGACCGCCGAAACCGTTGATCTCGCGGTGGTGGGCACGGTCATAAATGACGCCCACCAGAAGGAAGAGCATGGCCGTAATGGTGCCGTGGGTGAACATCTGCAGCACCGCGCCGTTCATTCCGGCGGGGGTGAAGCTTGCCATGGCCAGCATCACGTAGCCCATGTGGGAAATCGAGCTGTAGGCCACCAGTTTCTTCAGGTCCTTCTGCGCCATGGCGCAGAACGCGCCATAGATGATATTGATCATCCCCATCAGCGCCAGGAACCAGCCGAAGCTGCGGGTAACGTCCGGCAGAATCGGGTACATGATCCGCAACATGCCGTAGGTTCCCATCTTCAGCAGCACGCCGGCCAGAATCACGGAAATGGCGGTCGGCGCTTCCACGTGGGCGTCGGGCAACCAGGTATGGAACGGGAAGACCGGCACCTTGATGGCAAAGCCGATGAACAGCCCGAAGAACAGCAGCACACGCACGGTGTTCACGTTGAGCAGGCCCGAGTGGGTATTCTGCGTCATCATGGTCAGCATGTTGAACGTGTGCAGATGGGTGGTCGGATCGGTCACATTGAAATACAGCACCAGTAACGCGATCAGCATCAGCACCGAGCCGAACAGCGTATAGAGGAAGAACTTGATAGCGGCGTACACGCGCCGCGGTCCTCCCCACACGCCGATCAGGAAATACATCGGCAGCAGCATCACTTCCCAGAACACGTAGAACAGGAAGAAATCCAGCGCGACAAAGGTGCCCATCATGCCGGTCTCCAACAGGAGAAACAGCGCGAAGTAGCCCCTCAGTCCGGTCTTGATGCCCCACGATGCAATCACGCAGATCACACACAGCAGCGCGGTCAGCAGCACCATGGGGAAGGACAGACCGTCCACTCCCACGAAGTAGCTGATGCCGTAGGCCGGGATCCAGGAGGCCTGTTCCGTAAACTGGAACGAGGACGACTGGTTGATACCCACCGCGCCGCGATCAAACTGCGGGAACAGCGACAGGGTGATCACGAGGACGAGCGCGGTAAAAAACACCGCCGTCCAGCGGATCAATTGATGGTTATCTTTCGGCAGGAAGGCGATGATAGCCGCCCCCAGCACGGGAAGAAACGTTATGAGAGTAAGTGGACCCATGGCGTTTGTTCTATGTCAGAAGATTCGATTTTCGTCGCAAAGGATGTTCCGGCCTACTTCCAGCCCTGGAACACATTCAGAATGATAATAAGACCCACCGCTACCAAGGTGTAGAACAGGTAGCGTTGAACCTGCCCGCGCTGGAACGTGCGGGTAAAGCGTCCCCAGAAGCCCACAAAAGACGCGGTGAAATTGACGAGGCCGTCCACGACATGATTGTCGAACCAGCCCTGAATGTCCGAATAGTGCCGCGTCACCCACGCCGAGCCGTTGACCAGACCGTCAATGATTGTCCCGTCGAACCAGGCCAGGAACCGTGACAGCGTCAGCGCTCCCTTCACCGCCGTGGCCTCGTAGATCTCGTCCATCCACCACTTGCGGTACATGCCCTGATAGACCACGCCGAGCCGCCGCTGGAAAATGGCAGGATTGATCTTGCCCCAGTAGTAGCCCATGGTGGCAATCAGGATGCCGAGACCGGCCACGAAGATGGAAATGCCCATGGCGCTGTTGTGGGCGACGTGCTCAGTCTCCTCCGCCCGCAATTGCTCAGTCTCCCGTGCCTTAACTTCTTCCTCGTACGCTTTCAGCTTAGTCTCGTATTCTGCGTGCTTCCGTTCCTGTTCCAACCTCTGGACCTCAGGCGCTTCAGTAAGGAACACGGGGTCTGTGATCAGGGGGGGTGCAGGCGGCGTGAGGGGAAGATCGTAGGCGCGCGCCGGAGTCGGATTAAGGTGGGCAAACCAGCCGCCGGCAGGAGTCGTAGGATTGAAGGCGGGCATGGAATAGAAGGCGAAAAAGCACAGCGTGGCCAGTACCAGCAACGGTGTGGTCATGACGCCGGGGGATTCATGCAGATGATGTTCTTCCTCGTGACCGCCGCGGAATTTGCCGGCGAAGGTCAGATAGACGAGACGGAACATATAGAAGGCCGTAAGGGCCGCCGCAGCAAAACCGAACACCGGCAGAATCCAGTGCTGCGGGTGCTCCATGGCAAAGGCCAGCGTTCCGGCCAGAATGTAATCTTTGGAAAGGAAACCGGAGGTCAGCGGCACACCCGCAAGGGCCACCGTGGCAATCAGGAACGTCCAGAAGGTGATGGGCATGTGCTTGCGCAGGCCGCCCATGTTGCGCATGTCCTGAGGATCCGCGTGATTGTGCGTATGATGCAGCGCCGCGTGCATGGCATGGATGACCGAGCCCGACCCGAGGAACAGGCAGGCTTTGAACATGGCGTGCGTCACCAGATGGAAGAAGCCCGCCGTGTACGCGCCGGTTCCCAGCGCCATAATCATGTAGCCAAGCTGCGAGACCGTTGAATAGGCCAGCACGCGCTTGATGTCGTTTTGCGCCACGGCAATGGTGGCAGCGAAGATAGCGGTAAACCCGCCGACGTAGGCGATGACGACGGAGGCATCGAACGTCAGAATCGAGAACAGACGGGCCACGAGGTATACGCCGGCGGCAACCATGGTGGCGGCGTGGATCAAGGCGGACACCGGCGTCGGGCCTTCCATGGCGTCGGGCAGCCAGACATGCAGCGGGAACTGCGCGGACTTGCCGACCGCACCCATAAAGAGGCAGAGCCCTGCCGCCGTGAGCAGACCGCCGCTGAGCTTACCCGCGGCCACACCCTGCGCGATTTCGGTCAGATTGAAGGTGCCGAGGGCGGTGAAGACGATCAGGATGCCAATGAGCATGCCGGCGTCACCGATGCGGTTGGTGACGAAAGCTTTCTTGGAGGCGTTGGCGGCGCTGTTCTTCTCATACCAGAAGCCGATCAGGAGATAGCTGGAGATGCCGACGAGTTCCCAGAAGGCATAAATGAGGAACAGGTTGTCGGAGAGTACCAAGCCGATCATCGAAAAGGAAAAGAGGGACAGGTAAGCGAAGAAGCGGTGATAGCGCGGGTCGCCCTTCATGTAGGCCGTGCTGAAGAGGTGTACAAGCGAGGACACGAGGGTGACGACCACGAGCATGATGACCGCCATATTGTCGAGGTTCATGCCGACGGTACAATGGAAGTTCCCCCACATGATCCAGTCCATACTCGACTGGGTCGAGTAGGCGGCGTCAAAGTGGGAGATATGATCCACGAGCATGATGAGCGAAGCCGCAAGGCCGCTCCAGATCGCCGTCAGGCTGATCCAGTCTCCGCCGCGCGGCAGCTTTTTGCCGAAGAACATGACGAGGGCAAAGGCGGCCAGCGGGGCGAGCAGAATATAGAGTGCCAGTTCAACCATGAGCGCAGGTCTACCCTTCCAGCAAATTGGCTTTATCCACTTCGGTCGTGGCTTTCAGCCGGTAGAGGTTGAGGAAAATCGCCAGTGCCACGGCCGCTTCCGCCGCCGCGACGATAATCACAAAGATCGCCGCCGACTGCCCTTCAAGATTGTGGGCGGTGAAGCGCGAGAAGGCCACGAAATTCAGGCCCGCCGAGTTGAGGATGAGTTCGATGCCCATCAGCACCGACACGGCGTTTCGGCGCGTCATCATGGCCAGCAGGCCGAGCACAAACAGGATAACGGAAACGGCCAGATAAAGAGGCAGAGAGTTCACTTAGTCCTCCCGTCCGACGGAGTCGAGATCTCGTCTTCGGCGGAGCTGCGGTAAAACCGTGCCAGACGCATGGCCCCGATCAGCGCCGCCAGCAGAAGGAAGCTCGCCAATTCGAAGGGAACCAGATAACGGGTCATGAGAAGTTCGCCGAGGTCGCGGGCGGTGGGCGCGCTGCCCATGTAGGTTGCGCCCCACTGCGTACGCAGGATGACGACGAACAGCCCCACGCCGATCATCAGCACGGGAATCAGCGCGAGGTAGCGCTGATGCGTCAACTGCGGAATATCCAGCGACGTGACTTTAGCGGTGAGAAAGACGCCGAAGATGATCAGGGTGAGAATGCCGCCCACATACACCAGCAATTGCGCGGCGGCCAGAAAGTCGGCCATGAGGAACAGGTACAGGGCGGCGACACCGAAGAAGGTAAAGAGCAGGGCAAACGCGCTGTAGATGATCCGCTTGTGGAAGACCACCACCGCTGCCGAGGCGACGGTCAGCAGCGCGAAGAAACCCAGGGCGATATTGGTCAGTAGTTCCATACTTATTTCTCCGCCGGCGGAGGAGTGTCCGCTTTGGGCGCTTCGGGCGGGGGTGCGGCGGCAGCGGCGGCGGCCTTAGCGGCAGCAGCGGCGGCGGCTTCGGCGGCTTTGGCCTTCTTTTTGGCCGCTTCACGCGCCTCAAGCTGCGCCCGGTATTCCGGGCTCACGTCGGTGAAATCCTTGTGCAGGTCGCGCCGGCTGAAGACCGGCTGCTCCTGCGGTTGTTCCCAGTGCAGCGAACCGGTGTCGCAGGCATCCACGCACAGGCCGCAGTAGATGCACTTGGACATGTCAATCTTGAACTCGACGATATGCATCTTCTTGGGCTTGCCGTCAGGCAACGTGCCCAGGCCTTCGTCGCCCGCCTCACCGCGAATGCCGGTGATGGTGAACAGATTGGCCGGGCAGACGCGCTTGCAGCTCAGGCAGAACCCGCAATCCTTGGCGTCGTTCACCAGCATCGTGCGCGAACGCGGATACATGGGAACCGTTTCCTTGGGGTACTGCACCGTAATCGTCGGCTTAAACACATGCCGGAGTGTGACCATCATTCCTTCGAGAACGGTGGTCACGCCGGACCAAACATCTTGGAAATAGCCGGACATATTGGATGACTCGGGCTTGAAAAAAACTACTTGCTGAGGGCGACCCAGAGGGAAGCCAGCAGGATATTCACAAAGGAAAACGGCAGGAAAACTTTCCAGCAGATGTGCATGAGCTGATCGACACGCAAACGGGGCAGCGTCCACCGCAGCCACATCTGCACGCACACCAGACCGATGCCCTTGCCGGCAAACCAGGCGGCGCCGACAATGCCGTGCCAGAGCGGGCCGGCGGTTGCGGGAGCGTCCAGCCACGGAATCGGCGCGTACCAGCCGCCGAGGAACAGGGCCGTTGCAACCGCCGAGACCACAAACATATTGGCGTATTCGGCGAGGAAGAAGATGGCGAAGCGCATGCCGCTGTATTCCACCATGTAACCGGCGACCAGTTCGGATTCCGCTTCGGGAATATCGAACGGGTTGCGGTTGACTTCCGCAAGGCTCGCCCAGAAATAGATGACGAAGGCGATGAGGCCGAACGGCGCATGGCTGAGAACACCCCAGTGCCAGAAGCCGCCCTGCTGGATCATGACGAGGTCGCGCATGGACATGCTCTGGGCAATCAGAATCGGCACCAGCAGCGAGAGCGCGATGGGAATTTCGTAGCTGACCATCTGCGCGGCGGAGCGCATCGCGCCGTACAGCGCCCACTTATTGTTGGACGACCAGCCCGCCATGAGAATGCCGATTACCGCCAGCGAACTGACGGACACGATGTAGAAGACACCGATATTAATGTCGGCGGCGATAAGGTTCTGCGCCCACGGCAATACGGCAAAGGTGGCAAAGGCCGCGGTGAAGACAATATAGGGAGCAAAACGGAACAGCGGTTTGTCCGCCGCATCGGGGAAGATATCTTCTTTGAGCAGCAGTTTGACGGTATCGGCCATGGTCTGAGACCAGCCGTGCCAGCCGCCGGTTTCCATCGGGCCGAGACGGTCCTGAATATGCGCCGAAATCTTGCGCTCAAGATAAATAGCCAGGAGCGCGAAGACCGCGACGAAGGCGATGACCCCCACGGCAAACGCCGCGGAGATGAGGATGGAAAGCGTCTGAGGATTCATCGGTCCACCTCTCCAAGTACCACGTCCAGTGAGCCGACGAGGGCCACGATGTCCGAAATCAGCAAGCCGGGAGCCACGTGAGGAATCACGGACAACACTACAAAGGAGGGCGCGCGGCACTTCAGGCGGTAGGGCTTGGCCTTGCCATCCGAGACCAGATAGAAGCCCAGTTCACCCTTAGGGCTTTCGGTGCGCACATAGACTTCGCCGACGGGCATCTTGTTCCAGGAGGTGGGAACTTTCGCCCGCACATCATCGCCCGGCATCTTCTCGAGGCGGTCCACAGCCTGTGCCATGATCTTCAGCGACTGCTCCATCTCGCGCACGCGCACCATGTAACGGTCGAAGCAATCGCCGACAATGCCCTGTTCGCCCGTGCCGACGGGGATCTCGAAATCATAGGTTTCATAGCCGCAGTAGGGCTCCACTTTGCGCAGATCCCACTTAACGCCACTGCCGCGCAGATTGGGGCCGGTCGTGCCCGTGGCAATCGCCAACTCCGGCGTAATCACCGCCACCTTGCCCACGCGTTCGACATAAATCTTGTTGAAGGACAGCAGCGTGTTCAGTTCGAGGATCTTGCCTTCCATATACTGGAGGAAATCGCGAACCTTCTTCAGCCAGCCGTCGGGGATGTCATGCGCCAGGCCGCCGATCCAGATGTAATTGTAGAGCAGGCGGCCGCCGGAGAGTTCATCGAACAGGTCGAGAATGTGTTCCCGCTGCTGGAAGAGAAACAGGAACGGCGTCCACGCGCCGATGTCGAGGCCGTAGGTGCCGACCGCCACCATGTGGTTGGCGATGCGGTTCATTTCGGCGACGAGCACGCGGATCACGTTCACCCGCTCAGAGACTTCGATATTAAACAGTTTTTCCGCCGCCACCGCATAGCCCAGCGCGTTGTTCATGCTCGAACAGTAGTCGAGGCGGTCCACATACGGCGTGATCATCGGCCACGTCACGTTTTCGCAGACCTTTTCGAAACAGCGGTGCAGATAACCGAGATGCGGCGTGGCCTTCACCACCAACTCGCCGTCGGTTTCCAGTTCCAGCCGGAGCACGCCGTGCGTGGCGGGATGCTGCGGCCCCATCTGAAGGGTCATGCGCTCGCCGTGGACATCTTCGATGTCGTACAGCGCCGCATTCAGCCGGTCCTGTTCGGGGCCAAGCATAAGATCAAGATCGCGCGTATCGCTCACGATAGAGATTCCGGTAAGATATTGGTGAGAGGAATGCCGTGGAAGGACTCGGGAGCCTTGTAGTCCTTGCGCAGCGGATGGCCGTCCCAGTCATCGGCGCAGAGAATGCGGCGGTGATCGGGATGGTTTTCAAAACGGATGCCGAACATGTCCCAGGCTTCGCGTTCGTGCCATTCGGCGGTCTGCCACACATGGCACACCGTGGGCATCGAAGGATCGTCACGGGTCACGACGCAGCGCAGCGCCACGGTCTGCTTGTTCTTCATCGAATGCAGGTGGTAGACGGTGTGCAGCTCGGGGGCCTTGTCCAGTCCGGACAGGCACATCAGGCATTCGAAGTGCAGCGCATCGTCGTCGCGCAGTTTCAGCGCGACATCCGCCAGCACAGCACGCGGCACGCGGATCACCGGCGACGGCTGGATCTCTTCGAGAACCAGTTCCGCGGCGGGGAATGCCTTGGTCAGATAGGTGAATATTTCTTGAGGGGTCATAATCGTGGGCGTCAGGCCGTCTGCTTGGCGATGGTTTCCGTTTCGATCTTTTCGCGCAGTTTCAGAAACGCGTCAATCAGGGCTTCGGGACGGGGCGGGCAGCCGGGGACGTACACGTCCACCGGAATGACCTGATCCACGCCTTTTACCACATGATAGCCGTGCTCCCAGTAGGGGCCGCCGCTGATGGCGCAGGAACCCATGGCGATCACGTAGCGCGGTTCGGGCATCTGCTCATACAGCCGCTTGATGCGCTCGGCCATCTTGACGGTGACCGTGCCGGCCACAATCATGCAGTCGGCCTGACGCGGCGTGGGCCGCATGAAAATGCCGAAGCGGTCGAGGTCGAAACGCGACGCCGCCGCGGCCATCATTTCGATGGCGCAGCAGGCCAGTCCGAAGGACAGCGGCCACATGGAACTCGTGCGCGACCAGTTGAATACTTTATCGATAGACGTGATGACAACGTTGGGGCCGTAGCGGCCTTCAATCACACCCATATCAACGTTCTCCTTCCAGAACGGACGCCGGAGCCCGGCGTGCCGCAACAACTTTTTGCCCGGTCGAGGAACCGCCGGCGGAGGATCCTTTGGGCCGCACCCAGTCGAGGTCTCCCTTGCCCCATACATACGCCAGGCCCACCGCGAGGATCAGAATGAACACCGCCATATCCACCCACGCGAACAGTCCCATGCGTTTCAGATTGATAGCCCAGGGGAAAAGGAACAAGACTTCCACGTCGAACACGAGGAAGATCAGCGCCACGACGTAGAACCGGGTATTGAATCGGATCCACGGTGTTCCTACGGCTTCCTCACCACACTCATAGGTGGAATTCTTGATGGGATTGGGTTTGTGAGGAGCCACGAGGCGACTGACCGAGAGCGCAAGCACGACAAAGCCCGCTCCGGCCAGAAAGAAGATCAGAATCGCGGTAAACGACATAGGGGGAAAGCCTGAAGGTAAAGCAGTTCAGGAGGCAGATTCAAACGCCGGGAAGCGCTGGAGTCCTGCCGTGTAACAAGCGGAGTTTGAAGAAATTGTCAAAAGCCCTGCATGCGAAACTTTGCACATGGGCTTTTAAATAGCAGAAAATCTGCCGCCACAATATACGCCTTCTGACTAAAAGATGCAATAACCAACTTTGACATCTAATTATGAGCAAATCAATCAGTTATGCAAGGGAAGCCGCATAGAATTAAGAATTAAGCGGCACAATCGCCGATTTCACATGCCACTATCTACAACCTTATCAACGGCGGGAGGCGTTGCCATGAACTTAGCCTGTGCGGCAGCCCGGACACGACCCTCCTGCCAGACCTCTGCGCTGAGGTAAATAATGCGTGGCGTAATTTTCTCAATTCGCCCGCGCACCGTCGCTGTAATGTTCAGCCGGACAGGCTCCCGGTAGCGCACCACCAGTTCCGCGGTCACGGCGTTCATGCGGCGGGCAAACAGACTGTTGACCATCGCGCTGTCCAGCATGGCGGCAATCACACCGCCGTGCACGATCTCCGAATAGCCTTGAAAACGCGGTTCGCAGGCAAAGTCCGCTTCGATATCACCACCTTCGATGATGCGAAACTTCAGCTGCAAACCTTCCGGATTGGCCGAGCCTGCGATCCGGCAGTTGGGATGAATGACATCCCGGACTTCCGCCAGAATCCGGTTGGCGGAAACAATGTCCAGTTCCATAAGATGTGTACCTCGCTTCCGGAAGCCGGCACGGGTCGCGGCCGTCTATTCGCAGGCGGTAAGATGCCCAGCCTCATACATGAGGCATGGGAGATGTCGCCGAACAACAAAAAGGGCACACCGAAGCGTGCCCTTGTGCATACTACGGCTTCGGCAGGCCGCGCATGTATTCGTCCATATATTTGGCGGCGGTTTTCCCTGCCCCCATGGCCAGAATGACTGTGGCCGCCCCGCTGACAATATCCCCTCCGGCATACACGCCCGGACGGGTCGTCGCTCCCGTGGCATCCTCAATCTTGATCGTGCCGCGTTTGGTCACTTCGATGCCCTGCGTACTGCGCGGAATAATCGGGTTTGGGCTGTTGCCGATGGCTACAATCACCGTATCGCAGTCAAACACAAACTCGCTGCCTTCCACCGGCACCGGACTGCGGCGGCCGGACGCATCCGGTTCGCCCAGTTCCATGCGGATGCACTTCAGGCCGATGCACTGGCCTTTGTCATCGCCAACGACTTCCACCGGCGCGGTCAGAAGCTGGAAGTCTACGCCCTCTTCGATGGCGTGATGAATCTCTTCCTTGCGGGCGGGAATTTCATCCATCGAACGGCGGTACGCCAGAGTCACATGATTGCCGGTCACACGCAGCGATACGCGGGCGCTGTCCATGGCGGTGTTGCCGCCGCCGACGACGACGGTGTGCCTGGCCTTGCGGATCGGCGTATCATAATCCGGAAACTTGGAAGCGCCGAGCAGATTGACACGCGTCAAAAACTCGTTGGCGCTGTAGACGCCGACCAGATTCTCGCCGGGAACGCCCATCATGCGCGGCAGGCCCGCGCCGGTGCCGATAAAGATCGAATGGAAGCCCTGCTCGAACAGCTCATCCACGGTCACGGTAATACCCACGACGACATCGTAGATAAACTTCACGCCGAGCTTTTTGATGTACTCGATTTCGGAATTCACTACAATGCGCGGCAGACGAAACTCGGGAATGCCGTACGCCAGCACGCCGGAGGGGCGGTGCAGCGCTTCGAACACCGTCACATCATGGCCCATCTTCGCCAGATCGCCCGCCGCGGTAAGACCTGCGGGGCCGGAGCCGACGATCGCCACTTTGTATCCGGTGGGAGGCGGAAGATCCGGAATGGTGATAGCGTTATTCCTCACTTCCCAGTCGGCGACAAACCGTTCAAGGTTGCCGATGGCGACCGGATCATGCTTATTGCCTTCGATGCACAGGGCCTCGCACTGGTCCCCTTGCGGGCAGACGCGGCCACAGACGGCAGGCAGGGAATTGGTGGCGCGCAGAATCAACGCAGCATCGTTCATGCGCTCTTCGCGGATGGCCTTGATGAAGGCCGGAATATCGATTCCCACCGGGCAACCGGCGACGCACTTGGGCTTCTTGCAGAGCAGGCAGCGTTCGGCCTCGGCCATCGCCAATTCGGCGTCATAGCCAAAGGGCACCTCGGTGAAGTTCTGCACGCGCTCCTTCGGATCCTGCTCCGGCATCTGGGTGCGCGGCAATTTCTGGCGGTCGGCCTGAGTCAAATTCGGATTAGCCATGCTGCACCACTCCTTCCCGCGCAACGTTCGTCAGCCCGATCTTGCATTTGTGATCTTCCATGCGGCGCATCGCTTCGGCTTCCTGGGTACGATAGGCCTGATTGCGCAGGTTCAGTTCGCGGAAGTCCACGCCGTGAGCATCGAACTCCGGTCCGTCCACACAGGCAAAGAATACTTTTCCGTGCACCGTCACGCGGCAGGCGCCGCACATGCCGGTGCCGTCCACCATAATCGGATTGAGGGATGCCATCGTGGGAATGCCCAACTCCTTGGACACCTTGGCCGTCGCGCCCATCATGGGAATCGGACCGGCAATAATCGCCTGATCCACCTTCAGGCCTTCGCCCACCCATGCTTTCAGCGCGTCGGTGACAAAGCCCTTGACGGCGTACGATCCGTCATCGGTCGAGACGCGCGTCTCATGGCAGGCGGCACGAAACTCATCTTCGAGAATCAGCAAATCCTTCGTGCGCGCGCCGATAATGGAATAGACGGTGTTGCCGAGCTTGCGCGCCGCGATGGCGATGGGCAGCACGGGAGCCGCGCCGACGCCGCCGCCGATGATCATCAGGTTGCCCCAGTTCTCCAGATGCGTGGCTTTGCCCAGCGGGCCCACCACGTCGAGAATGCCATCGCCGGCCTTGAAGGCCGCCATTTCCGTCGTTGTCTTGCCGGCTTCCTGCACGATCAGCCGGATCAAGCCCTCTTCCGGTTTCGTCTCCACCACGGTCAGCGGGACACGTTCGCCCTGATCGTGCGTGCGAATAATGACGAACTGCCCGGCGCGGTATTTCCGGGCGATGAGCGGAGCTTCCACCCAGTATTCATGGATCTTCTCCGCCAACACGCGAGTGCTGTGAATGATGTGCATAGAAATCCTAAAGCTGAATCACGCGGATTTTATCGGTACTTGCGAATCATCAGACACGACGGAAAGATGCTCGGCTTGATTGTCGAGGTGCTGGGATCAAATCAAAAAACAAAAATTAGAAACTAAAAATGAAAAATGTGGATCGCAATTTTCAGTTTTTAATTTCTGACTTTTCTTAATAGGTGTCTCTCGCCTTTTCTTCTTCCATGCCGGCGGAGATCGCGTTGCGGGATTCGGGTTGGATCTTCAGAATGGCATCCCATCCGGCGCGGAAGGCTTTCAAATTATTCTCGACGGTGCCGCCGGGAGCATTCTGCTCGATCGTCCGGATCATCATCTCCTGCGGAATCACCTGCGGCATGAGCGCGCAGAAGGTGCCGAGGGCCACAGAACTGGTATAGACCATTTTGCCCACGGTCTCCTTGCAGATGGCCACGATGGGCAGGCGGTAAATCATCTGCGGGCCGGGGCCGATGTTCAGCACAAGGTTGGGATCGATCACGACGATGCTCTCCGGCTTGAGTTGCTTGGAGAACACCTTCCACCCTTCCTGCGCGAGGCAGCAGAAGAAATCAATGGCCGTGAGGCGCGGGAAGATAATCTCGTGGTCGTCGATCAGCACGTCCACACTGGTGGGGCCGCCGCGCACCTGCGCGGTATAGGTCGGAGCCTGAATGGCATGCTTGCGCATCGTATGAGCCGCCAGCGCGACCCACTCGCCTGCGAGGATATTTCCCTGGCCGCCGACACCGGCGAAACGGATTTCAGTTCTCACCTGAGGTAGCTCCTAAGATTTCATCGCGCGTCTTCAGCGTTTCCTGCTCCGCCACTTTGCGCGAAGCCTCGCGCATCTTGTTCATGGCACGCTCCTGCAGATTGTGATAGGCCTCGCAGTACTCGGGCTTCTCTTTATTCTGATACAGGACGCCCACCGAGAATTTGCCCACGCGCTCTTCAGGCGAGAGCTTTTCGAACACCGACAGCGGCACCGCGTCCGCCGCGATCTTCTCGATCAGGTCGGCAGGATCGGGGAACTTGTTGCGCCGGCCCCACTGCGTGTGGCAGTTGGCCATGACTTCGATCACCGAAAATCCCTTGTGCTTCAGACCGTTGCGGATCATCTTCTCGAGGAACACCGCATTGCCCACGTGGGCGCGGGCGACGTACGTCGCGCCCGCCGCGATGCAGAGCTGGGCCAGGTCGAAGGACGGATCGATATTGCCGTAGGGAGCCGTGGCCGCCTTGGAATCGGACGGAGTGGTCGGCGAGAATTGACCGCCGGTCATGCCGTAGATGCCGTTGTTGACGATCACCAGCGTGATGTCGATATTGCGGCGGCAGGAGTGAATCAGATGGTTGCCGCCAATCGCCGCGGCATCGCCGTCACCGGAGATTACGACGACATTCTTCTCGGGAGCGGCCATCTTCACACCGGTGGCGAAGGTCAGGGCGCGACCGTGAGTGGTGTGCAGCGTGTTCATGTCCACGTAGCCCGGCGCACGCGAGGTGCAGCCGATGCCCGAGACCATTGCCGTGGCGTCGCGGTCCCAGCCGCAGGCATCCATGGAACGGATCAGCGACTTCAGAATGATTCCGACGCCGCAGCCCGGACACCAGATATGCGGCATCATCTCCTGGCGCAGCCAGGGATTATAGTCAAACGGCATGGTGAGCCTCCTCAATCGCGGTCAGAACCTGCTGCGGCTCGATGGATACGCCGCCTACCACATTTACTTTGTACATCTTCGTGTCGCGGCGCATGGCGGACTTCTCCACCTGCAGCGACAGCATACCCATATTCATTTCCGGCACCACCACGGCCTTCACGCGGTCGATGATCGTCCGCAGCGTTTCCGTGGGGAACGGCCAGAAGGTGATCAGGCGGAACAGGCCGGCCTTGATGCCCTTGGCGCGGGCGGCATTCACCGCTTCGCGCGCGGCGCGTCCCGGAGAACCGAAGCAGACCACTGCGATATCGCAGTCGTCCATCAGGTACTCGACGTTGCGCTCAAGTTCCGGCTGGGCCTTGACAATCTTGTTGACCAGATGCTCGATGCTCTTCTGCACGATAGCCGGATTGGTCGTGGGAAACCCTTCCTGCGTATGAGAAAGTCCGGTGACGTGAATATGTTTCCCCTGATAGAAGTCATAGAACGGACGCCAACTGTTGGCGCGCGCGCTGTCATACTCGCTGCGCGGCTTGATCGGTCCGCATTCGTCGTCGCGCGGAATCTCGAAGCTCTCGGTGGTGTGCGCCATGATCTCATCGAGCATCACATACACCGGAGTGCGAAACTGCTCGGCAAGGTGAAAAGCGCGCACGGTTTCCAGATAGATTTCCTGCGGATACAGCGGCGTCAGAGCGATCACCGAATGGTCGCCGTGCGTGCCCCAGCGGGCCTGCATGATGTCCGCTTGAGCCGGCGCCGTGGGCAGACCGGTCGAAGGTCCCCCGCGCTGCACGTCGACGATCACACACGGCACTTCCGCCATCATCGCAAAACCGATATTCTCCTGTTTGAGGGACAAACCGGGACCGGACGTCGCGGTGAGGGACTTGGCGCCGGCCAGCGACGCGCCGATTACGGCGCCCATCGCCGCAATCTCGTCTTCCATCTGGATGAAGGCCCCGCCGAGTTGCGGCAGGCGCAACGCCAGATGGGCGGCGATTTCCGAGGACGGGGTAATGGGATATCCGGCAAAAAAGCGGCAGCCCGCGCGCAGCGCGGCTTCCGCGACAATTTCATTTCCGTGCCAGAAGGCGCGGCCATTGTACTTGTTCATGCTGCCTCCGCGGACTTGCCGGGTTTCTTCTTCTCAGGAGCCGTGACGGAAATGGCGAAATCCGGGCATTCCACCTCACATACACCACATCCGTTGCAGGCATCCATCAACACTACCCGCACAATGGAACCTTCCCAGCGATCCGGCGCCTCGATCATCTCGAGTACTTTTTTCGGGCACAGGTCGACGCAAATGCGGCAGCCCTTGCACCAGGTCTCGTTGACCACGAGGCTGTAATCCCCGCTGGTTGAAACCGATTTGACGAGTTTCATCGCGAAATCTCTCACAAAGTCCCAGACAGCTCATCGCCGCCAAGGAGATGTTGATGGGTTTTTCGTTGCAGCAAAAACGGCCAGAGACGGCTCTGGCCATGAACTTAATGACGTGGAGTATGAAGCGGTACTCGCCGCAGCAGAAAGTCCGTCATCGGAAGGGGAATGTTATAGCCTCGAAATCTGCTCAAACCGTTATTCACACACGTCTTAGTCTTGACCTCGTAATCTACAATTTCTTGCCAAGAAATGCAACCACAAAGCTTAGGTGTGCGCAGGCGCGTCTCATTCTGAACCTACAGGTAAACAATGAGATGCTGCAAACCTAAATCGTACAAGGAGGGGAATATTCTGTTCGGTTCAGCGGAAGGAGATTAAACGCAGGAATCGAGGTCAGGGGGCGGTTTTGAACCGGACGCCTCCAGAAAAAGCCAAGCCGCGAGCGCCGAAGAAGGTGGGATTCGGGGCTCGCGGCAAGACGGGGAGGGACTTTTGAGTATAGCGGGAGGCGGGATAGCGGAGAACTTATCCTACTTGTGGATGCAATCCACAGGGCAGACTTCTACGCACTTCGGAGCATCGAAATGTCCAATGCACTCGACACATGTTGCGGCATCAATTACGAAAATGTCGCCACCTTCCGTGATGGACTTGGTCGGACATTCGGGTTCGCAAGCGCCACAGGCGATGCAGGTTTCGTCAATGGTCAGTGCCATACAGGGATACCTCAAGCTTGAGAGACTCAGGAAACGCTGACCGTGCACTCACCCGGACTCCTCAAGCGGAAATCTGAGTGATTGAGGAAGGTTTGGCACCCGGCGGCCAGCCAACTATGTGATCTATACCGCAATATACAAATTAGTTTTGAAAATGTCCACTCCCGCTTTGAAGACCCGGGAGTGGACATTTTCAAGACGTTACCGAACTGCCGGGCGGAAGCTCTGGATGGTCTTCATATAATTGGCGCGCTCGTAGGCCGCCGGTTCCGCACACGACTTCTGGCTCATGGAGCCTTTCATCTGCGCCACCGACAGATATTCATGCTCGCCCATCCACTTTTCCATGCCCTTGAGCATCGTCTGCACATGGCCCAGACCGTGCGCATAGAGAGCCGAACATATCATGGCCACGTCGGCGCCCGCCATCACAACCTTGATGACGTCTTCGGCAGTGTGAATACCGCTGGTCGCCGCCAGGCTGCACTCCACGCGGCCATGCAGAATGGCAATCCACCGCAGCGGAAGCTTCAGCTCCGCCGAGGTGCTGAACTCTACGCGCGGAGTCACTTCCAGCTTTTCCAGATCCAGTTCCGGCTGGTAGAAGCGGTTGAACAGCACCAGGCCCGCTGCTCCCGCCTGATCGAGGCGGCGCGCCATGTTGGCCAGGTTGCTGAAGTACGGGCTGAGCTTCACCGTGACGGGGATCTTGACCTGCGACTTGACGGTCTTCAGGACTTCGATGTAATTGCGTTCCACCACTTCGCCGGGCTGGAAAGGATCCGTCGCCAGATAATAGACGTTCAGTTCCAGCGCGTCCGCGCCGGCTTGCTGCACGCCACGGGCGAACTGAATCCAGCCGCCGGGAGTGACGCCGTTCAGGCTGGCGATCACCGGAACCTTCACCGCGGCCTTGGCCTTGCGGATCAGGTCCAGATAATCATCCGGTCCGACGGCATAATGATCGGCCTTGGGGAAATAGCTGAGGGCTTCCGTGGAACTTTCCGTCCCTTGAGTGGTCAGAAACTCCAGTTCGGCGGCTTCGCCGGCAAGCTGTTCTTCAAACAGTGAATGCATCACGATGGCGGACACGCCCGCGTCTTCGAGCTGGCGGAAACCGTCCAGCTTATGCGTGAAAGGAGACGCTGATGCGACCAGCGGATGCTTGAGCTTCAGACCGAGATAGGTTGTCGAGAGATCCATGATCATTCTCCTTCCTTCTTGCCATGTCCGTTCCTGGCGTAATCCATACCAGCCATCTGCTCATACAGTTTCCAGCGAGCGTCGGTATCCGTCTGGGCCGCTTCCATCAGTTTGGCGGCTTCTTCGGGATTCATCTTGGTCAGCATCTTGAACCGGGTCTCGGTGTACGCCCAGTCCGCGACTTTCATCTTCGGCGGCTTGGAATCGAGAACCAGCGGGTTCTTGCCTTCGTGAGCCAGCACCGGATTGTAGCGGTAGAGCGGCCATGCGCCGCAGTCCACGATGTTCTTCTGATTGTTCAAACCGCGCGCCATGTCGATGCCGTGGGCGATGCAATGACTGTAGGCAATAATCAGGGACGGGCCGTCATAGGCTTCGGCTTCGAGGAATGCTTTCACCGTCTGCAGGTCATTGGAGCCCATCGCGATCTGCGCCACATAGACGTGACCATACGCCATAGCGATCATGCCCAGATCCTTGCGCGGAACCGGCTTGCCGCCAAACGCGAACTTGGCCACGGCGCCCAGCGGTGTCGCCTTGGAGCACTGACCGCCGGTATTGGAATAGACGCCCGTGTCCAGCACAAGCACGTTGACGTTCTTGCCCATCGCCAGCACGTGATCCAGACCGCCGTAACCGATATCATACGCCCAACCGTCGCCGCCGACCACCCACACCGACTTCTTCACCAGCGAGTCCGCGACGCCGAGCAGGTGCTTGGCCTCGACGCTGGTGTTACCGGCCAGCGCCTTGCGGAGCTGCTCGATGCGCTCGCGCTGCTGGGCGATTCCGCCTTCGGTGCTCATGTCCGCGCCCATGATCTGGTCCACCAGACCCGCGCCGATCTTATCCTTCAGACGCACGAGCAGTTCCTGGCCGAACTCGCGCTGCTTGTCCAGCGTCACGCGGAAGCCCAGACCGAACTCGGCGTTGTCTTCGAACAGCGAATTGTTCCACGCGGGGCCGCGGCC
The DNA here is from genome assembly GCA_036504735.1 of bacterium. NCBI lineage: Bacteria > bacterium. Next base: position 266,343 of record DASXUQ010000019.1, read on the forward strand.
ATCCAGATTGGAGGCATAGGGCGTCGTGGGCAGGTTGGCTCCGTAAATGGAGGAGCAACCCGTGGCGTTGGCCACCAGCAGACGGTCGCCGAAGAGCTGGGTAAGCAGCTTGACGTACGGCGTCTCGCCGCAGCCGGAGCAGGCGCCGGAGAACTCGAACAGCGGCTCAAGGAATTGCGACCCCTTGACGCTGTTGACCTTCACCGTGCTGCGGTCCACTTCGGGAATCGACAGGAAGAAGTCCCAGTTGGCCTTCTCCTGCGCGCGAATCGGCGGCTGGGGAGCAAGGTTGATGGCTTTGAGCTTGACTTCCTTCTTGTTCTTGGCCGGGCAGGCGTCAATACAGAGACCGCATCCGGTGCAGTCTTCCGGCGCGACCTGCAGACTGTACAGCAGATCGGTGCGGCCGAAATCACTGCCCTTGAACTTGGCGGTAACAAAGCTCGCCGGAGCGCCCACAAGCGCTTCGGGGGCCACCACCTTGGCGCGGATCGAGGCGTGGGGGCAGACGATAACGCACTTGTTGCACTGGATACAGGTCTCGGTGTCCAGCACCGGGATTTCCAGCGCGATATTGCGCTTTTCCCACTTGGCCGTTGCCGTGGGGAACGTGCCATCGACCGGGAACGCCGACACCGGCAGATCGTCGCCATGACCGGAGATGATCTTCGCCAGCGTCTCACGCATGAATTCGGGAGCTTCCGGGGCCACCACCGGCGGGCGAACCCACGTGGCGGTCACTTTGGCCGGCACCTTCACTTCGCTGAGCGCCGCGAGGGTCTGATCCACCGCCGCATAGTTCTGCTTCACGACGTTTTCGCCCTTGCGCATGTAGGTCTTCTTGATTGTGCGCTTGATGGCTTCGATAGCTTCTTCGCGCGGCAGCACGCCGGAGATCGCGAAGAAACACGTCTGCATGATGGTGTTGATGCGCGTGCCCATGCCCGTGGCGCCGGCAACCTTGTAGGCGTCAATCGTGTAGAACTTCAGATGCTTCTGAATGATGTCCTGCTGAACTTCATACGGCAGCGTGTCCCACACTTTTTCCGGACTGGCGGGAGAATTCAGGAGGAAAATGCCGCCGTCCACGATGTCGGACAGCATATCATATTTTTCGAGGAACACCGTCTGGTGGCAGGCCACGAACTTGGCACTGTTGACCAGATAGGTGCTGCGGATCGGACGCGGGCCGAAGCGCAGATGCGACACCGTGATTGCGCCCGACTTCTTCGAATCATACACAAAGTAGCCCTGGGCAAAGAAATCGGTATCATCGCCGATGATCTTGATCGAGTTTTTGTTCGCGCCCACCGTGCCGTCCGCGCCCAAGCCGTAGAACTTGCCACGGAACACGTCGTCGGCTTCCACCGTAAAGGCCGCATCGTACGCGAGGCTCGTATGGGACACGTCATCGTTGATGCCCACCGTGAAGTGGTTTTTCGGAGCGGGCTTCTTCAGCTCGTCGAACACGGCCTTGATCATCGCCGGGGTGAATTCCTTGGACGACAGACCATAACGTCCGCCGATCACCTTCGGGGCAACCTTAAAGCCTTCGGCGGTGCCGGTCGTTTCGGCCAGCGCGGTCAACACGTCCTGATACATCGGCTCGCCAGCGCCACCCGGCTCCTTGGTGCGATCCAGTACGGCAATCGCCTTGACCGACTTCGGCAGCGCGGCCATGAAATGTTTGAGGGAGAACGGACGGAACAGACGCACCTTCAGCACGCCGACCTTTTCGCCGTGCGCCTGCAGGTAGTCCACCGTCTCATGGGCGGGATCGCTGCCCGAGCCCATCAGAATAATCACGCGCTCGGCATCCGGCGCACCCACGTATTCGAACAGCTTGTAGCTGCGGCCAATACGCGACGCAAACTTGTCCATCGCGTCCTGCACGATGTCCGGGCAGGCGTCATAGAAGGGATTGCACGCTTCGCGGGCCTGGAAGAAGACGTCGGGATTCTGGGCCGTGCCGCGCAGCACCGGATGATCCGGCGACAGCGCGCGGCGGCGGTGCGCCTGCACCAGATCGTCGTCGATCATAAAGCGCAAATCGTCGTCCGACAGCCCTTCGATCTTCTGCACTTCGTGCGACGTACGGAAGCCGTCGAAGAAGTGCATGATGGGAACGCGCGCCTTCAAGGTGGCGGCGTGGGCGATCAGCGCCATGTCATGCGCTTCCTGCACACTGGCCGATGACAGCAGCGCCCAGCCCGTCGAACGCACCGCCATCACGTCGCTGTGATCACCGAAGATCGAGAGCGCGTGGGTGGCCACGGTACGGGCGGAAACGTGAAAGGCGGTCGAAGTCAATTCGCCCGCGATCTTGAACATGTTGGGAATCATCAGCAGCAGACCCTGCGACGCGGTAAACGTCGTGGTCAGCGCGCCGCTCTGCAACGCTCCGTGGACGGCGCCCGAAGCTCCGCCTTCGCTCTGCATTTCAATGACGGTCGGAATCGTGCCCCAAATGTTCTTCTTTCCCAGTGCGGACCATTCGTCGGCCCACTCCCCCATATTCGAGGACGGGGTGATCGGGTAAATCGCACAGACTTCACTGACGCGGTGGGCTACACTGGCCGCCGCCTCATTGCCGTCTATGGTCAAAATCTGTTTTGGCATTCTATTCTCCACTCCAAAAGGTGTCTTTCGAGGATCTGAGGTCAGATAGGCAAATATCGAGAAAGCCTCAGAAAATAAATGTACCAACCACGCTTGACAAATGCAACCTAAATGTGAAAATTTTCTTAATCACGATTGCCCCTATCCTATTCGTGATTGCGGCAAATGCACCCATTGCACACACCATCCCGACTTTCAACCTCGCGAATACGCAGATACACAACAGATGTTGCCCCTTGCCGCCACCCCATGTTATGCCCCCATATGCGAACGGGATACTTTGCTCCCGCTGGCACAAACTTTGATCAAAAGTTCCATCTAAATATTTATCAAAATTTGTTTTATGTGACACAAGCAGTGTCCCAATATACTCATTTCGGACAATATTGTCAAGAATGATGCTTTTGGATTATCCAACTATTTTCAATAATAACAGGGTCAGAATATGCTCCTGAGCCGGCATAGAAATAGTCGCTTCTATGCTGCCCCCTCGCACATGGATCAGGTTGACTCCCGAGTCAACCCTTTGCATCTCAGTGGACCTTATGGGTTCCTTGCGCTATCTGCCGACTCGCCCAGATTGGTCACATAACAGCCCGGCACGTTGGAGACGCTCAGAACCGCAGTCCAAAAGGCTCTCCGTCAAAATACTCTTCTTCCATGCACGGCCTCTGATATTATGTGCGGAACATCTATTTACATGTTACACATTATCCAGAATTGGCGCGGGTTTTACGAATAAATTCGTTGAAAATCATTCTTAATGCAACTTAGCGCTTCGGCAGCCTGAGTCGTATCTCTTGCCGGATACAAACCTTAGGAGGCCCACGTCTCTGTTGCGCGTCACGGCCTCCGTCCTGCGGGATATTGATTAAGTCAAATAATTTGGTTATACTGCAAGATCCAAGTCAAATCGCTTCATAATTCTATCCGCATAGAGGACCCGCTGTCGCATGATGGACGAATACACTCTAAAGACCAAACGCTGGCTGGACAACCGCTTTCGCGAAACGGATAAGAACGGCATCTACTTCGCACATCAGCCGATCTATGGCTTCCGCAAAGGCCATTGTGAATTCGCCATGGTATCGCGGTACATGCGGACCTACCACATCATGCGCGCGATCTCGCGGCTGAATGTAAAGTCCCTGCTGGATGTCGGCGCAGCCGAAGGCTACAAAGCCGCAGTGGCGCGGGAGCTTTTTGGAATTCAGGTGACATGCACGGATCTCTCCGAAGAAGCCTGTAACCGCGCCCGCGAGATTTACAACATCGAAGCCGCTCCGGCGGATGTTCACGAGCTTCCCTATGGCGACAACGCCTTCGACGTTTCACTTTGCAGCGAGACGCTCGAACACGTGACGGATTTTCGCAAGGCCATGCAGGAATTGCTGCGAGTCTCTAAGAAGGCCGTGATCGTCACAGTGCCGCACGAGCCCGAAGCGAAAGTCGAAGCGAATATTGCCTCTGCCGCCCCGCATGGGCATATTCATGCCTTTGAACCCAACAGCTTTGACTACCTGAAAGAGGCCGGGCTTACGATCTACAATTGGCGGATCGAGAGTTCCAAGCTGTCCGCGCCTGCGGTGCTGATCGATGCGATGCCGGTCCAATATCAGGAACGGTGGAAGTTTCCCAAGTGGGTGGCATCGGCCTATAACCTCACCGTGCCGATCCTCAGACTTTTTCTGGGCAAACGAACTGCCGCCTGGCTCATCCGCAAAGATGAATCCCTGTGCAAGACCAGCCCGTCATACACCGGTTTGGTGTTGCTGATTCTGAAGGATCCCACGGCGTTCAAGGGCGAATCGGTGCCCGAAATCGATCCGCTACGGATTATCAATTTCGCAGTGCCCTACCACACACTGCGCAAGTAGAACAGGCATTGCGCGTTCGGCCTTATCGCAGCGGGAGCCCCATCGGCTCCCGCTTTTCTTCTGCCTTTTGCCCGAATCGCCGGATAGTAAGGAGAGGACACCACGGCACAAATGCCCAGTCTGCAACATAAACCTATGTAAAACCGCTTTCATGACTTTGTTGTCTTTTATTAAATCGAAATCCTTGTATTGCGAATCATCATGTCCTGACATATATTTATATGGAATGGTGTAGACCTGTCGAGCACTGGAACTTCGTCACTAAGGAGGCAGACATGCGCGGGTTATCGATTGCAGTTGCTTTGATGCTGCTGGCGGCTGGGGCGGCCTTTGGCCAGCCTGCCGCACCCGACCTTCTCTGGACACACAACTTCGGCGGCTCCGGAGAAGACTACGCGGGGTGGATGGAGAATACCCCGGATAACGGCTTTATTCTGGCCGGCGTGAACGGCACCGGAACTCATGGCGGCAGCGACGCCTGGTTAATCAAGACCAACGGCGAAGGCGTTGAGCAGTGGTCCGCCATGTACGGCGGCACAAACTACGATGATTTTCGCGGTGTGGATGTCCTGCCCGATGGCAGTTTCATTGCCTTGGGCACCACCGTTACAGGCTATGATGAAAATTTTTATCTTGTCAAGACCGACGGATCGGGCAACTTGGAATGGAGCCATACTTATGGCGGCACGAGTTCCGACCGCGGCATGTTCGTGCGGCGTTGTCCTGACGGCGGCTTCATTCTGGCGGGCACCACTTACTCCTTTGGAGCAGGCGGCCCCGACGCCTACCTTGTAAAGACGGACAGCCTCGGCGCGGTTCAATGGACTCACACCTATGGCGGACCCGGTGCGGAAGACGCCAGCAGCGTGCGCTGCATGGGCGACGGCTACGTCTTCACCGGTACCACCGACTCCTTCGGAGCAGGCGCCACCGATATCTGGATCGTACGGGTGAACAGTGCAGGTGACGTGGTATGGTCGCATACCTTCGGTGGTGAAGATCGCGATTACCCGGGCGGTTTGCGCGTAACCCACGACGGCGGAGTTATCTTCGCCGGCGTCACCTTCTCCTTTACCGCGGGTTGGGGAGACGGCTATGCCGTCCGCCTCGCCCCCGACGGCACGACACTCTGGACGCGCTCCTATGGCACATCCGCGCCGGAGTCCTGGCGCGAACCGATTGAAATGCCCGACGGTGGCTTCTTCTTCATCGGCTTGCAGAACTACGCCCCCTACAACTTCTGGGTAATGCGCACTGATCCGCAGGGCAATCCCATCTGGTCCCGCAACTTCGGCGGACCGGAGATGGAATGGGCGCTCAGCGGACAACTTACCCGCGACGGCGGGTTTGCCATGTGCGGGCAGACGTACTCGTATGGACAAAACGGCGATGCCTACCTTGTGCGCCTTGCGCCCGATCAGGTGATCCCGGAGCACCACTTTGCACCGGTACTCCCGACAGGCTTGCCCTATGCCGTGATCGTGGACAGCGCAACGCTGGACAATGCGGTACTGTCGGAAGGTGATGAGATCGCCGTCTTTGATGGCGCCCTGTGCGTGGGCGCGGGAACACTGGGCCATTGGCCGTTCAGCATCACGGCCTGGCAAGGTGATCCCGAACACGATCTTTCCGGCTTCGCCGCGGGCCATCCGATGACCTTCCGTGTGTGGCAGCAAGAAACCCATATCGACGCGCCGGCAGCCGCCACTTTCCGCGTCGGCGACGGCAGTTTTGGCTCGGGAGTCTATTCGGAAGTCTTCCTGACCGCCACGGGAGCGCTACGGCAGGTGATTCCCCTGCGCGCACATGCGGCGCGTCTGATTTCGTTGAATGTCTGGCCGACGGAACCCACGGCACAGCATGTGTTCGGTGCTTTAGGAAGCCTTGTGGCGGCCTATCAGGATAACGGCAATGTGTTCATCCCGCCGCGCGTCAACACGATGGGTAATCTGATGTCCACGGCTGCCTACCGCCTGGTTTTGAATACGCCGGACAGCATCGTGGTCACCGGCACTCCGGTCAATGCCCAGCAGGATTATCACCTTCTGGCCGGGCCGTGGAACTGGATCAGCTATCCGTTCCCCGTTGCTGGTGAGACCGAGACGTTGCTGGCTTCGCTGGGCGGCCATCTGGTGATCGTGCAGGACGATGAGGGCCACGCGTGGATCCCTTCGCAAGACATCAACACGCTGACCCGCATGGTTCCCGGCAAAGGCTATATGCTGATTGTCAATGAGAATCTGACCTTCCACTACAGCCAGGGGGCATCCGTCACCTCCATGCCGCAGGAAGATCCGGATCCGGCCCAGCCGCTCTCGGGAGTCACCCCGACCGGCCTGCCCTATCAAGTGGTGCTGCACCTTGGCGATGCGGTGCGTCGGGCCCATCCGCAGACGGTCAGCTTGTATGATGACAATGTTCTGGTGGGCGCGGCTACGGTAACTGTTGACGGTGGCACGCTGATGGTCACAGCCTGGCAAGGTCTACCGGAATACGATCTGCAGGGCTTCACGCCGGGTCATGCGATGACGGTCGTTGTAAAGACCGCGTCCGGCGAACAGGTACCCATTCAGGTCAGTGGAAGCAACCTGAGTTTCGGATCGGGAGCCTATGCCGAACTGAACGTGGACACCGACGGCGCATCTATCGCCCGGGAGTTCATCGTCGGCGAAGGTTATCCCAATCCTTTCAATCCGTCGGTTTCCATTCCCTTCACCATTCAGAATGCGGGCCGGGTTGAAGCTCGGATCATCAACACCCTTGGCCAAACGGTGTATCAAGTGGCCACAGAGTATCCGGCAGGTGAGCAGCATTTTGTCTTTGACTGCAACCGCCTGCCCGCCTCTCCCGTCAGCGGCCTCTATTTCGTCGAACTTCGCTTCAGCGGCCAGAGTCAGATCCGCAAGGTTCTGCTGGTCAAGTAATCGCCGATTCGACGAGACATCAAAGCGGGAGCCATAAGGCTCCCGCTTCGCGTTGCGTCCAATTGCGTCGCTTCTGCTTTTAGAAGCGGTTCATCTCTTCGTCGCTATCCAGCGGAATGGCTCGCTTCGGTTTGACGGACGGGCTCTTCTTCGACAGATTAGCCTTTGGACGCCGCACGGTTTGGAATGATTGTGCCCGTGAATACGCCTGTGCTCCATCTTTTCCGCCGCCATTAACCAGAGCCGTCAACTCATTGACCAGATCGGTCAGGCTTTCGGCCTGGCCCGCCATCTCCTCGGCGGCACTGGCGCTTTCCTCCGCGTTGCCGCTGTTCTGTTGTGTGACCGCATTCATCTGCGTCACCGCGCCGTTGATCTGTTCAATGCCCTTCGACTGCTCCGCACTGGCGGCCGCGATCTCATCCACCAGATTGGCCACCTTGCCCGAGGCCGTCGTCACATCACCCAAGGCCGTCTTCAGCCCGTCCACGATCTGCACTCCACCATTAACCCGGTTCACGTTTTCTTCGATCAGGCTACCGGTATTCTTGGCCGCTTCAGCCGCACGCATCGCAAGATTCCGCACTTCTTCTGCGACGACGGCGAAACCCTTCCCGGCTTCCCCGGCACGAGCCGCTTCCACCGCGGCATTCAGCGCCAACAGGTTGGTCTGGAAGGCGATCTCATCGATGGTCTTGATGATCTTGGACGTCTGGTCACTGGCAGACTTGATGTCCTTCATCGCCGCGTCCATGGTGTCGGTGCCCTTGGCCGCCTTGTCCACCAGGCTCTTCGTCTCGCTCATGAGCTGGGCAACGGTACGGGTGTTGTCCGCATTCTGCTTGGTCATCGAGGACAACTCTTCCAAGCTGCTGCTGGTCTCTTCAATCGAGGCTGCCTGCTCCTGCGATCCTTGGGCTACACCCTGCGCCGAAGACGACACCTGCGTGGCCGCGCTGGCGATATTGCTCGCCCCTTCACCCGCCGCGCCCACGATCTGATTCATCCGCCGCGAGATATTCAAACTGAGGAAGATGCCGAACGCCAAGGCCGCGAGGATGCCGCCGATGGCGAAGGACAACGCCAGCACTTGGGAGCGGCCCGCCTGCACGTCCGCTAACTTGGATGTCTCATCGGCCGACTTGATGTTCAGGTTGACCAGATCCACCAGCTTGCCCATCAGCTCGCCGCCGATCTGACCGAAGTTGCCGAACGCGTGTTTGTTCATGACAGCCATCGTCTGCGAGGCTTCCGACTGAGACCGCGCGTTCATGTAACTCTTGACCTCCGGCACATACGAGGTGTATTCCTGTTTGTAGGCATCCATCAGACGCGTGATGTCCTTCCAGAGCGCTTCCTCGTCGGCGCTGCGGGGCAGGCCTTCGAACTCTTTGCGGGCATCGTCCATCTGCTTCCAATACGTTTCGCCTTGTCCTTCGAACAGACGGCGTTTTTCGTCCGGGTAGGCCGGATTCAAAACGCAGTTGCAGATCAGGCGGATTTTCATCTGACCATCCTGCACCTTGGCCAGCGAGGTGAGTGCGGGAATGCTCTTCGCCCCGAGGGCGTCCAGGCTTTTCTTACCGCCGGCAACGCCGGAGAAGCCCACCCAGCCGACAATGCATAAGACGGCTGCTACCACACAGAAAGAACCAATCAACTTGAACTTCAGAGACTTATTCGCGAACATGACGTCAACTCCAGTTACGCTACTCCTACGAGCGGGTTCATTTGCGTTTGCATTAATCCTTACATGAAGCCAGCTTATTGCTCCGCAATCAAAACGAGGTCCTTGTCACAGAGCACCTTGCTGATTTCGAGCAATATTTTAACACGACCTTTGGCTTTGGCCATGCCGAGGATAAAGTCATTTTGCACCGCCACGCCCACGTTGGGAGCATCCTCGATGTCCTCCCCCCGGATGTCCAGCACTTCCGAGACCTTGTCCACCACTACTCCCATCAGATTGCCCTGAACGTCCACCACGATGATGCACGTTTCCGCCGTCTGCTCCGTGCCTTCCATCCCGAACTTCAACCGCAGGTCGATCACCGGGATCACCTTCCCCCGCAGATTGATCACCCCTTTGACATAGGCCGGCATCCCCGGCACCGCCGTCGTGCTCATGCTCCCGATAATCTCCCGTACCTTCAAAATCTCCAACCCATACTCTTCGTCTGCTAACTCGAAGGTAAGGTACTTGCCTTGACGCTGGTCTGCAGTCGGACCCGCCGTCGTTGATATCCGAGTCTCCGAACTCATCGAGCCTCCTTCAGATTTTTGACATTGATTCTAAAACTTCGACGGTCCGTCTGCACTATCCAGAGGGATCACGAGTTCCGGTTTGAGCAGATCTGCCTTCGCCTGTCGGGCTGCTGCCGTGCGTGCAGGCTGACGTCGATCTGCGCTGGCGACTTCGCGCTTCGCTGACTGTTCGTCCTGACCATTAACCAGCGCCGTCAGTTCATCGACCAGATCGATCAGGCTTTCAACCTGTCCGGACATCTCTTCGGCAGCACTGGCGCTCTCTTCGGCGTTGCCGCTGTTCCGCTGCGTCACCGAATTCATCTGCGTCACTGCCACATTGATCTGTTCAATGCCCTTCGACTGCTCCGCACTGGCGGCCGCGATCTCATCCACCAGATTCGCCACCTTGCCCGAAGAGGTCGTCACATCGCCTAACGCCGTCTTCAGCCCGTCCACGATCTGCACCCCGCCGTTAACCCGGTTCACGTTTTCTTCAATCAGGCTACCGGTATTCTTGGCCGCTTCGGCTGCACGCATGGCAAGATTCCGCACCTCTTCAGCGACGACGGCAAAGCCTTTGCCCGCTTCCCCGGCACGGGCCGCTTCCACCGCCGCATTCAACGCCAGCAGGTTGGTCTGGAAGGCGATCTCGTCGATCGTCTTGATGATCTTGCTGGTCTGATCGGACGCGCTCTTGATGTCCTTCATCGCCGCGTCCATCGTGTCGGTGCCCTTGGCCGCCTTGTCGATCAACGTCTTGGCTTCACTCATCAGGTGAGCAACCGTCTTGGTGTTATCCGCGTTCTGCCTGGTCATCGAGGCCAGTTCTTCGAGGCTGCTGCTGGTCTCTTCAATCGACGCTGCCTGCTCTTGACTGCCCTGCGCCACCTCCTGCGCGGAAGAAGACACCTGAGCAACACCGGAGGTAATCGTGCGAATTCCATCTTCGATGCTGGTAGACGAGCGCTGCAGACCGGCGGTAAGATGGCGCCCGAACATCAAGGCGGCAAAGCCCGCAAGGACGAGAATGATAATACTGCCGATCACCGACCATCTCAAAATACTGTTCATTGCGGATTCGGCGACCTTGACGGAACTCAGGAAGTCGTCTTCCCAAGTGCCGGCACCGATAACCCAGTCCCACGGAGCAAAATAGGCGAGCGCGACAACCTTCGGCTTGGCCTTATTGTCCGACTTGTTCTTCCACGAGTACTGATGGAAGTCCACATCCTTCGGCGCCAGCACTGTGGCCTTCTGAATCAGTTCCTGAATGAACGGGTGTCCATCCTCGTCTTTGGACTCCCAGAGGTTCTCGCCATCGCGCTCCCCTTTGTAGGAGATCAGATAGTGGCCCTTTTGGTCGCCCTTGCCGGCCAGCACATACACATAGCCGGTCTTTCCCACTTGGACACTCTGAATGGCCTTGCGCACGCTTGCCGCCGCTTCCTGCTTTACTCCCGTAAAGAGCATGCCGATGACCTGGCCTTGCGCATCCTTCAGCGGTTCATATGCCGCCTGATACCATGCGTTCACGACAAAGGCACGGCCTCGATAGGTCTGTCCGGATAGGGCCGCCTGAACCACCGCGTTTCGCGTCCCGCCCGGTTCCACGGCAGGAATATACGTGCCAACCGCTCGCGCGCCATTAGCTCCCATTACGTTGGTCGCGACGCGCAGCATATTCCCTTCCTCGTCCATTCTCTGAAAAACTGTACACGTTGAGCCGGTAAGTGAACCTACGAGGTCCACCAGAGGAGTCGCTTTCGACGAATCCCGGTTCTGCCCGAGCCATTGGTTCCCTACATACAACTTCGGCAAAGTAACAGGTGTGACTGCCTTCGAGAATTGGTTCGTCGCTTCCCATGTCACATGTTCATGGGTGTTGCGAATTCCGCCGGACTTTTCCGCAGTTTGCCTTGCAACGGCGAGGCTTGTGTTGACCTGCTGCTGAATCAGATCATTCGCCGCCTCACACATACCGTAAACATCCCGCGCGATCTGCGAGAGATTTCCCTTGCCTGCGTCAATGAGTTGGCTCTCCAACTGGACCTTCGCGCGCTGCTGTTGAATCACTGTCAGCGTCACGATCACCAGCACAGGAAGAATTGCCGCCGATAATGCCACCCCTACGATTTTCGTACGAATACTTAATTTCATGGCTTGTCCTTAAGCAAAGTGCTTCTGGTTTGGGCCGCCATCTCCGGAGCGCTCTGCCGTGGCTTCGAAGATGAATTTACGGCAAAAATAAAACGACGGCATAGTTGATATGCCGTCGTCGGTACTCATAAAGTCGCCGCGAGAACGTTGAAGCGCTGCATCGCACCGTTCAGGATCATCGTCAGGCGTATCTGTGCCCACGTGTCCTTTTCAGCCGCCGCACCCATGCGATGATTCGTCACTTCCGCCACTGTGTTCTCCGCAAGGTAATTTTACTCGAATAGCAGAGGTGTTCGCTTCGCAGCGCGTGGGGTCACGACGAGCAAAACGTCTGTCTGCCGATGAGCCTTTGACTCCACCGTACCTAATTCGATGCGGAAAACACGGATGCTAATCTACCGGGGAGGTGTTAATTACGGTCTTTGGTATTTGCAAATGAAGTGCCGAGACGCTGATAATACACAATTAAGCTTCTAAGCCGTTAGAAATCAGACCTTCATTTTATAAGAATTTTCCGAACCCGTGCCTTGTTTGCTGAGTGCCGCCGCCGGGTTGCGCCTGATTTAAGCCCCTTTTTTCCCTTGTGACGAATCATGTTGTCATAACGAAACCTAAGGGTATGAACACACTCCAAACAGCAGAACCCCGCCATTCGTGGCGGGGTTCTACAGTTTGGGACATTCCGACTTAGAACTTGCCTAATTCTTCCTCGGTATCCAGTGGGATCATCTTTTTGGCTTTGGCCGGGGTTCTTGGCGCAGCGTGGCTCAGCGTCCGGGACTTGGGAGTCCGGCTCGTTGATCCGCCGTATGCACTACGTCTTTCTCCGCCAGTGCCATTCCCGCCATTAACCAGAGCCGTCAACTCGTTGACCAGATCGGTCAGGCTTTCGGCCTGGCCCGCCATCTCCTCGGCAGCACTGGCGCTTTCCTCGGCGTTGCCGCTGTTCTGTTGTGTGACCGCATTCATCTGCGTCACTGCGCCGTTGATCTGTTCAATGCCCTTCGACTGCTCCGCCGATGCCGCCGCGATCTCATCCACCAGATTCGCCACCTTGCCCGAGGCCGTCGTCACATCACCCAAGGCCGTCTTCAGCCCGTCCACGATCTGCACCCCACCGTTGACCCGGTTCACATTCTCTTCAATCAATGATCCGGTATTCTTGGCCGCTTCGGCAGCACGCATGGCCAGATTCCGCACCTCTTCAGCCACCACCGCAAAGCCCTTGCCCGCTTCCCCGGCACGGGCCGCTTCCACCGCCGCGTTCAGCGCCAAGAGATTCGTCTGGAAGGCGATCTCGTCGATCGTCTTGATGATCTTGGACGTCTGATCGGACGCGCTCTTGATATCCTTCATCGCCGCGTCCATCGTGTCGGTGCCCTTGGCCGCCTTGTCCACCAGGCTCTTCGTCTCGCTCATGAGCTGGGCCACCGTGCGGGTGTTGTCCGCATTCTGCTTGGTCATCGAGGCTAATTCTTCCAACGAGGAACTGGTCTCTTCAATCGAGGCTGCCTGCTCCTGGGATCCTTGGGCCACACCCTGCGCCGACGACGACACCTGCGTGGCCGCGCTGGCGATATTGCTCGCCCCTTCGCCCGCCGCGCTCACGATCTGATTCATCCGCCGCGAGATATTCAAACTGAGGAAGATGCCGAACGCCAGGGCCGCCAGGATACCGCCAATCGCGAAGGACAACGCCAGCACCTGGGAGCGGCCGGCATGCACCTCGGCTAAGGTAGCCGTCTCATCCGCTGCCTTGATATTCAGATTTACCAAGTCCGCCAGCTTGCCCATCAGCTCGCCGCCGACCTGGCCGAAGTTGCCAAACACGTGTTTGTTCATCTCGGCCAGTGTTTGCGAAGCTTCCGACTGTGTCCGCGCGCTCATGTAACGCTGGGTTTGCGGCACATAGGAAGTGTATTCCTGTTTGTAGGCGTCCATCAGACGCGTGATGTCCTTCCAGAGCGCTTCCTCGTCGGCGCTGCGGGGCAGAGCGTCGAACTCCTTGCGGGCATCGTCCATCTGCTTCCAATACGTTTCGCCTTGTCCTTCGAACAGACGGCGTTTTTCGTCCGGGTAGGCCGGATTCAAAACGCAGTTGCAGATCAGACGGACTTTCATCTGACCATCCTGCACCTTGGCCAGAGCTGTGAGCGACGGAATACTGTTCGCTCCCAGCTCGTCCAAGCTTTTCTTACCGCCGGCAACGCCGGAGAAGCCCACCCAGCCGACAATGCATAAGACGGTTGCTACCACACAGAAAGAACCAATCAGCTTGAACTTCAAAGATTTGTTTGAAAACATGACCTGAACTCCAGAGTTTCTGCTCTCTCAAGAGCAGCGTTCAATTACATTTTGTGGTGACTGCGACCGATCTGCTACCGCTGGATAATCTGCTCGACGTCGGAATCGCAGAGCACTTTATTAATCTCCAGCAATATTTTGACGCGACCTTTGGCTTTGGCCATGCCGAGGATAAAGTCATTCTGCACGGCCACACCCACGTTGGGAGCATCTTCGATGTCCTCCCCCCGGATGTCCAGCACTTCCGAGACCTTGTCCACCACCACCCCCATCAGATTGCCCTGCACGTCCACCACGATGATGCACGTTTCCGCCGTCTGCTCTGTGCCCTCCATCCCGAACTTCAACCGCAGGTCAATCACCGGGATCACCTTCCCCCGCAGATTGATCACCCCTTTGACATAGGCCGGCATCCCCGGCACCGCCGTCGTGCTCATGCTCCCGATGATCTCCCGTACCTTCAAAATCTCCAACCCATACTCTTCGTCTGCTAACTCGAAGGTAAGGTACTTGCCCGCTCTTTGATCCACACCGGTTTGGGTGGGACCGGCGGCGCCAGTCTGTGCGCTCATGCTGCTCTCCTCTTAGATGAATCACGATACCCGCCGCCGGATTTGCGCCATGCCGGTGTCAGGTTATCATGCATGCCGTAAAATTTCTCACAAATCCCGAAAAAAGAAAAGAATTCGGACCCGCGCAGCCTCACCGCGCGGGACAGACGCACGCCAAAAGTGCGGCATCCTTGTCGCACTTTTGGGCAAATCCGAGGCCCATAATACAAATCGGGCCTCAAGAGTCCGTAATCAAAAGTATTTGCCTTGATGACCCAACTGCAAAGGCGGCAGGCTCTACCCGGCAAAAGGAAGCAAAGTGTGTTGCCAATCTAAAACAGCAAACGGAGAGCAGATATGCTCTCCGTTTGCGTCCAAGGTCGGGAGTTAATTCAGTGCTTGAAGTTGCCGTTCACTCTTAGAACTTCCCGAGTTCCTCATGACTATCCAGCGGAATCGCGTGGCGAGCTGCGGCGGGCGCGCTCTTGGAGAGCTTCGCCGCCGGGCGCTTCAAGGTCGAACTGGCAGGCTTCGACTGATAGCTGGGGCGGGCCGACTTGTCGCGTCCGTTCACCACCATCATCAGCTCACCGACCAGATCGGACAGATTTTCGGCCTGGCCCGCGGCTTCTTCGGACGCGGAGGCGGCCTCTTCGGCGTTGGCCGAGTTCTGCTGCGTCACCGCATTCATCTGCGTCACCGCCACATTGATCTGTTCGATCCCCTTGGACTGTTCATCCGATGCCGCCGCGACTTCATTGGCCAGATTCGTCACCTTGTCCGCCGCCGCCACCGTCTGACCCAGCGTGGTCTTGAGCCCGTCCACAATCTGCACCCCGCCGTTGACCCGGTTCACGTTTTCTTCGATCAGCGATCCGGTGTTCTTGGCCGCTTCGGCAGCACGCATCGCAAGGTTCCGCACTTCTTCTGCGACCACCGCAAAGCCCTTGCCCGCTTCCCCGGCACGGGCCGCTTCCACCGCTGCGTTCAGCGCCAGCAGATTCGTCTGGAAGGCGATCTCGTCGATGGTCTTGACGATCTTGGACGTCTGATCACTGGCGCTCTTGATGTCCTTCATCGCCTGATCCATCGCATTGGCACCCTCGGCGGACTTGCTCATCATGCTCTTGGTTTCGCCGGCCAGCGAGGCTGCCGACTTGGCGTTATCGGCATTCTGTTTGGTCATCGAGGCCAGCTCTTCGAGGCTGCTGCTGCTCTCTTCAATCGCCGCCGCCTGCTCCTGCGACCCTTGGGCCACCCCCTGCGCCGCCGACGAGACCTGCGACGCCGCCGATGCGATCTGCGAGGCCCCCTCCGCCGATTCGGTCACGATCCGGTTCAGCTTGCGGGTTATATTCAAACTGAGGAAAATGCCGAAAGCAAGGGAGATCAGCACACCGCTGATGCCGAACAGGATGGCCATCACCCGGCCACGGCCAGCCGCCGTGTTGGCGACAGCCATGGCGCTGTCCGCGTCCCGACTCGTGATTTCGTTCAAGACATCCAGACCCGCAACCGCATCCCGGGCCGTCTTCAGCATGGAACCTTCGAGCAGGTCATGCATTTCGGCAAGCAATTCCTGCGACTCCTTCGGATTGCGGCTGGCGATATAGGCCCGCGCCTTCATGTCGAGCTGCGCGAATTCCTGCTTCCATGCATCGAACTTCGCCTTGAAATCCTTGAATGCTGCCGTGGCTTCGTCGCCGTGCTTCAGCGATTCATACAGTTTGAAATCCTCTTCTATGCCCTTCCACGCCTTGTCCATCTGCGCGGGATATTCCTGCTGGCGCTCTTTCGAAAGCTGCGGATCCATGATTTGGCGGTAGAGCATGCGAACCTGAGTCATTTCCTTGGAACAGTCAGTGATGGCATTCGAACTGGGCATGAGACGCCCACCGATATCCGACATGTAGAACTGCGTAGTGGAGACACCGGATATTCCCACCCAGGCAACCAGCGACAGAATAGCGGCTACGATACAGAACGACCCGATCAGCTTGAACTTAAGGGACATATTCGCGAACATGATCACAACTCCTATGTAGTGCGCTTCCGCAAAAGCGCGGGTGATTTGCTTTGGACTACCTCTGACGTTGAAGTGCGAGCAACGCGCTCACGCCACCAGGTCGGCAATGGCCGTCTCCGAGAGGACCTTATGGATCTCCAGCAATATTTTGACACGACCTTTGGCTTTGGCCATGCCGAGGATAAAGTCATTCTGCACTGCGACACCAACATTGGGAGCATCCTCGATGTCCTCCCCCCGGATGTCCAGCACTTCCGAGACCTTGTCCACCACCACCCCCATCAGATTGCCCTGAACGTCCACCACGATGATGCACGTTTCCGCCGTCTGCTCTGTGCCCGCCATCCCGAACTTCAACCGCAGGTCGATCACCGGGATCACCTTCCCCCGCAGATTGATCACCCCTTTGACATAGGCCGGCATCCCCGGCACCGCCGTCGTGCTCATGCTCCCGATGATCTCCCGTACCTTCAAAATCTCCAACCCGTACTCTTCCCCCGCCAACTCAAATGTCAAGTACTTGCCAGCTCGAACATCTGCACCAGTCCCTGCTGTGGCGCTGGTTTGTGTCTGCCCGCCCATGTCGTCTCCCTCGCCGGTTAGTAAGACCAAATCCGGAGTTGCTTTTTCACGCAACTCAAGCGTGTTTCCTGTTGTAAACCGCATTGGAGCCGACTGCTACCAAAAAACAAGGCACAGCCTCGGGTCCTTGAGAGATCCCATGACTGTGCCTGAAAACTCGCAGTTCTATTACTGCGCGGATAGGCTCCCCACACAAATGCGGGTATGTACGTTCCAGTTATCGGCCACCCATTAGAAAACTTGAGCGCCGATTAAATGATCATGCAGTCTGACTTTGCAACAATCCCTCGAGCTTCTTGCGCAGGTCCGCTATTTCTTTTGACTTGAAGGAGCGTTTGGTTGCCTCCAGCGTCCGTACAGCCTCTTGCAGCCCCGCTTCGAGGCACACCGTTCGGGGACTCTTGAAATCCTCAGAAGCATCGGCATCCTTGTCGCGCGAGGGCATGGCTTCAATCAGCCGGGAGATGTTCGCAACCGCCCCGAAGATATTGCGCAGCGATGTAGCAATGAATGTCTTCGCCGCCATACTTGCATTCTCGGTGTGCGATGCTTCGATCAATGCCGTCAGATTGTCCATGTTCGTCAGCCAGTGATGCATCGCCCGGCGTGTGTCTATAATGGTGCGATACACGTGATAGCGCCTCACCGCCGATTCGGCCTGAGTAAGCAGTTCCGGAATATTCAACGGCTTGGTCAGATACGCAAACACCGGCAGTCGGAACAGCACCACGGCAGACTCCACCGACGGATGTCCTGTCACAATGATGACCGGCAAACCCTGGTGTCGTGGTGGAATGGAATTCACCAATTCGAAACGCGTGTTCCCCGGCATCTGTATGTCCGCAATCAATAGTTCGTAGTCGTTCTCCGCGAGCATCTGTATCGCCGTCGAACCGTCCGGAGCCGTGTCACAGGCATAGCCTGTATGCCGCAGCAGATCCGCAAGCGATTCGAGAAAGACCTGGTCGTCGTCGGCGATTAAGATTCGCGCGCTTGAAGGCAAGTCCATGCTGTGAACCATGTGGTATAGATTGTTCGTACCGGAGACTCACATCCTGCCGCCACGACGATGTTATTTCGTAGTTATACGGCTTGTTGCGCATACGGCATGCGAGTGTTGAGTGTCCGGGTGCTCACTTAAGAGCAGAAATCGTGCTAAGGGCTCTTCTCATCAAAACATCCATACGTCGCCAATCCAATCAACTCCGTAACCTTATATTCATATTGCGATTCATCCTGCGGTCTTACGAATTGCATGCGCGATTTATGCATTGCAGCTCCAGCCTCCATGCAGATGTTGCCTACTTCTGTAAGGTCTGTCGGCCTGAACCCGGACATCCGTCCTCGTCTCAGAATCGGTCCAACCCCTCGCTCTCCTCGCGGCTGTTCAGGGGGATCACTCGCTCCGGTTTGTGCTCATTCCGTTTCTGAGCCTTTGTGGCGGCCTTCCGCATGGATTGCTTGGGGACCATGGTTTGCGCCGCTCCCCTGCGGATCATGCCGTCGTTGCGCTTTCCACTGCCGTTAACCAGCGCGGTGAGTTCATTGACCAGATCGGTCAGGCTTTCGGCCTGGCCCGCCATCTCCTCGGCGGCACTGGCGCTTTCCTCGGCGTTGCCGCTGTTCTGTTGTGTGACCGCATTCATCTGCGTCACTGCGCCGTTGATCTGTTCGATCCCCTTCGACTGCTCCGCACTGGCCGCCGCGATTTCCTCCACCAGATTGGCCACCTTGCCCGAGGCCGTCGTCACATCACCCAAGGCCGTCTTCAGCCCGTCCACGATCTGCACCCCGCCGTTGACCCGGTTCACGTTTTCTTCGATCAGCGATCCGGTGTTCTTGGCCGCTTCGGCAGCACGCATGGCAAGATTCCGCACTTCTTCAGCGACGACGGCGAAACCCTTCCCTGCTTCCCCGGCACGGGCCGCTTCCACCGCCGCATTCAACGCCAAGAGATTCGTCTGGAAGGCGATCTCGTCGATGGTCTTGATGATTTTGGAGGTCTGATCGGACGCGCTCTTGATGTCCTTCATCGCCGAGTCCATCGTGTCGGTGCCCTTGGCCGCCTTGTCCACCAGGCTCTTTGTCTCGCTCATGAGTTGGGCCACCGTGCGGGTGTTGTCCGCATTCTGCTTGGTCATCGAGGACAACTCTTCCAAGCTGCTGCTGGTCTCTTCAATCGACGCTGCCTGCTCCTGGGATCCTTGGGCCACTCCCTGCGCCGAAGACGACACCTGCGTGGCCGCGCTGGCGATATTGCTCGCCCCTTCACCCGCCGCGCCGGTGATACGGTTCAAACTGCGCGAAATACTCAAACTGAGGAAGATCCCAAAGGCCAGAGCGGAGCACATTCCCAGCAAGGCAAACAGCGTCGACAGAGTGCGCGATGTGGCCGCACTGGCAACGGCTTGCTTTCCCTGCTCCTCGGCGTCCCGCGCACAGACTTGGGTAGTGCTATCCACCTTGTCCATAACAGCATCCGCTGCCGCTCCCAATTCCCCATAGAGCGACGCGTTAACTTGAGCCAAGAGTTGTCTCGCCTCAGCCTGATTCCGTGCGCGCATATAACTTTGTACTTCCGGCACGAAGCGGGAAAAGGCCTGTCGATAGGCATCCAGCGCTTTGTTGTCGTCCTTCCACTCCGCGGCTTCCGCAGCGGTGTGTGGTCCCTTATCGTACATCTTCCACGCCGCGTCCAGTTCACTCCACTTCCGGTTGACGCTGCTCTCCCACTCCTGTTTGCGGTCCGCAGGATAAACCGGATTGACGATCTCGTCGCACAGCATGTCAACTCCAATGAGCATACTGCGAATCTGATCCAAGACGGTTAACTGAGGAATTTGGTTGTCGGCGAACTCACTCGCCGTTCGGCTTTCACTCTGCGCTGTGGAAAAGCCAACCCAACCTACCACCCCGACAATCAGGCCGACAATGCAGAACGATCCGATTAACTTGACTTTCAGAGACATGTTAGCAAACATGTGCATTTCTCCTGCGCGTGTTGTCTCTGCCGAAACCCGATGGTGCGTAAAACTGTGTTTGGAAACCGCGCCCCCGAAATCCGGCAGCGAATTCATGTGTGTTGCGTGAGGACTCGGTGACAAAGCGGCTCGCGCTCCTTCCCCGATGAATCATCCTCGGATTCTCTCATATGTGCATCTTCATCCCGTCCCGGGTGAAGCGTGTCGTTAGCGCTCGCAAATCAAGGGCCGTTATGAGTGGCACTGACCCTATTCTCTGATAATTGTGGATTTAACGATACGGTTACCAAGAACAGGGGTCCCCTTTCGTTTTTCCTTTGCTGGAGTAGGCAAAAGAGTGTCCGATCCCCTCGCGCCGCCAGGGTCTGCAATGCTGCCGGACTGCAACAAAAACGGAGAGCCGCGCAGGCTCTCCGTTTCCATGTTTCGACAGTGTGGGTAGCTTAAAAGGCCGAAATCTCGTCGCGCTCATCCAGGGGAATCTTCCGTTCCGGATTTGTCGCTCCTGTGCGCTTGGGGCGATCAACCGTGCCGCGTTTTGCGGGGCGCTTCAGGGCTGCCGGTCCCGCCGGACGCTCATAGTGAGGCCGACCGCTCTTCTCCCCACCATTGACCAGCACTGTCAGCTCGCTCACCAGATCGGTCAGGCTTTCGGCCTGGCCCGCCATCTCCTCGGCGGCACTGGCGCTTTCCTCGGCGTTGCCGCTGTTCTGTTGCGTCACCGCATTCATCTGCGTCACTGCCACGTTGATCTGTTCAATCCCCTTCGACTGCTCCGCCGATGCCGCTGCGATTTCAGTGACAAGATTGGCGACCTTGCCCGAAGAGGTCGTCACATCGCCCAAGGCTGTCTTCAGCCCGTCCACGATCTGCACCCCGCCGTTGACCCGGTTCACGTTTTCTTCGATCAGGCTACCGGTGTTCTTGGCCGCTTCAGCCGCCCGCATCGCCAGGTTGCGCACTTCTTCGGCCACCACCGCGAAACCCTTGCCTGCTTCTCCGGCACGGGCCGCTTCCACTGCCGCGTTCAAGGCCAAGAGATTCGTTTGGAAGGCGATCTCGTCGATCGTCTTGATGATCTTGGACGTCTGATCGGACGCGCTCTTGATATCCTTCATCGCCGCGTCCATCGTCTGCGTTCCCGCCGCCGCCTTGTCGATCAGCGTCTTGGCTTCACTCATCAGGTTCGCAACCGTCTTGGTATTGTCCGCATTCTGCTTGGTCATCGAGGCCAGCTCCTCCAGTGACGAACTGGTTTCCTCAATCGACGCCGCCTGCTCCTGAGATCCTTGGGCGACGCCCTGCGCCGACGACGACACCTGCGTGGCCGCGCTGGCGATATTGCTCGCCCCTTCGCCCGCCGCGCCGGTGATGCGGTTCAAGCTGCGCGAAATACTCAAACTGAGGACAATTCCGAAGCCCAAGGCAAGGATCACGGCCAGCACTCCAATGACACTCGCCATGACCTTGGAACTGGCTGCGCTCGACTCGGCGTTCTTGATTTCGCCTTGGACGTCCTGTACGCAGCCGTCAATCAATTCCTGCAATTTATCAGCCGACGTCTTGGCAGCCGCAGCCCACTCGGGCCGGGCCACAATGTCATTCATCTGGTCGAGCAGAGCCGCTTGCTCCTTCGAGTCACGCGATTGCTGGTAACGCAGCGCCACGGGATGCAACTCATCCAGATTGCGCCGCCAGTCCTTCATCGCGGTCATGAGATCTTTCCATTCCGCCGCGCTCTTCTCGTCCATCGGAATCGATTCATAGTTCTTGATTCCATCGTCTATGAATTTCAGGGCTTCTTCCATATCGCTGGCGTAGGCTTGGCGCCGCTCAAAGGTCAGAGCAGGATTCAACATGCGAAAATAATCCATGCGTGCCAGGGTCTGGCCATGACGAATCAGTGCCAGCCCACGATAGCTGGGAAATTTCTCATTGCCGATCAGATCCACATTTACTTGCCCCGTATTCGCGGCCGAGAAGCCCACCCACCCGACAATGCTCACCAGCAGCGCCACAATGCAGAAGGATCCGATAAGCTTGGATTTCAAAGACAAATTAGCGATCATCTCGTGACTCCTCTAAGGGTTTTCTGCTTTCGAAGCAGATGAGTTGTTGTACAAAGTCCACGGCTCAGTTCAAGCGTCCGCCAGCGGGGAGTTGGCCATGGCCTCCGAGAGAACTTTGTTGATCTCCAGCAATATTTTGACACGACCCTTGGCTTTGGCCATGCCGAGGATAAAGTCATTCTGCACTGCGACCCCCACGTTGGGAGCATCCTCGATGTCCTCCCCCCGGATGTCCAGCACCTCCGAGACCTTGTCCACCACTACCCCCATCAGATTGCCCTGCACGTCCACCACGATGATGCACGTTTCCGCCGTCTGCTCCGTGCCCTCCATCCCGAACTTCAACCGCAGGTCGATCACCGGGATCACCTTCCCCCGCAAATTGATCACCCCTTTGACATAGGGAGGCATCCCCGGAACCGCCGTCGTGCTCATGCTCCCGATGATTTCCCGAACCTTCAAAATCTCCAACCCATACTCTTCGCCCGCCAACTCAAATGTCAAATACTTACCGGCTCGTTGATCTGCGGAAGTGCCGGCCCTTGCTTGAGCGACTTGTTGTTCCATAACCGGTTCCTGAAAAGTGTTTGGTGCCGCAGACGATGACGTCTGCTAAAGACTGCCACGCGCCGGCGCAACATCGGAGAGCATCCGCCTCTGACCGTTTGCTTTTGAATCCCGAGCGAGGTCACGCGCTTAAAGGCAAGAAGGGTGCCGCGCAGGCAGTGCGTCAGGGCTGTCCCATAGGTGATCATGCTGCGGATCAATCTCGTAGTGAGCCCGCGACACAAGCCCGCGGTGTATGGTCATATTATTCAGGATGCGACATTTTCTTCCGGGGCCGTGCGCGATTGTCCACAGCCGTTGCGCCATCGTCCGGATGTGGCGCCGGCACAAACACAAAAGCCGCGAGCCGAAGACTCGCGGTGTGAGTAAAAGTGGATCGCCTGCTGTGTTCCGGTCTTACACGCGCTCCAGGACGCCGGAGCACATCGCGCCTTGCGGGCACCCGGAATCCGATTGCCGGGAGAAGGTGGACATGACTCTTGCGCAGGTGTGAATCAGGTCAACCAGTTCCCGTTTCTCGTCGAGCAGCGCGCGCATCTCGAGGGCATGCCGCACGGTGAGAAACAGTTCCGCCCGGCTCCACGGCATGGGGAGCGCAAGGTGCGCCACTCCGTCGTCGCCAACCTCCGATGCGTAACAGGCCGTCAAATCCCGGGTCGCCATGACCCGCAGCGTGTCCGGCCAACGCAGCATTACGACCCGCAACAGCTCGTCACTGCATACTCCGGGCGCCTGTTCACCGCACAGAATAATCGCGACAGGTTGCGAAGCCAGAATTTCCAATGCGCTTTCCACACTCGCCGCCGCAATGACCTTATGCGTGCGACGATCAAGTAATTGCTCAACAGACCTCGACAACCGGTGATCGCTGGCTACCACCAATACCGCTTGAATCGACGCGTCTGTGCTTTGATCAGTCATGAGCCGCTCCATGGGGAAGGGTTGCCGTGCGGTTTCACTCATCCCGGTCACTGCCCAGCGTGTTTCCCACGGGCAGTATCACAGTGATCGGTGAACCGGATTCCAGCAAGGTCATATCGATGCTGCGCATCGCGTTCATGTCAATGCCCAACTGGTTGATCTTTCGAGTCAAGCAGCGGCGGGACACACCGAGAGCGCGTGCCGTTCGTGTCACATTGCCCGCAAACCGCCGCAGTGAGATGCTGATAAACGCTGTCTCGAACGCGTCTTGGGCACCGGCCAGGTCTACCGGGCAGTTCTTGATGACTAGTGTGAATAACTTCGGTTGGCGCAACGGAACCTCGTCGCTGCCAAGCTCCTGAGCCGTAAACTCCAGGACCGCCATTCGTCTCTGACTCCTGAATCGCGCATGTAATACCTTCCGACCCACCGCAGGGAAGCCGCGCCGGCGTATCTTGGCCGCGGGCATCGCGACGCAAAATGCTTTTCCACGCTATCGCAAATGCAATGCCGTCTGGCAATGGGAATGCAATGTCTCACTTATGGGAAAATCTCTTCGCACAAGTGGGACAAGTTTGACTAAGGGCGGCGCGATCAACCGTGGAAGGCGGTCGAAATGCTCTGCCATGATTTGAATTACTTGACAGTTGGGCCTCAATCCGTATCTACCGGGTAAATGAGGATAGTTTTGTCCTCCTTTAAATATCGCACATATTTGGCGAAGAATCAATAATACTGACCACCCCCTCGGCCACAACCCCAAATTAGTTGAGCCAGAGTGTGGTTGGCTTGTTGGGGGGCTTTTAGGAGGATGATGTCGTCTAAACTCGTGCAAAAAGTAACAAGCCCTAAAGCTTACAAAGGAGGGACTATTCAATGGCCATTCAGGGTCTGTGCTATCTGCTTGAAATTGCTTTAATCGCGATTCACTGTTACAAAACGGATAAACTTATCCGATTGAAATTAGAAGAGGAAATGAGTATATTGAAACGCTAAGCCCGCTACGCGCTATCGCCAGCGGCTCAAACGAAAAATCATAGCCGGAACGAGTCTTAACCGCTCCGGCGGACGATGGAGGTGCCATGTCGGACAACAATGTGCCCCGTGTCGAAGTCGTGCCCAACCTTTGCAAAGCCTGTCAGCGCTGCGTTGAAGCCTGTGCACCGGCTTGTTTGGTAACTAACACAGACCGGGCGTTCAACGAACTGGGTTATCAGTGGATCGTGTATACAGGCCACGGCTGCACCGGTTGCGGTGTGTGCTTCTATGTGTGTCCTGAACCCGGTGCGATTGCGGTGTACAAGAGAGAGCGGGAGAAAAAAGCGGTCGAATGATCGTCGTGACCGCAAAGGAATTTCCATGCAAAAGGAATTAATCAAAGGCAACGAGGCGGTTATCAAAGGCGCGATCATGGCGGGATGCAGCCAGTACTTCGGCTATCCCATCACTCCCGCGTCCGAAATCGCTCAGGCAGCATCCAAGTATCTGCCGCCCGTCGGGGGAACGTTCATTCAGGCCGAATCCGAAGTTGCGGCAATTAACATGGTGTATGGCGCGGCAGCAGCCGGCATGCGCGTGATGACCGCGTCCTCCGGCCCCGGCATTTCCCTCAAACAAGAAGGCATCTCCTATATCGCCTGCGCCGAACTGCCCTGCGTCATCGTCGACGTCATGCGCGCCGGCCCGGGATTGGGAAACATCTGGCCCGAACAGGGCGATTATCATCAGGTCGTGTGGGGCGGCGGTCACGGCAACTATAAGTGCATCGTGCTCGCTCCCAATGGCGCGCAGGAAATGTGCGACCTCACCATGCTGGCTTTCGACCTCGCCGACAAGTACCGCTGCCCGGCTTTTGTCCTGGCGGACGGCTACGTCGGTCAGATGATGGAACCCGTCGTCTTCCCGCGCAAGCGCTATCAGGTGCCGCGCCGTGACTGGGCTCTCTACGGTGACAAGGAATCCAAGGACAATCTCGTCAGTTCCATTTTCATGAGCGCCGGCGGCCTCGAAGAACAGAACTTCAAGCTGCAAGCCAAGTACGCGGAAATGGAAGCGAACGAAGTCCGCGTTCAGGAAATCAAGACCGATGACGCCGACCTGATCGTCATCGGCTACGGGATCGTCTCGCGCATGCTGCAGTCCGTGGTGGAGCACCTCCGCGCGGATGGAAAAAAGATCGGTATGCTGCGCCCCATTACCCTGTTCCCCTTCCCGTCAGAGCGGCTGATGGAACTGGCGCAGCAGGGCAAGCACTTCCTCGTGGTCGAACTGTCCAATGGCCAGATGCTCAAAGACGTGCAGTTGGCTACGCGGCAAATCACCCCGATTCATTTCTACAACCGCATGGGCGGTGCGGTGCCGTCGGTGGAAGAACTCGCGAACGTCGCGCGCAAATACTTGAAGTAGGAGACCCATCATGGCAACCAATATCCTCAAAAAGCCCGCGGCGTTTTACGATCACTTTGACCGCTGGCGTGAAACCCAGAACCAGACCACGCACTACTGCCCCGGCTGCAGTCACGGCAACGCCCACAAGCTGATTGCCGAGGCCGTCGATGAACTCGGCCTCGCCGACCGTGGCGTGTTCGTCTCCCCCGTCGGCTGCTCGGTGTTCGCCTATTATTACTTCGCCATGGGCAACATCCAAGCGGCTCACGGCCGCGCTCCGGCAGTAGCCACGGGCGTCAAGCGTTCCCATCCGAATTCCATCGTCATGACCTATCAGGGTGACGGTGACCTGGCCTCCATCGGCGGTCTGGAAATTCTCCACGCGGCCAACCGTGGCGAGAATATGACCGTGTTCTTCATCAACAACGGCATCTACGGCATGACCGGCGGCCAGATGGCGGCCACCAGCCTGCTGGGCATGAAGACCACCACCAGCCCCTATGGCCGTAATGCCGAGACCGAAGGCTACCCGCTGAAGGTCTGCGAACTGCTGGCCACCCTCGAAGCTCCCGTGTTCATTCAGCGCTGCCACCTCGGCGACGCCAAAGGCATCATGGCCGCCCGCAAGGCCGTTAAGAAGGCCATCCAGAATCAGGCGGAAGGCAAGGGCTTCTCCTTTGTCGAACTGCTCGCCGCCTGCCCCTCCGGCTGGAAGATGGAGCCGGTAGCCGCCGACCGCTATATCATCGAGAAGATGGTCCCCATCTTCCCCGTGCAGGTCTTCAAGGATGAATCCGCCACGCGTGTCGGTCACATCCACGAACCGAAGCAGGTGAACGGTGACGAAGAGCTGTTCGAAGCTCTGGACCTCGGCAAGTTCGGCGAGACCCACCCTTACAATGAAGCCTACATTAAGGCGTTCAAGACCACGCATCTGAAGTTCGCCGGCTTCGGCGGTCAGGGCGTGCTGACGGCGGGCATCATTCTCGCCGCGGCCGGTATGCAGGAGAATCTCGAAGTCTCCTGGATTCCGTCCTACGGTCCGGAAATGCGCGGCGGCAGTGCCAATGCGTCCGTCGTCCTCTCCAAGGATCCTGTCGGCTCCCCGCTGGTCGTGGATCCGGACATTCTCGTCGCCATGAACGATCCGTCTCTCGATACGTTCGAAGAGACCGTGAAGCCCGGCGGCCTGATTGTGGTGAACTCCTCGATCATCGCCCGCAAGCTGCATCGCACCGACGTCGATGTGCTCTACATCCCGCTGACGGACATCGCGTCCGAGCAGGGTATCCAGCAGGCGGCCAACGTGGTGCTACTGGGTGCGCTCATGGAGTACACCAAGCTTGTTCCCATCGAGACCATCAAGGAAATCATTCCCCTCGGCCTTAAGCGCAAGGCGCTCATCGAGCAGAACCTGAAGATCGTGGACGCCGGCGTGGAATGGGTCCGCAAGAATGTCCCGGGCAAAAAGCCTGCGGCCAAACCGGCCATGGCTGAAAAGTAGTCGCCCTCGCCCGGGTGCGTTTGTCGGCCCGGTTTAAATAGAAAACGCCCTGCGGATCGTAAGCCGCAGGGCGTTTTCTATTCCGCTTCACCACAGCCTTGGAGCGGGACGGCCCATCAGCCGCCCCGCCCATTCAGCGTTCCTCGTTTCTCGTTCATCGTTTCCAATTAAGGTGCGTCTGCCCCCTTCACCACATAAAATCCCTGTGCAGCGGCGGGCGAACTCACCGTTGCAAAGGTATCCGTCGTCGCAGTTACCAGTGTCGTATAAGTGCCATTGACCGCCGCATCGGTGTAGACATGGAATGCCGGATTTCCCATGCGGCTCCAGCGCAGTACGATGTTCCCACCCAGCGGAATTGCCGTCAGATCGGTAATTGGCTGTAGGCTCACATGCGGCACAGGCCCATTCCAGGCAATGATGTTCGCCGAACCCACCGCATCCCCTGCCGTGAAAATCCCTCCCGCGGCAAATCCGGTTCCGAATGGTGTGAGCGCACAGACTGCCGTGGTCGATCCGCTGTTGCTCATCCCGCTTCCCAGCGGCGCCCAGGAACTGCCATTCCAACCGGCAATGTTCATGGCTGGATTTCCGCCGGCATGTTCGAACATCCCGCCCGCAATCAGTTCATTTCCCACCACGGTCAGGGCCAGCACATAGCCATACACCCCGCCGCCAATTCCCCCGTTGCCCACTTCCGCCCAAGTGCTACCATTCCAGCGCGCCACATCCTGGGCCGGATTTCCTCCCGCACTGCTGAACAGTCCTCCCGCAATCAAGTTGCCATTGTACGGTGTTAATGCATACACAATCCAGCCGATGCCGCCGCCGATGGATGACCACGCGCTCCCATTCCACGCGGCAATGTGCGGCGCGGGATTTCCGCCTGCCGTATCGAAAAACCCGCCCGCAATCAACTGATTATTCCACACCGTCAGGGCCATCACTTGCCCCTGCGTTCCTCCCATCCCGGTACCCAGAACATTCCAGCCGTTTCCGTCCCAGCGTGCAATGTAATTTCCCGGTGAGCCATCCGCCGATGTAAAATATCCTCCGACAATCAATTGCCCCCCGTACACGGTCAACGACGCCACAATGTTGCCCACGCCGCCTTCAGGGTCATTCCATCCTGCTCCATTCCAGTAGGCGATGCAGCTCACCGGCACTCCGCCTGCCGTAAAGAACTGCCCTCCCGCATACAGATTTCCTTGATACACGGCAAGGGCATTCACGCGCCCGTCCAGCCCCGTTCCCAGCGGCTGCCAGACTGCTCCATCCCAGCGGGCAATGTGCCCGGGGCAGTCCCCTGCCGCAATCAACTGGCCGTTGTACACAATGGTCGCATAGATCCACCCCGCCACACCGCCTCCGAGAGTCGCAAACCCTTGGCTGAATGCGCTGCCCGCCGGAATCAACATCAGAAGCCATACCAGAGCCGCAGTTACAACCCAACTCGTACAAAAAGTAGATCTTAACATCTTCATGTGGCACCTGAATTATTTTGGATAACGAGGTAAGGAAGCGATGTAAGGAGGGCGGTTGGCGATAAGTACTGACCCGTGGAATCAAATCGTACCAGAAGAGTACTATTGTAGTATACGGCGGCTCTGCTTGCTTGTTCCACCAAACTCTACGTGAAGAATCTGGATCTTGACAAATTGAGATGGGGATTTAATAACCATTATCCGACGAGCACCAAACTATCCAATCAAGATCCCAATTCAGCCTCCCCGCCAACAAAAAAAGGACGCCACACGGACGCCCTTTTTCCAAGACTCGGTTTCCAAGTTCACTTCAGCAACATCATTTTCCTCGTCTGCACCGCCTGGCCTGCCTGCAACCGCGCGAAGTAAATCCCCGAAGGAAGATGTGCGCCGTCAAAGGTGAGGCTATGCACTCCTGCGGTCTGCGCACCGTCGGCCAGTGTGGCGACTTCCCTGCCTAACACGTCATAGACGCGAAGGGCCACGCGTTCAGTCTGCGGCACGGAATACTCGATGGCCGCCGTGGCATTGAAGGGATTCGGATAGGAAGTCAACGTTAATGACACCGGCACCGCCCTCTGCGGCCCGGCATCTGCTGTAGTGTGCACAGCCGATGTGCGCACCACGTAAAAATCCCAACCCGCCGCGCCAAACGCCTGCGTACGGCCCGTAATTACACAGCCGCCGTCCGACATCAGCTTCATATCTTCCACCCAGTCCGCCGTACCGCTGCCATAGCGGCGTGACCAGAGCACGGTATCATTCGGTGCGACACGCGCCAGATAGAAATCCGGAACTCCCGTCGCCCCTGCCAGCAGTGTCCCGGATATGATCAGGTCGCCGCCTTCAATTTCATAAGCCGCCGCGCACGTCACCGAACCCACGGTGGTAATCACCCGGTTCCACAGCACCTCGCCGCTCTCGCTCACCTTCACCACGTGCGGACAAAAACTCGAGCCGCGATTATCGAATCCGCCAATCACATAGCCGTCACCCGTCGCCTGCACACTGCGCGCCCCCTGCCGGTACGCGCCGCCAATCGACCGCGTCCAGAGAGTATCGCCTGCGCCATTGACGCGGATGATATAGAAATCTTCGTTGATGATCGCATCAACCGTATCCACCGTTCCCGCGCCGACAAAGCCGCCGTCGGGCGTCGCACACGCGGCATCGAGAGTCAAACTCAGAGCCGGTGATGCGGTTCTGCTCAGAGTACGCTCCCACATCGCGTTCCCCGCCGAATCCAGCCGCGCGTAGTATACCCCGGAAAGCGAAGTAGCTATATCCCTGTGCCCCGCGGCCATATAACTGCCGTCGGAACGCGGAAACACACTGGCAAACACCGCGTGATCATGCACCAGCGTGCGCGACCAACTCTGTGCGCCTGACGAATCCGTCTTCAACACTAAGGCGCCCACCGTCCCCACGGCGCCTGCCAGAACATATCCGCCGTCTGCCGTGCAGCGCACATCGTTCGCATAGGAACTGCCCGGTCCAAGATTGCGAATCCATTGTCTCGTGCCATTGCCGGTAGTCTTGACCAGTTCACAGGAAAACGGCGACGACATACTCCCCGCCACCACCACGCCGCCATCCGGTGTCTCCTGCACCACGTAGGAATAGTCATCACTGCTCTGCCCGTAAATATGCGTCCACACGGTGTCCGGCTGCGCCCAACCTTGCACCGCAATCACCAACACGGCTACCCAGACGACTAAGCTGCTTTTCATGTTTCCCTCCCGAAGTTGTCCCTTTCGGCATCCGAAGTTTCCGCCGCAGACGCGGCGCGCGGTGACGGTCTTCACCCATCGCCCATAAGTATAGCCATCGTCCGCCCAAAAAGCAAGCCTTGTCCACGTCTTTTTACAATTTTCCCGCCTTACCAAAGAGAAAGGGCTGCCCCCGTACTGGGAGGGCAGCCCCTTCGGTATTGCGAAGCAGCCAGCTCTTTGGCTTGCAGCGCGGGTGGATCGGTACCTGCGCCGCTGCGCCAGGAGGATCCGTCGGCCGCTTCGCATTACTTCAGCAATTGCATCTTCTGAATTTTTGTCACGTTGCCCGCGCTCATCCGCATCAGGTACATCCCCGATGCCAGATTGCTGCCATCAAATGTAACCCGGTGAGTGCCCGCAGCCTGCTCCGAATCCATCAGCGTTGCCACCAGCCGGCCCATGATGTCAAACACTTCGAGCTTGACATGGACCGCTTCGGAGAGCTGATACTGAATCTGTGTCGTCGGATTGAACGGATTGGGAGACGCGCCCGCCAGCCCCGTTCCTCCCATCGGCCCACTCATTATGTAACCGGCGGAGATGGTAAAGTTGGCGTCGGACGTGTCGCCGATCGCCGAATTGTAGTAGCTGACAATCCGGATCCGGGCCCGTGAGGTCGTCGCGCCGCTAACCGCCCATGTGAAAGAGCCGTCGTTGTAGGTCGCATAGCTGATACTCTCCCATGTGCCCGTCGGATAGTTACGATTCAACTGAATCCGCACATACTGCGCACCGGAAACATTGGTATAGCCCCAGCGAATGGTATAGTAGCTCTGCAGGCGCGCCAACTCGCCGCCGTTGGGCGACGTCACGGTGATGGTCGGTGTGGTGCTCGTAGCCGTAATCGAGAAATTCGCATTGGACGTATCGCCTACGGCAGGCGTGGTTGTGCCTCGCACCCGGATCCGCGCACTGCTGCTGGCCGAGCCGTTCACGCTCCACTGGTAACTGCCCGTATTCGATGCGCTGGAGGAGATCACTTCCCACGTTCCACCCGGGTAGCTGCGGTTGAGTTCAATCTGCACATTCTGCGGAAAGTTCGCCGATGACCACGTGATCGCATGCGATGTTCCACTCCCCCATGCTTCACCGCCATTCGGCGCCGTAACGGTCACCGATGCCACAGGCGCGGTGGTGGTAAGGGAGAAGCTGGCGTTCGAGGTATCGCCGACCGTAGTATGCGTGGTGCCGGTAATCCGCACCCGCGCGGCACTGCTGGCCGTGCCCGCAACCGCCCACGTGTAGCTGCCGGTATTCCCGGTGCTGGCAATAATCGTCTCCCACGTGCCGCCGGGATAGGCGCGGTTCAGTTCGATCTTCACCGCCTCCGAAAGATTCGATGAGGTCCACGTGATCGCATGAGACGTTCCCGTTGCCCAGGATTCGCCCCCATTCGGCGCGCTGACCGTCACCGTCGATGCGGGCGGCGGCGACGAAGGCAGCCGGCTAAGGACGTTGGAACGGTCCCGCACCCATGTCCGGAACGACTGCGTCGTCCCGGAGTCATCCTGCACCCAGAAGTCGGCGAAATCCCCTGGATTGGGTCCCGTAGAGTATTTTTCATCCCACCAGGAAAAGCCGCTCACCCGTGGCCACCGTCCGCCTTGCAGAGAGGTGAAAGCGTCGTTTGCCCATGTCCCTGACGGGCAAACGGTATTGTTGCCGCCCGCGCCCATTTCGAGTATCCAGATCGGCTTGGTGGTCGACAACGCCGCCATCTGCGGATAAGCATAATCCATCGCCGGCGCAAAGGGCTGGCAATTGGGGTCGTTCATGGACTTTGCCCCGTAAATGCTCACGCCGATGCCGTCGATGTAGTTATCACCCGGATAATAGTGGTCCATGTTGTTCCATGTTTCGTGCGGCTCACTGTAGCCCACCACATGGAAAAACCAGTAGATATTGGTCGCGCCTTCCGCGCGGCAGATGTCGATGATATGCCGGTACGCGTCGCGGTACCGTTCGGGGCCGTCCGCCACCGTGGGATCCCCGTATCCCGTGGTCGTGCCGCCACCGTTGAAACAGGCGCTCCACGGCATCACACCACCGTTCACCTCGATCCCATACTGCGCGAAAATCGCCTTGCCAAAGGAGCGGGCCGCCCGAGCCCAGGCATGTAAATCGGCGTCGAAATCGCCATTGATGATCCGCTGCGGATTGTACACCGGATCCTGTTGATTGGTCATGCCGATCTGGCTGCGCATCGAAAGCCGGATGAAGGGGATACTGCCCATGCTGTCGATCCAGGCACAAGCAGACGTCGGAAAAGCCCGCGTCAACGCCCACTCATGGGAAAAGTAGACAAACATCGCCGGCTTGCCCACCGTCTGCTGGTAGGTCTGTAACTGCGCGGGAGTAACTTGGTCTTCGCGACCATTGTACGGGCCGGGGTATACCCCGTGATAGAAGGTACCTGTCGAGGTGGGGAACACGTTGGGGTGGCTGAATGCGTCTTGGGCCCATACTGGAACCAGGCTCGCCAGAGCCAAAAGAATGGCAACGATGATAACCATGCCGAACTCCGATCCTGTCTAACCGCAGAAAACTGAGCAAGCCGATCCTATTACTTGCTCTCTCTGCATCTAAGTTAGTCAGGAGTAGAGTGAGATGAAAGCCCTTTTCGACGAGAAAATGGCAAATTTTACCTGTGATAAATTGTCCACCAATTTTCCAGACCCGCCCGCA